>NZ_JAHLPI010000012.1:0-129864 GCF_018917825.1 Ruminococcus sp. MSJ-25
ATTGTCGAGTGGCTTGGCGGAGGATTATCCTGCAGCAGCCACATAAAGCGAATATCGGTTTTGCAGAGTTTTTCTATTTTTCGCAATGATTCGTATCCGTTTTCCATAAATGCAAACAGCATTACTTTCAGCAAAGTTTCTTCTTCATATCTTGGACGGCCTGTCCTGCGGTCCTCAGTCGTCAGGTATTTACTCAGGTCAATATGATTCATCACTTCACAAAATGTATATACCGGGTCAGTTGTTTCAATTATTTTTTCAATTTCTATTGGAAATTTTAATTGATATGGTGTATAATATTCTTGTGGTTGGTTATTCATGATACTTTAATTATACCACAAAAAAAGACTGCTGTCTTGCTTTTTGGCAAGATCGCAGCCTTTTTTCTTGGGGACTTTTTTTACAGTCCCTTTTTTGTTTATAGGGTGACAAATAATGCAAACGGGACGTCGGGGGCGCCGTCCCCTACAAAGCAAAAAGGTTGTATACTGTACAAAAATTTGTACAGTATACAACCTTTTTTGTTATTTATCACATGGTGCTTGTCTTGACATTATCTGCATTGCGGCTTTTAGACCGTCAACGGCGGCGGACATTATGCCGCCTGCATAGCCTGCACCCTCGCCACAGGGATAGAGATTTTCCACGCTCAGGGAAACCATATCTGCGTTTCGTGTAATGCGAACAGGGGAGCTTGTACGGGTTTCAGGTGCGGTGAGCATTGCACCTTTATCGCCGAAGCATTTCATTTTTCGTGAGAAATTCTGCAAGCCGCCCTCCAGCATATCCGTCACGAATTTAGGAAATACATCACGAAGCTCTGTCGCCTTACAGCCGAGTGCATAGGTGGGTGAAACTGTGCCTGCTATTTCAGGCTTGCCATCAAGAAATCCGCCAACTGTCGTGCCTGCGCCTTTATATGAGCCTGTGAGAGTATAAGCTTTTTGCTCTATAGACCGTGCGAAAGCCACTCCGTCAAGTGGGCAGTGACCAAAGTCGTCAGGGGTAACGGCCACGACAACTGCAGCGTTTGCGTTTTCACCGTCACGGGCAAACTCGCTCATGCCATTTGTGACAGTGCCTCCGCTTTCGGAAGCTGACGGCACAACTGTACCGCCTGGACACATACAAAAAGTGTAAATACCTCTGCCGTTTTTATCACGCCATGAAAGCTGATATTCACCCTTTGGAAGCAGTGGATTGCCTGCATGGTCACCGTATAAGCTTTCGTCCACAGCCGCCTGCTTATGTTCTATTCTTGCACCGACTGAGAATGGCTTAGGCTCAAGAAAAATGTTTTTTCGCTGCAAAAGCTCAAAAGTATCCCTTGCGGAATGACCAATAGCAAGTATAACGGCAGACACTTTTTCGTCCTTTTCACCTGCTGATATAGTTTGCACTTTGCCGTTAGCGATAGCCAGATCAGTGAGGGCAGTGTCAAATCTTACCTCGCCACCAAGCTCTATTATCCTTTTTCGGATAGCCGTGACGATATTTCGCAGATTGTCAGTGCCGATATGCGGTTTAGCTTTTGTGAGGATCTCTTTCGGCGCACCGAAATCCACGAAGCGTTCAAGAACATATCTGCAAAGAGGGTCTTTTATTCGTGTGGTGAGCTTGCCGTCAGAAAATGTGCCTGCACCACCTTCACCGAATTGCACGTTGCAATTGGTGTCAAGCTCGCCTGTGAGCCAGAATTTCTGTACCGCCCCAGTGCGTTTTTCCATTGAGCTGCCACGCTCTAAAATAATCGGTCTATATCCCTGTTCGGCAAGGGCAAGCCCTGCGAACATTCCTGCCGGTCCAAAACCTGCAATGACAACTTTGCCCTCTGCTTTTTTTGTGGATATGACAGGCTTGTAAACACTGCGCTCAACATAGGTCAGGGAAGTGTTCTTCTCACAAAGCTTCTTTTCAAGGTCGGCACTGTCAAGTGTCACGAAAACTGAGTGGACAAAGTGAATGTCGTTTCGCTTTCGTGCATCAAGAGAGCTTTTGTGTATCTCGCAGTCTATGGCGTGCTTTGAGGCACTGCCTAGCTTTTTCAGAGCGGTGGAGATAACTTCCTGCTCTGTTGCGTTAAGGGGGGAACTTATTTGATTTACTATTATTGGCATATATCCTCCTGCGTTTTTACCGAAAAATCGGGACGAATAGATCGTCCCGATAAAATTCTATTAGTCTGAAACAACTATCTGTATCTCGTTTTTGCCGAAACCCCAAACGTTGTTGTAGGTCGGCGAATAGATTATAGCCTCTCGAGCATAAGAACCAGAGTCAATTATGTCGCTGAGATTGACCTCAGCGTATAAGTCGCTGTCTTTAAGATTGTTTATCACATCTTCAGGACCGTAGACCTTGACGTTTGTGAGCTTTTTTGTTTCTATCTCAGTGGACTTGCCTGACGGCTTGCCCGTTGTGATGATATGGTCTGATGTTATGGTGAACTCCTTCGAGGTGTATCCCTCTGAGTCAAAGGATACACGAACGTTTTCATCGCCATTCATATTGATCTCACCTGAGTTGAGAGGGATCTTGAAGCTGAACACCTTTGCAAGGTTTATCTCTGAAAGGTTTATGGAGCCGATAGTGAGCGTTTCTGTATCTGAGTCGTCAAGATTTGGCGATACCACAGATATCTCTTCCTCGGAAAGCTTCAGCGGCAGTGAGCTGACATCAAAATTATCCGTACAATTAGAGATATCTACCTTTAGCTTTGCTGTCTTTTTCTTGTAGATAACAAAATTCACATCGACAGACTTTGTATCCTTGACTTCTATTTTAGATGGATCAACAACGTTGTCGTCATCGTCATAGAATACGATATCCTGTGTATTGATAGTCGTGTCCTCGGATATTTTCTTTGATTTTGAGATCTGTGCCACTGCTTTGCTTATGTTGTCAAGGTCATTTTTCGGACCTTCAACTGTTATCTCGCTTGGCGATGTGGTAGTTTCTTTAAGGATATAGCCCTCCTCAGCGCTTATGAGCGGGGCTTCTGCGGTGAGTGGGATAGTCTTTGTGGTAAGTCTGTCAAACTCCACAGAAACAGTGTCAGGGTTGACAGAAACTACAGTTACCTTGTCAGTGGAATGTGATGACTTGACATCAATGTCAAGGTCGTAGGTACCCTCTTTTGTTACGTCATCAAGATTGACAGTTGCCACAAGATCTGCGGCAGTATAGCTGCCTATCTCATAGTTCATGCCCTTTATCTCAACGTCTACGGAGATATCCTTATAGTTGAGAGCGGAAAGTCCTTTTTCTTTTGCCTGCGTTCCGTCAAGTGAGAACACAACAGGAACGTTTGTTATAGTCTTATTTATTGTAGGATACTGAGTGATAGAAAGGGCAAACCATATTATTACAGCAATGATTATGGAAAGTATTCTCAGACCAAAGTCTGCACCATGGCGATTTTCTTTTTTAGCCTTTTTTACTTTTTCCATTTTGAAATCACCCTTCCTGCAAAAGAATTTTCTCTAATGGAATTAGCGTCCTTTTCAGGCAAAAGACGATTGTCCAGAAGTCTTTTCAGAGAGTCCTTTGAATATCCTCTGGTAAGCTCTCCGTTTTCGGCAACTGAGATGTTGCCTGTTTCCTCAGATACCACGACTACTATTGCGTCAGAGTTTTCGCTCATTCCGATAGCTGCACGGTGTCTTGAACCGAGTTGTTTGTTTATAAGTTCGTCTTTCTGCGGTCTTGGCAAGAAACAGCCTGCCGCAAGTATTATTCCGTCTCTGATTATTACAGCACCATCATGGAGCGGTGTATTCGGGAAGAATATGTTTCCGAATATCGCTGTTGACGGTATGCAGTTGAGTATCGTTCCTGTAGCTATCTGTTCACCAAGCTTTGTCTTTCTCTCACAGATTATAAGCGCACCTGTTTTGGTGGAAGAAAGACTTGCTGCAGAATCACATATAGCGTCAATAGCTTTTTTCCAATGTTCGGTGTTGTCGTCAGAGTCACTTGAGCTAAAGAAATTAAAGCCACCCAGACTTGTTCGTCCAACCTTTTCAAGAACACGTCTGAGTTCAGGCTGAAACATTATGATAAGAGCAAGGAAGCCCCACTGGAAGCAGATCTTCAGCAAAAATCTGATAGTTTGCAAATTAAAGAATACTGCAAGCAGGTAGCAGCCTATAAGTATAAGGATACCTTTTGTGAGCTGCTGCGCCCTTGTTTCGCGAATAAGCTTTATGCCGTGGAATATCAGAAAGGAGAGGATAGCAATATCGACAATGTCATTAAGACCTATTGATGTAAAAACGCCCCAAATAGCGTTTATAACATAAGCGATACTGTCAAGCATAGTTCACACCCTTTCGATAATTTCTGTAAATGTAATGAAAAAAACAAAACAAATACAGATGATTTTATATATATTAATAGTATATCATATTTTTTCGCAAAGTACAAGGGTTGAACAAGATTTTTTTTAATAAAAAGCGGACCTTTTTCAGCCCGCTTCTATATCAGCTCTCTTTTGGCAGATAAAATCTTCCTGAGAGTTTTTGTGTTTTTACTTCGTTTATGAAGGCTTTCGGATCGGCTTCTTTTACAGCGTGTATGACTTTTTTGGTCTGTGCCGCTGATACTACTGAATAGACGATCTGTCTTTCGCAGTGTCCATAAGACCCCTCGCCGTCAAGTATGGTCGCGCCATGCTGGCTCACTGCATAAATAGCGTCTGCTATCTCTTTGGGCTTGTTTGTTACGATAAGCAAGGTGCTTTGCTGGAATTTTTTGTAGAGCATATGCAAAACGGTTGTTGAAGCATATTGAAAGATGATAGAATACAGTGCTTTGTCCCAGCCGAACATAAAGCCTGCAACACACAATATGACCGCATTGAAGCCAAGTATAACATTGAAGGTGTCCATATTGCTTTTTTCTGAAAGATAAATGGATATAAAGTCCGTTCCACCTGATGTTGCACCACGATTAAGGCAGAGGCTAATGGCAACGCCGTTTATCATTCCTCCGAAGATGCTTATGAGAAGCACGTCCTGGGTGATTATGTGGTCGGGGATAAGGTCGGTGAAAAAGCTGTTGAGCAGTATCATCACGCAGGAAAATGCCGTGAACTTTTTGCCGATAAATCTGAAACCGATATACACGGGGATTATGTTCAGAGTTATGTTTATGATGCTGAACGGAAGCATTATGCCTGCAAGCTGTTTCACTGCACGCTGTATGAGTATGGACATTCCTGTCATTCCGCCTGGGTAAAGACCGCCTGTGTTTACAAAGGTCTTTGTGTTTAGCGCCATGAGAAAGGCGGCGACAGTCACGGCGATAATTGTGAAAATGTCTTTTCTGATATCTTTTTTCATGGCTTTGCCACTCCTTTCATATGTCAGCAATTATTCTCCTTTAAGCTCAGCAAATTTTTTCTGCATGGTAGGGTTATTTTTGGTAAGGCTCTTGATAGTGAGAGCGTCAGCCTTTTTATTAGCAAGGCGCAGATTGTTTTCTGATGAAATAAGATTTTCTTTTATCTTTGTGAGATGTGCTATAGACTTGTCTATTTCTGTGATAGCTTCGCCAAAACGTCTGCTTGCAAGTTCATAGTTTCGGGCAAAGCCCTCCTTGAAAGTGTTGATGTTTTGCTCAAACATTGTGATGTCGATATTCTCGTTGCGTACCTTTTCAAGCTCTTCCTTATAGGAAAGGGTATTCATGGCGGCATTTCTCAGTATGGTGATTATCGGTATAAAGCACTGAGGTCTGACTACATACATTTTATCGTAAGCATACGAAACATCTGTGATGCCTGCGTTATAAAGCTCGCTGTCGCTTTCCAAAAGTGAAACAAGTACAGCGTATTCGCAATTTTTCTGATGTCTGTCCTTGTCAAGCTCTTTGAAGAAATGCTCGTTCTTTTTCTTGGTGGAGGTGGTGTCCTGCTCGTTTTTCATTTCAAACATTATGGATATTATCTCCACACCGTTTTCATCACATTCACGGTATATAAAGTCGCCCTTGCTTCCTGAGCTTGCGTCGTTATCCTTGTCAAAATAAGCGTTTCTGAATGCGGTAGCTCTTATCTTGTTGAACTCGTTCATGCAGTGCTGTTCAAGGCTCTCGCCCACCATTTTTGTAGACAGACGGCTTTTTAGGTCTTTGTAGTATGCGATAGCTTCGTCCTTGCTTTTTATCTGTGCATTAAGCTCTGCAATAGTGGAATTTTTCTCACTTTCCACTTTTGAAAGTGCAGTGGTAAGCTCCAACGCCTTTTCAGTATCCTTATTTTTGATATCCGTTTCAAGACGTGTTATCTCCGCTTTATATTCATTTTCTGACTTTTGCATTTGCAGAGTATGCTCAGAATTGAGCTGCTGTATCTGCATATCACGCTGGGATATCTCCTGCCTGAGCTTATCCTTTTCGCTGTTGAATTGCGATCTTGCTTTCTCCACAGCCATTGATATGGCAAGTTCTTTTTCTGTGGTCATGGATTTGGTCTGAGCGGTAAGCTGTGCGATAAGCTTTTCGTTTTGACTTATCTGCTCCTTTAGCTGTTCAAGCGTTTTTTCATATTCGGCTCTTGTGCTCTCCTGCGCCTTTGTGACTGCAAGTGTCTTTTCACTCTCACCGTTAGCCGCAGCCGCTTTCAGCTTTTGTATCTCCATATCCTTATCATTGACAGCCTTTGTATACTTGCTGTCAAAATCAAGCTTAGCAAGCTTCAAAGCCTTGTCTTTTTCATCAGCCACACGCTTGTCAAGCTCTTTATCAAACTCAGCCGTTTTTACCTGTGCCACGATAGCCGCATAGCCCTGTTCATCAACTTTGAATACTTCTCCGCAGTGGGGACATTTTATTTCAGACATTTTATGTACCTCCGATTTTTTGTTTTTTCTTTAATATGATTATATCATATTTTATTCTCCTATACAAGAAATGAAGAAGATTTTTTTACGACAAAAAAGCAGGAACGTAAAAATCACGCTCCTGCCAATTTGTTGAAAAGCCCAACAGTTAGCGAGCGACCAAAGGTCGCCCCTACATAAAATAGCTACGTCATTTGTAGGGGACGGCGCCCTCGACGTCCCGCTTGCTTGTTTTTTTTCAGCACTCTCAGCAGGAATGTAAAAATCACGCTCCTGCGAAAATTTAGCCGAGTATTTTCTTTATATCTTCTTCAGGGGTGCTGATAGGTGTAAGCTGGAACTTATCCACCAAAACGTCAAGCACGCCCTTTGAAACGAATGCAGGGAGGGTCGGTCCGAGGTAGATGTTCTTTATGCCCAATGAAAGCAGGGTGAGAAGTATGCACACTGCCTTTTGCTCATACCATGAAAGCACAAGTGTCAGCGGCAGATCGTTCACGCCGCAGTCGAACGCCTCGGCAAGTGCAAGGGCTATCTTTATGGCTGAGTATGCGTCATTGCACTGTCCGCAGTCAAGTATCCTTGGTATGCCGTCGATAGTGCCAAGATCCATATCGTTTATGCGGTATTTTCCGCAGGCAAGAGTTAGGATAAGGCTGTCAGGCGGCGTGAGCCTTGCGAAGTCTGAATAGTAACTTCTGCTCGGTGACGCACCGTCACAGCCGCCTATGAGGAAGAAGTGCTTTATCCTGCCCTCTTTCACAAGGCTTATTATCTTTTCGGCATTTGACAGCACTGCGTTGTGTGCAAAGCCTGTTGTTACTGTGTGACCGCCGTTCATGCCTGTCATTTCTCTGTCCTCGTCATAGCCGCCGCACTCAATGGCTTTTTCTATAACAGGCGTAAAATCCTTGTCGTCGCCAATGTGCACAAGCTCAGGATATGACACGATAGAGGTGGTGAAAACTCTGTCGCAGTAGCTTTGACGGACAGGCATTATGCAGTTTGTCGTGAAAAGTATCGGTGCAGGGATATTGTGAAATTCCGACTGCTGATTTTGCCAGCCTGTGCCGAAATTGCCCTTTAGCTGCGGATAGGCTTTGAGCTTTGGATAACCATGGGCAGGGAGCATTTCACTGTGAGTGTAGATATTCACTCCTTTATCTTTGGTCTGCTCAAGGAGAAGTTTCATATCGTGCAGGTCATGACCGCTCACGACGATAAAAGGCCCTTTTTCAATGGTCAGTGGAACTTCTGTAGGGACAGGATCGCCGTATGCGTCAGTGTTTGCGGCGTCGAGAAGTGCCATACATTTCAGGTTCACATTGCCTGTTTCAAGCACCAGCCCTAACAGCTTTTCAGGGTCGTTCTCACTGCCTATGGCACGCAGAGCCTTGTAGAAAAAGCTTGTCACCTCGCTGTCAGTTTTGCCAAGTGCCTGTGCGTGATAAGCATACGCCGCCATACCCTTTATTCCGAAGAGGATAAGTGATTTCAGCGAGCGGATATCCTCATGATCGTTCCACAGTTTTTTCATGTCGTAGTCATCAAACTTCTGAGAGTTGATGCGGTTTCGCTCAATGTGTATCTCCTCTGTGAGCTGTTTTATGGTGACATTATTGAAGTTCACGTTCGTGATAGTCGTAAAAAGCCCTTTGAGTATGAGCATATCTGTTTTTTCAGTTGGCGAGCCATTTTCTGCGGCGTTTGCAAGGGCGATAAGTGCACCGATAAGCTCGTCTTGATAAACTGCTGTGTCGGCTTTTTTGCCGCATACGCCTACTTTTCCGTCACAGCCTGTGTTGTGTGCAGTCTGCTGACACTGGAAACAAAACATATCTTTCATTGGTAAGACCTCCGTATATTTGTGATAGGTCTATTATGTACCGATATGTGAAATTTATTCCTGCGTTTTATGAGAAAAACAGCCTAACAGCCAGTGCAGAGAATACAAATCCCATAAGGTCTGAAAGGCACGCCGCCGCAAATACCGAGGGATAAGCCTTTTGTTTTATGGCTGAAAAATATACTGCTATGGTGTAGAATGTGGTTTCCGTCGACCCCATTAAAACGCTTGCCACACGTCCGCTGTAGCTGTCAGGGGAAACGCTTGAAAGAATGGTTTCAAGGCAGGCGAGTGCGCCGCTCCCTGAAATGGGTCTGACTATGGCAAGGGGTATGCACTCTTCCGGAAAGCCCAGAAAAGTGGTCACAGGTCGGAGCAGTTTTGCTATAATATCAGCCGCACCTGACGAGGTGAACATTCCCACTGCTGTCATAAGCAGAATGAGCATTGGTATCAGCCCCACGGCGATTTTGAGGTTTTCAGTCGCACCCTCGCAGAACACGTTCACTATATCCACCTTTTTCACAAGCCCATAGCAAAGTATAAAAACCATAAGCGCAGGCACGAAAATGTCACCGAAATTCATGGCGTTCGTCCTTTCTGAGGTTGAGGGCATAGACCATAAGACAGCCTGCGGTCACGGAGATAAGGGAGGAGAAAATGATAGCAGGTGTTACGTCAAAGGGGGATACTGCACCGTGTTCAAGGCGCATTGCCGCAATGGTGGAGGGGATAAGCTGAATGGAAGCTGTGTTAAGCACCACAAGCATAGAAATGCACTTCTTTCGTGCCGCAGGCGGAAGATTCTGCATGGCTTTCACGGCGGCTATGCCTGAGGGTGTGGCGGCATTGCCTAATCCTAAAAGGTTTGCGGTCAGGTTCATTGTCACGGCATTCATGACCTCGGGGCAGTGTGTGGCATCTCTGAATAGTAGCCTTGTGACAGGGGATAGCATACGGGCAATGACCGCTGTTATGCCAGCCTCTTCACATATCTTCATAAGTCCGCCCCAAAGACACATCGAGCCACTCAAGTATATGACAAGCTCCACCGCTTTGTTACAGCCTTCAAGAGAAGCCACTGATACTGCTGTCATGTCGCCTTTAAGAAAACCGCATAACAAGGCGGATAGGGACAATATCACAATTATTACGCTTAATATAATTAACACTCCTTTCAGTTAGTATTCATATCAAGTTAATATATAAAAAACTTTGACAATAAGTGTGAAATTTTGGTGATAACGCTTGACAAATGTAATTATGTTTGTTATAATATGTTTATCATAAGATTTATGTTAAATGAAATACTATTTTTGTGTTTCAAATTAATTTAAAGGGGATTGATTTTATGAAATCTACAGGAATTGTAAGAAAAGTTGACGAGCTTGGAAGAATAGTTCTTCCTATCGAGCTCAGAAGAACCTACGACCTTGCTGTTAAGGACGCTATCGAGATCTATACAGATGATGACAAGATCATTCTGAAGAAGTTCCAGAGAACTTGTATCTTCTGCGGAAGCGGTGAAGAGTGCGTTGAATACAAGGGCAAGACAATTTGTGCAGCTTGTATGGCAGAGCTCAAGGGTGAAGCTAAGTAATTACATATTTGTAGTAATATTATGAAACAGACAGGACGGACATGAAAGTGTTTGTCCTGTTTTTATTTTATGTGATAGAAAAAGCGTGTATGCAAAAAAACATACACGCTTTTTTATATTATAAGCTTTTTGAAATCATCTTCGCTGCCATTAAATACCGTCATGTGGAGATATTCGCCGCTTTCATAGAATGAGAATTTTACACGGTTGGTATAAGTCCAAAACGTCCAATCCATATCCTCGTCAGGCTTTGAAAACAGGCTCTCATACCATATCTTGTCCTTGTTAAATCTGCTGTCTGAAGCAACGATGTTTTTGTACGTCCGTTCTGTGCAGTATATGACAGGTCTTACGCCGTATTGCTTTTCTATCCTGTCGCAGAAGTCTGCAAGGTTATCTGCGGCTTCATAATAGTCAGGGGGCAAAAGTCTGTAAAGTCCTCTCAGTCTTACCTCCACTGCAGGGATAAGCCTGCCGCTTAGATCCTCGCCCACAGCATTTATGAAATGCTCTGCCTGCTCAGTGCCGTCAGTATCAAGCTCAAGCACATGATATGCTCCCACTGATATATCAGTGTCCTTTGAGCCGTTCCAGTTGTCACGGAACGCACCGTCCTCAAAGGTAGTGCCTTTGGTGGCTCTTATATAGGCGGTCTGGATATTCTGCTTAGCAAAACTCTTCCAGCGTATCTCGCCCATTGACTCTGTTACAACAGGTCCTCTTATTGGATAGTCACGCTTTTTCGGCTCATTGAACCACAGTCTGCCTGTATACAAAAGCACCGCAAGGTTTATCACAAGCACAACTGCACACAGTATTATCAGCCGTTTTACGAGCTTTTTCAGAAATCTGTGACGCGGCTTTTCTTCCTCGTAGACCTCGTAATTTGTGTAGTTTGAAAGGTCACGATCGTCATACTCGCTGTCTATTTTGTTTATAGCTTCCTTGTCAAGCTTGAATTTCTTGCTGCGTTTCATTAGCAGTATCCTCTCGGTTAAATTCCTCAGAATTTGCGATAAGCTCCGCAAAGGTATATGTGTCAAGCTTGTTCCTTACCATTTCAGATATCTCGTTAAAAGCTTTCTGATAACAGCAGATACCGTCTGCACCTCTGTTGCAGGTGCAGTCTGGGGAAAGACATCTTGAAAAATAATATGTACCCTCTATGGCTTCAAGAACGTCTTTCAAGGTAAGCTGTGCAGGGTCTTTATTTATGATATAGCCCCCCTGCGTGCCTTTATATGACTTCACTATATCAGCCGCAACAAGCTTTCTCAGTATCTTCAGCGCAAATCGAAGTGTAACGCAGGCATCATTGGAAATGGTCTTTGCGTCCATTTTGTCTTTTTCGCGGCATAGAACGGATACTATTCTTACTGCGTAATCCGCCTCAAGTGTTATAAACATTTATTTCCTCCGAAACTTAGTCAAGATAATCTCTTACCTTGTTGCTCCTGTTAGGGTGACGGAGCTTTCTGAGAGCCTTTGCCTCTATCTGACGTATTCTCTCACGGGTAACGTTGAACTGCTGACCTACTTCTTCAAGAGTTCTTGAACGTCCGTCCTCAAGACCAAAACGCAGTCTGAGCACCTTCTCTTCTCTCTCTGTAAGAGTGGAAAGCACCTGATTTATCTGCTCTTTAAGAAGCACAAGTGAAGCGGCTTCTGCCGGAGCCGGAGCGTCATCATCAGGGATAAAGTCGCCAAGATGTGAGTCCTTCTCCTCACCGATAGGTGTTTCAAGAGAAACAGGGTCCTGAGCGATACGCATTATCTCTCTTACTCTTTCAACGCTCATATCAAGCTCTTTTGCTATTTCCTCAGGTGACGGATCATGACCGTTCTTGTGGAGAAGCTGTGAGGATACTTTCTTTACCTTTGTGATAGTTTCTACCATGTGTACAGGTATTCTGATAGTTCTTGCCTGATCGGCGATCGCTCTTGTTATAGCCTGTCTTATCCACCATGTGGCATATGTGGAGAATTTGAAGCCCTTTGTATAGTCGAACTTTTCAACGGCTTTGATAAGACCCATGTTGCCTTCCTGGATAAGGTCAAGGAAGCTCATTCCTCTGCCCACATATTTCTTTGCGATAGAAACAACAAGTCTGAGGTTTGCTTCTGCCAGTCTTTTTCTTGCTTTTTTAGCGTCCTTTTCATTGCCGCTAGACATCTTTTCTGCAAGCTGTATCTCCTCCTCGGAGGTAAGAAGCGGCACTCTGCCTATTTCCTTAAGGTAGATCTTAACCGGGTCGTCGATAGCGATCCCGTCAGTTGAAAGGGAAATATCAACGCCGTCCTGATCCAGATCGTCTTCCGGGTTTACCATGTCAAGGCTGTCGTCGGTGATGATATCATCAATTATCTCAATGTTATTTGCGGCACAGCTATCATAGAAGCTGTCCATTTGCTCGACGTCATAGTCGAGCTTTTCAAGAGCGTCAGTTATCTCTTTTGTAGTGAGCTTGCCTGTAGTTTTGCCGTGTTCCATAAGGTTATCAAGTATCTGTTTCTTGTCTGTCATTTCAAACACTCCAATCTCAATTTTTACATCGGTTGATCTTTGCTAATTCTTTTTGCGCATTTCTTCAAACTTTTTGAAGAAGTCATCGTCGGATATATCCTCCTGTTTCTCCTTCGGCTTGTAGTTTAAAAGCACATTTATATAATCCTCAGCGACCTTGGCGTCAATGCCCAGTTCGCTGTATTTTTCCAGTATCTCCGTTATCTTACCCACTTCCTCGGGGGAAAATTCACCATTAAAAGATGATACAGAGCAATCCTGCAAATCTGTTATCTTGCTCGTCAGGCTTTCGTAAACACGCCTATTGAAGCTGGTAACGAATTTGTCGGGCGGAAGCCTTTTGAGAACATCTCCGCAGGCGTCATGATTATTGTAGAGATAATATATGATACCCGCTTCGGCGGCGGATTCTCGTCTGTGTTCATTGGCTTCGGGGTTTATGGTGTCACGTTTGTCAGCGAAAGTTATAGTGCGAGTCCATTCCTTTTTGCTATACTGATAGCGACGGTTTTTAAGTATAGCATTAAGTTCTGCATTAACAGTTGTGATGCTCACATTCTGTTCAGCCGCCACCTTTTTTGCGTATATCTCACGCTCAGTAGGGGAGCTTATATCCGCAAGGACTTTATAGGCTTTTTTGAGATAATCTATCCTGCCTATATCAGTGTCCATATCAATGCCGTCTTTGCATTTGTCTAGCTCAAACTCTATTGCACCGTCTGATTTTTTCAGCAAATGACGAAAGTGGTCTGCTCCGAATTTGTTTATGTACTCATCAGGGTCTTTTGCACCGTTCATTTTTATAACGGTGGTCTTAAGGCCAGTTTCACCTAGAATTTTTATTGCTCTCGTTGTGGCTTTCTGACCTGCGCCATCTGCGTCATAGCATATGACAACGTTGTCTGCATAGTTGGATATTATCTTCGCCTGCTCAGGGGTGAGCGCAGTTCCGCAGGAAGCTACGGCATTCTCAAAGCCTGCCTGATTAAGGGAAATAACGTCAAGATTACCCTCGCACAGAAGAATGGTCTTATCTTTCACTGCGGCGTTTTTGGCGAAGTTCATGGAGAAAAGAAATCTGTTTTTTGAATACACAAGGGTATCTTTTGAGTTAAGGTATTTTCTCTTATCGTCAGGTGTGAGCGCTCTTCCGCCAAAGCCCACTATATGACCTGCAAGGTCGATAAAAGGGAACATCGCACGATTTACGAAGAAATCGAACGTATTTCGGGTATTCTTCTGTGAACGTGAGATAAGCGAGCCTTGCTCCAATTCTTCCTCGGTGAAGCCCTCAGAGAGCATATAGCTTTTCAAGGCAGACCAACTGTTTGGTGCAAAGCCCATTCCATATTTCTTTATGGTTTCAATACTGAGCTTACGCTTATTTATAAGATAGTCAAGACATTCCTTGCCCTGTGGTGTCTTTAGCTGATGATAGAAAAACCTTGCGGCTGTTTTATTCATTTCATAGAAGCGCTTTCTGGTATCGGTGCGCTTGCTGTCATAGCCGTTATCCTCCGGAAGAGGCACTCCGCCACGTTCTGCAAGGAGCTTAACAGCTTCCCAATAGTCCAGATTATTGTACTTCATTGTAAAAGTGATAACATCTCCGCCTGCTCCGCAGCCAAAGCAGTGAAAATACTCTTTGTCAGGGTGAATATGGCAGGACGGGGTTTTTTCGTTGTGAAAAGGGCAGAGGCAAACATAATCTCTGCCTGTTCTTTTGAGGGTGACATAGCTGCTCATGACCTCTGCGATAGGGTTGGCAGCTTTAAGTCTTTCTATAAAATCTATAGGCAGCGGCAAATTTCTTCCTCCTTGGGTATGCGCTAATACTTTGTCCACCCCAATGGGATAAACAGATTTTTAAAGGTCTCAATGGCAAAGCCGTCTGTCATGCCTGATATGTAATCGCAGATAGCACGGTCAATTCCAAACTGATAGGCGAGATTCATATAAAAGGCAGGCAGCTTTTCGATATGATGAACATAGTAGTCATAGAGCTTTGCTATCATGTCTTTAGCCTTGACTTCTTCTGATTTGCACTTTGGATTTGTGTACACAAAGTCAAACATAAATTTATGCAGTGCAGTGTAGGCGTCACTCACTTCGTCGTCCATATGCAGGTTTTCAGCTCCGCCCTTGATAAGCGAGGTCACAAGAGTGGTTATCCTCTTAGACTTGGATCCGCCAAGCACCTTGGTGATACTTTTCGGGATATCCTCTTCGGTCATAATGCCAGCACGAACGGAATCGTCGATATCGTGATTTATATAGGCGATAACGTCTGCAAATCGCACAACATAGCCCTCTTTCGTGTCGGCTATCATGTTAGTGTGCTTTAATATTCCGTCACGGACTTCTTCTGTGAGGTCAAGACCCTTGCCGTCTTTTTCCAAAATGTCCACTACACGCAGGCTTTGCTCATAGTGGTGAAAGCCGTCAGGGCTAAGCTCGTTGAGAGCCCTTTCTCCTGCATGACCAAAAGGTGTATGACCAAGGTCATGACCCAGTGCGATAGCTTCGGTGAGGTCTTCGTTGAGCCGCAAAGCCCGTGAGATAGTCCGTGCGATCTGACTTACCTCAAGGGTATGAGTAAGTCGTGTTCTATAATGGTCGCCTGCAGGGGACAGATAGACCTGAGTTTTATGCTTCAGCCGTCTGAAAGAGTTGCAGTGAAGTATCCTGTCACGGTCACGCTGGAAACACGTCCTCAGCGGACAAGGTTCGCAAGGCTTTTTACGCCCTTTTGAATCAACAGACAAGCAGGCGTTTTCGCTCAGAAATTGTTTTTCAAACAACTCGGTTTGTTCTCTCGGCAGCACAAAAATTCCCCCTTACAGTATATAAAACATACTAACTCTATATAATATATACTATAATAGTTCAAAAAAGCCTTTATTTTTACATAAAGGCTGAATGTTTTTGTATAGTCGTACAAAGTTCACGCAAAATCAGCAAGAAGATTTGTTTCTTCTGACAATTCAAGCTTGCCGCAGGATATATCCGTAAGCTGTTTTTTTAGATTGTCTGCAAGCTCAGACTTCACAAGAAACGCAAGATCTACAGAATCGGCAAAGTCCTCTTTTTCCATTATCACGCCATATTCAGGCAGCGCATAGCTGACCTTGCCATAAAGTGTATAGTCGCAGGAAAAGGATATTCTTGAACACTCACACATTTTCATTTTTCTTGCAGCGTTCACCGCCATTGAACAGCCCTGAGAATAGGCTCTTGTAAGACCGCTTGCCCCCAAAAGTATTCCACCGAAATATCGTGTCACCACCACACAAACGTCTGTAAGCCCAGATTTGTTTATTACATCAAGCACAGGCACTCCGCCTGTACCCTGTGGCTCGCCGTCGTCGCTGTATCGCGAAACGTTACCCTCTCTCAACACATAGGCATAGACGTTGTGCCTAGCCTTGCGGTTTTCGGCTTTTATCCTGTTTATAAATGCGACAGCCTCATCAGCGGTGCTGACAGGTGCGATATGCCCGATAAATTCGGACTTTTTCTCCGTAAAGCTCGCCTGAGCTTCCTCATAGATTGTTGTATATCCCATTTGGTTTCCTCATATAAAAGAAAAAAGGAACGGAATTATCCGTTCCCTTTGAAAATTAGTCAAGATTAAATCTCTTCTTGAATCTGTCAACACGTCCGCCTGTATCTACGAGCTTCTGCTTACCTGTGTAGAATGGGTGGCACTTAGAACAAATTTCAACCTTGATATCCTTCTTTGTAGAACGAGTATGGATAACATTACCGCATGCGCAAGTAATTGTTGTTTCCTCATACTTTGGGTGAATTCCTTCTCTCATTTGACTTCCTCCTTCCAAACTAAAATTATGACTCATAGAAGCCCATCATTTCAGTTTAGACAGTAGTTCTATGTAGTATTTATCAATATGCTGAACAAATCAGCTTTATTATTATACCATTATATACGTCACTTGTCAAGCACTTAACACTTTTTTTACATTTATCATGCTCGTTTCGACAAAACAAAAAGGCAACCCATCGGCTGCCCTTTGCTTGTGTAAAAATTTTGGAGAGGATGAAACGAGCTAAGAGTTTGATCTTAGTGTTTACATTCTTTTTCTTTCTCTGTTCTACATTACATATTATAGCCTTTAGGGGCTGTAACTTCAAGAACAGACAAGTTACATTTCACTACAATACTGTTACAAATTATTTCAATTTGTAACTTTAAAATAACTTTAAATTTTTCTTTGAACAGTCCTATTAATCGTGATCTACGCCGTATGTTGCACGGTATTCCAGCATTTTGTCAAGATACTCTTTGCCCTCAACAACACCGTCCTGAATAGCCTTGATAATATCGTTGATGTTTACGATAGAGTATACCTTTACGCCAAAGTCTTTATAAGCCTGTTCAACGGCAGAGAGGTCGGTGTCAAGAGCCTTTTCCATTCTGTCAACTGTGATGACCATGCCTGTTACGTTTACGTCTGCGGCACTTTTGAGCTTTGGCATTGACTCTCTGAGAGCCTTGCCAGATGTCATAACATCGTCGATGATTATTACCTTTTCTCCGTCTGCAAGCTTCTTTCCAACGAACATTCCGCCCTCGCCGTGATCCTTAGCTTCCTTTCTGTCAAAGCAGTAAGAAACGTCAATGCCATACTTTGTTGCAAGTGCGATAACGGCTGAAACAGCAAGAGGGATACCCTTATATGCAGGTCCGAAAAGTGTTTCAACAGGTATTTTGTTGTCAGCTATGCAGTCAGCGTAAAAGCCGCCAAGCTTTGCAAGCTGTTCGCCTGTTTTATAGTTTCCGCAGTTGATGAAATACGGAGCTTTTCTGCCACTTTTAAGAGTGAAGTCACCAAATGTGAGAACTCCGCTGTCTACCATAAATTTTATAAATTCTTCCTTGTAGGTCATATTGAACTTCCTTTCAATTATGTTATTTTGATTATACCACATTTTTCACGGCTTTGCAAGGCTTTTTTGTCTGCCGAACATAAGTCCGTGAGAGCCTGTGGCAAGGCAGAAAACGCCGTGTTCACGCATATCTCCGCATATTGAGTGTATAACACCGTATTGCTGTCTATCGGTGTTTATACGTGCGAAGCTTTCGCCCAGATCATCAGAAATATAAAAGCCGTATTCGCCACTGATATTTCCTGTGACATACATTGCAGGAGTTTCTTCAAGCCCTTTTCCAAAGCCTATGCAGTTAATCCTATCCTCAGGAAGAATATCACTTATACCCACGCTGTCACTCTTTATCTCGAAGCGGTAAAGTCCTTTTATGCCGTTTGCAAGCCAGAATACTCCGCTTTTATCTGGCTGTCTTGAAAGCTGATAGTGAGCGTATCGTGGACATTTTATGTCCATTTTTATGGACACTTCTCTGAAAGTTGCACCTTTGTCACGGCTGATGTAAAGCCCCAGATTTGCTCTTTCTGCTATGGCGAAGAAAAGATCGCTGTTGTAATAGTCCGAGAATATTTTTACGTTGTGTTCATCTGCAGAGTTTCCGCTGCTGTCCGTAAAAATGGACTTTTGCCATGTTTTGCCCTCATCGTCAGTATAGCAGACAGCCTTGTTAGAAAAGCCTCTGCCGCCTGCAACAGCCCACATTATGCGTTTGCCGTCGGCAGATATCGCTGTCCAACCTGAGTCTACATTAGGCTTTTCGATGTTGTCAAGCTTTTGGTCTATAAACTCAGAAAGCCCACGGGGCATGGTAAGTCTTTCCCACGTTGAACCGCAATCTTTGGATAAGATCAGACCACCTTTTGTTTTGCCCGTCCAGTTGCCACGGGGAGTTGCGGCTATGTATTCGGGTCTTTGGAGTGTGAAGTCTGCGTTTAGGCAGGTGATGTAGCGGTCGCCATTTTCGTTTGCAAAGGAATTTTCGCAGTCACTGTCATAGTCCTTAAAGGCAAAGCCGCCAAGGTCGCCAATGATATCTATAATGCGATTCCTGCCATGGGGAGTGGTGTATACATTAAGGTGAACAGTTTCCTCTATGCCCTCGCAGAATGGTTTGACAAGCACATCTCCGCTTGCAAGACCTGTTATCATGAACAGACCTGTTCCTGTGTTGAACAAGGCTGTGTCGCTGTCAAAAGGTGAAAGCTTTATGTCGCTTATCCAGTGGACACAGTTTCCGCCGCCGTTGTATCGTGGTTTCATGTATGGGATATTCCAATCGAAGCGGCTATATTCAAGACCATTCATTATTATCTTCCAGCTTTCACCGCTGTCGGTGCTTGTATAGATCATATCTCCGCCATTTTTTCGGCAGACAGTTGATAGCAAAAGCATTTTGCCGTTGGAACATATTCCGCTGTAGCCGCATGGGATATGGTCCTCGG
Organism: Ruminococcus sp. MSJ-25; assembly: GCF_018917825.1. Taxonomy (NCBI): domain Bacteria; kingdom Bacillati; phylum Bacillota; class Clostridia; order Eubacteriales; family Oscillospiraceae; genus Ruminococcus; species Ruminococcus sp. MSJ-25. Next base: position 19,163 of record NZ_JAHLPI010000012.1, read on the forward strand.
GGGTGATGTCTTTGTCAAAAACAGTCACTCCATTTTCGATGCGGTATCTGTATACCTTGCCGCCTGAAAGCGAGCCTGTGTCGCAAGCATAAGCACCCATGCCGCCGTAGAATACTTCTCCGCTTGAAGCAAAAGTGATGTAGATATATCTGCTGTCGCTGGTGATACGCTGTGGCACGAAGCCGTAATATGACGAATTTTCGTATTTCACAGGGTCGGGGGCGGTGAGGGGAACGAAGCTTTTCAAGCCGTCTGTGGAGCAATACAGAGTGTGACCTCTTGTTACACCGTCAGGGGAGTTTGCTTCACCTGAACAGCCTGCGATAAAAAGTTTGCCCTCACTGTCTGTCCATATAAGCGAGATGTTTTTCTCACCAAACAGGTCTATGCTTTGCCAGCTTTCGCCCATATCATCAGAATAGATAATTCCTGCGGTCTGAGAGCCGAAATACAGCCTGCCGTTTTTGTAAATAAGTCTGTCACCTGTGGCTCTGCCAACTTCGTTTCCGTGAACGCTGCATGGCAGTGTCTTTTGAATTATATTTTCTCCCTTGTCATCAGATATGCAGATATAATTTGAGCGTTTATCTCCGCAGGTGAAAAATAGCTTATTTGGGTCGTTTTCGTCAAGGGCTATTGCAAGGGGATAGGTCTGCGCAGGGTCGTCTGCGGTAACTTTGTCTGCCAGATACGCCCAAGTTTGTTTATCAAAGTCATAGCGGTAGATACCGCCTATGTCAGTGCGTATATAAAGCGTTTTGCTGTCGGTGGGGTGGAAAGTGATACCTGTCACAAAGCCGCCTCCGCCTATTTTCAGATTGCCATATTCGTATTTGACAGGTGAAAGAAGTTTCATATTTTTCTCCATTACCATTCGATAGTTGAAACGTCAACAGGGTCTTTGTTTATCTCGACCTTATCCACCTTGCTGTTTTTGACGGTTATAACTCTGTCGGCCATTGGTGCGATTGCGGAGTTGTGGGTTATGACTATAACTGTCACACCGTCATTTCGGCAGGTATCTTGCAAAAGTCTGAGGATATTTTTACCTGTGTTGTAATCAAGAGCGCCCGTTGGTTCGTCGCAAAGAAGAAGCTTAGGATTTTTCGCCAATGCTCGTGCGATAGAAACACGCTGCTGCTCGCCGCCTGAAAGCTGGGAGGGGAAGTTGTTCATTCTGTCCTCGAGTCCCACTTTTTTCAGCACTTCTTCAGGCTGTGAGGCATGAGCGCATATCTGTGTGGCAAGCTCTACATTTTCCTTAGCAGTAAGATTATTCACAAGGTTATAGAATTGAAAAACAAAGCCTATGTCATATCTGCGGTATGTTGTGAGCTGCTTTTTATTAAAAGTGGCAATGTCCTTGCCGTCAACAAGGATCTTGCCCTCGTCGCAGGTATCCATGCCGCCGAGCATATTAAGTATAGTAGTTTTTCCTGCACCGCTTGCGCCTACTATAACAGCAAATTCGCCTTTTTCTATCTCAAATGAAACACCGTCTGCGGCATTTATGGTTATCTCGCCCATTTTGTATCTTTTATAAACGTTCTCGAATTTTACAAAGCTCATAGTCTGCACCCCCATATTGTCTTTACGTTATTGTATCACAATAATATGAACATTTCAAGGGCTTTTGCTACTTGAAATGGTGGAAGTGATATGTTATAATTGTATCTGAAACAGGCGTGAGCCTCACATTTTGACAAGGAGAGATATAAATGGAATTTCAGAAGCTTATTGAAAGCAGAAGAAGCATAAGAAAATATGACGGCAGTAAAAAGGTAACAAAAGAGCAGATAGAAACTCTTATAGCTGCTGCAACAGAAGCACCATCGTGGAAAAACTCTGAAACTGCAAGGTATTACTGTGTTCTCAGTGACGAGATGACAAAGAGGGTAAGAGAGGAGTGCTTGCCTGGATTTAACAGAGAAAGGTCTGAAAATGCGGCGCTTCTTGTAACGACTTTTGTACATACAAGAGCAGGTTTTGACAAAGAGGGTGATCCTGATAATGAAGTCGGCAATGGCTGGGGCTTTTACGATCTTGGTCTGCACAATGAGATACTTCTTCTCAAAGCGGCTGAGCTTGGCTTAGGCTCGCTTGTAATGGGTATCAGGGACGGGGAGAAGCTCCGTGAGGTGCTTGAAATACCTGAAAGCGAGATCGTAGTATCGGTTATAGCCGTTGGCTATCCTGCAGAAGCCCCTGCCAGACCTAAAAGGAGAGCTGTTGAGGATATTGCAAAGTTCTTTTAATATGGGAGTTATGCAGTTTTTTAGCTTGTATTTGTGATATTGACCTTCCTGCGCTTTAGTTTGGTCGTCAGACCTTTCTTACAGCATGGGGAGGTCTTTTTGTGCGTAAAAATAAGGCGTTAGAACAAAATCTAACGCCTTACTGATATTCTTTTGAACACGAAGTCTTATCGTTGTTCGCATTACAAGATTTGTGAAGTGGCTTAAAACCTTACTTCATAGCCTCTTCAACTGCAACTGCGCAAGCAACTGTAGCACCAACCATTGGGTTGTTGCCCATGCCGATAAGACCCATCATCTCAACGTGAGCAGGAACTGAAGAAGAACCAGCAAACTGAGCGTCGCTGTGCATTCTTCCCATTGTATCTGTCATACCGTAAGAAGCAGGACCAGCAGCCATGTTATCTGGGTGCAGAGTTCTACCTGTTCCTCCGCCTGAAGCAACTGAGAAGTATTTCTTGCCCTTCTCAAGTCTTTCCTTCTTGTATGTACCTGCAACTGGGTGCTGGAATCTTGTTGGGTTTGTTGAGTTACCTGTGATAGAAACGTCTACGTTTTCCTTCCACATGATAGCAACGCCCTCGGTAACATCGTTAGCACCGTAGCAGTTTACCTTAGCTCTCAGACCATCGGAGTATGCCTTACGGAATACTTCCTTAACTTCGCCTGTGTAGTAATCCATTTCTGTTTCAACATATGTGAAGCCGTTGATTCTAGCGATGATCTGTGCAGCGTCCTTGCCAAGACCGTTAAGAATAACTCTCAGAGGCTTTGTTCTAACCTTGTTAGCCTTCTCAGCGATACCGATAGCACCCTCAGCGGCAGCGAATGATTCGTGACCTGCGAGGAATGCGAAGCACTCTGTGTCCTCTTCAAGAAGCATCTTGCCGAGGTTACCGTGACCAAGACCAACCTTTCTCTGGTCAGCTACAGAGCCAGGGATACAGAAAGCCTGAAGTCCCTCGCCGATAGCAGCAGCAGCGTCAGCAGCTCTTGTGCAGCCCTTCTTGATAGCGATAGCGCAGCCTACTGTGTAAGCCCACTTAGCGTTCTCAAAGCAGATAGGCTGAATGCCCTCAACGAGCTTATAAATGTCAAGACCCTTAGCCTTGCATACGTCAGCACACTCTTCGATAGTGTTGATACCGTACTGATTGATAACAGCAAGGATCTGCTTTTCTCTTCTCTCATATGATTCAAATAAAGCCATTGTAACAAATCCTCCTTATTCTTTTCTTGGGTCAACGATCTTAACAGCGTCAGCTACTCTACCGTACTGACCCTGTGCTTTTTCAAAAGCAGTGTTAGCATCGTCGCCAGCCTTGATGAAGTCCATCATCTTGCCGAAGTTTACAAACTTGTAGCCGATGATCTCGTCATCTTCGTTAAGTGCAAGACCTGTAACATAGCCGTCTGTCATTTCAAGGTATCTAGGACCCTTTGCAAGTGTACCATACATAGTACCTACCTGTGAACGAAGTCCCTTACCAAGGTCCTCAAGACCAGCGCCTACTACAAGACCGCCCTCAGAGAATGCACTCTGTGAACGACCGTAAACGATCTGGAGGAAAAGCTCTCTCATAGCTGTGTTGATAGCGTCGCAAACGAGGTCTGTGTTAAGAGCCTCGAGAACTGTTCTGCCTGGAAGGATCTCTGATGCCATAGCAGCAGAGTGTGTCATACCTGAGCAGCCGATAGTTTCAACGAGACATTCCTGGATAACGCCCTCTTTTACGTTAAGTGTCAGCTTGCAGCAGCCCTGCTGTGGAGCACACCAGCCGATACCGTGTGTAAAGCCTGAGATATCCTTGATTTCCTTAGCTTTTACCCACTTTGCTTCTTCTGGAATTGGAGCTGCACCGTGAGCAACGCCCTGAGCGATAGGGCACATTGTTTCAACTTCGTGAGAATAAACCATTATTTACATAACTCCTCTCAAATGATTTTGGTGTAAATGTTGTATATTACATACACTCATATTATAACGCATATTTCGCCATTTTGCAATAGTATTTTATGATTTTTAATATTTTTTTCTCATTCTGTGGTAATTATAACGCTGCTGAGAGGTGCGAGTCTGAGTGGCAGCTTATAGTTTGTGGTATAAAGACCGCTGTTTATGCAGTTTGATCCACTATAAATATCACGGTCAGAGTTGAGAAGCTCTTTGTAGGCTCCGTTTTGCTCGACCTTCAGGCTATAGTTCTGATAGCTTCCGGAAAAATTGAACACCATATAAAGCGTCTTGCCGGAAGGGTCGCTTCTGCGGTAGGCATAAATGCACTGATTTTTGTTGTCTGCGTCTATCCAGCGGAAAGATGTGGAATTATAGTCGGACTTATACAGTGCAGGCTGTTCAACATAAAGCTTGTGGAGTGCTTTCACATACTCGTGTAATGAATCGTGTATAGGATATGTGAGCAAATTCCAGCCAAGCTCTTTTTCATCACGCCATTCAAGATATTCGCCAAGCTCGTTGCCCATGAAGTTGAGTTTCTTGCCAGGGTGAGTGAACTGGAAAGTATACAATGCTCTTATGGTAGCAAACTGCTCCTGCTGACTGCCGAACACCTTATCCACCATGGTTTTCTTGCCGTGAACTACCTCGTCGTGAGAATAAGGAAGAATGAAAAGGTCATTATAGAAATAACTCATGGAGAAAGTCATTTTATTGTGATGATTTCTGCGTTCAAAAGGCGGAGTCTTTATATAATTGATTGTATCGTTCATGAAGCCCAGATCCCATTTATAGTCAAAGCCAAGACCGCCGAACTCAACAGGGGCAGTTACCTTTGTGTAGTTGGTGGAATCTTCTGCGAAAAGCATAACGTCAGGGTGCATTTTCTGAATGGTGTAATTAGTGTTCTTCAAGAACCATATACCGCTGTCGTTCACAGCGTCATCAGTGTGGCCGTGACGATATATAAGGTTTGCAACTGCGTCATATCTCAATCCGTCAACATGATATTTTTCTATCCAGAAATTAACTGAGGATTTTACAAAGCTGAGCACATGAGGCTTTGTGTAGTCAAACAGGGCAGTACCCCACTCGGAGTATCTGTCATACTCGTTGTCGCTTTCAAAGAGGAAGCCTCCGTCATAGATGTGCAGGGCATAGAAATCACGAACAAAATGTACGGGTACAAAGTCCAGAATAATGCCGATATTTTCCGCATGACAAGCGTCTATGAACTTCATAAGCCCTCTAGGGTCGCCGTAACGGCTGGTTGCGGAGAAATATCCCGACACCTGATAGCCCCATGAGCCGTCATAAGGATATTCCGTCAGTGGCAGAAGCTCGATATGGGTATAGCCCATTTCCTTTACATAAGGTATGAGCAGGTCTATCATTTCTTCATAGGTGTAAAAGCGGTCGGTTTCTTCTTTTCCCTCTTTTATTCGCCACGAGCCGAAATGTACCTCATATATGTTCATAGGCTTTTCATAGCATTTGTCGCGCTTTGAGAGCCATTCTTGGTCATTCCAGCTATAGCTGTTGATATCATAAACCACAGACGCATTTTTCGGTCTTAACTCGCTGTACACCGCAAAAGGGTCTGAGCGGTAGTGCTTTTCAAGAGTAGGCGTTGTGATAACATACTGATAAATGTCACCCTCTTTTGCAGGGCGTTCAACGCTCCATACCCCACGTTCATCACATTCCATAGGGATAATATCTCCATTCAGGCAAAGCTCTACCTTCCTTGCATGGGGCGCATAGGTGGAAAATCTTATGCCGTTCTCTATTTTTACTGCCCCCAGGGCTTCATACGCTCTACAGCTTTGACCATTTATAAATTCTGTGATGATATTGTTTTTCATGCCGTTTCCCCCTGTGAAAAATATGATAATGATAAAATATTTATAAAAAGTTATTGAAATTTCATAAATTTATGATATAATAAAAGTTAGCGCAAATTGTCTGCTTTTTTGACATTAATCCAGCTTAGTCTGATTTTTCCTCAAAAAAGACCTTTTGTCGTTATGAATCTGAAAGGAATGTAGTTAAATGTCAAGCTCTGCGATAACCAAAAGTGCTTTGTGTGATTCACTGAAAAAACTCTGCGAGCAAAAACCCTTTGATAAAATATCCATATCCGATATAACAGGTGAGTGCGGTCTTAACCGCCAGTCTTTTTATTACCATTTTCAGGATAAATATGAGCTTTTGAGCTATATCTATCTTCACGAGCTTTTCGCTGACATCACCAAAGGCGTAAACTACGACAACTGGTATGAGCGTCTTGAAGGATTTCTAGTAAATATGCTCAAAGACAAGCGCTTTTACTCAAACACGCTAAAAAGCAACGAAAAGATATTCGAGCATTATCTTTTCAGAAGTATGCACAAGCTGTTCATCAGATTTTTCTATCACGCTGTTGCTATAACCAGAAAGCGTTCCGATAAGGCAAAGTTCTTTGCCGATTTTTATTCTCATGGCTATTGTGGAATAATAATAGATTGGGCAACGGGCGGAATGAGAGAAACTCCACATGACGTAATGCTGAAAATGCGTGAGCTTGCATACGAAAATGTTACCATTGGTGAGGGATTCAGACAGAACCTTTGACAAAAGTCACACAATCACTCTGTTATTTTATCATATTTTATGTAATAAGTGAATAGACAAACCTAAACATACGACAAAAAAAGCGACAGATCCAGATTTCTGTCGCTTTTATTTTACTACTTTGAAGCTTTTGATTTTCTTCTGTCAATAATAACGCATACTATGAATATGAGCAAGCCTGCACCTGAGAGAACTATGCCCTCGTGGAGCAACGGTGCGGTAAAGGTTATCTTTATGCTGTGGCTGCCTTTTGGTATCTTAAAGCCAAGGAATGCAGTGTCGGTCTTTTCACACTGCACCTCTTTGCCGTCGATCTCAGCGGTGAAGCCGTCGGTATACGGAATGGAAATGGTGAAATAGCCGTCATTTTTAACGTCTATAGTGCCGTTTATCACATCTCCGTGAGAGGTCTTCTTGTCTATCATGAACGGGTCAACGTCACGCACAAGGCTGTCTTTGTCGATGACATAACAGCGAACGTTGGTTATCTCATACTTGCCGTCAGAGAAATTCACCTTAACGCTGTCTGCACTATAGTCCTGACCTGTGGTTATGACGTATTCAAAACGTCTGTTATTATTGTAATACTTCCAATCAGGTGCAGTGAGCTTGTTTTTATTGCCGTTTATGGACACCCAAGCGTCCTTTCTGCCACCCTTTATATCGTTGTTCACATTGAAAGATACAAACATTATCTCATTGTTCGTGAGCGTTTCGGGAAGCGTTATCTCCTGAGTGAAAGGCTTTTTGGCGTCAATGGTGTATTTTCCCCATTCACGCTTTATCTGGTCGCACTCTGTAAAGTTGATGGAGCGTACTTTTTTGATATCAGATGAAAATGACTTTTCCGTCTTATCCTCAACTATTATATTATTGAAAAGAGCTTCCACTGAGTAAGGATAATTCAGGGAATTATATTCTTGTCTGCCGATAAGAGCATTGGTAGCATATCCGAAAGGTAGAACGTCATTGTTTTCATAAAGAGAAAGGCTTCCGCTTTCTTTTATCTTCTTGTAGCCTGACACTGCCTTTACCGGGTCGTCAGTGATAAGATATCTGTTTGAAAAATACATATCAGCAATAAGGCTTCGTGTCTGAGTGGTCAGGGAAGTGTTGCGGTATGAATTTTCGTTGTATATCTCGCTGTAATAAAATTTGTTGTAATCTTTATTGTGCAGTGAGGAATATATTGACATGGTGTAATAATCTGCATTATATATCATGTTCACTGTGTTCACTTCGTCAACGCAGTTTGAAGTCCTCGATATCTCCTCTTGCGAGCCGACATAATCTGCAAGCGTATTCATATCACTGCTGTTATCATATTCAAGCTCACTTAAAGGCACAAGCTTGTCTGCAAAGTTTGCATATACTGTGGATACCACGAGGCAAAGGGACATTCCTATATTAAGTATGAACTCTTTTTTGCAACGTCTGTATACAAACAGGCTCGACATAAGCACAACAAAGTCAAGGATAATATAAAACTCCACTTTTTTGGTGGTCTTGAACCAGAAAACTCCTGCCAGTGCAACTAAAAGGGTTATCACTGCAAGTGGTTTAAGCTTTAACTTTCCTCTTATTATATCAAAATAGGTGTGTCCGAAAAGGAGCATACCAAGAGGAAGGAAAGGTATAAGAACTTTCGGGTCAACATACAGTGTGCCGTTTAACATATAGACTATTATAGGGCAGGTGGCTATTACCATCATAACGATCCCAAGAAATCTTCTATAGCGTTGTTTTGAGAACACCGCCGATATTATGCTAAGCACTGTGAAAAGGCAAAGCCCCATTGAGTAGTGATAATAGAGCAGGAATTTCAAGTTTACACCTGGTATGAACGACTTGAGATCAACATGGCTGTTGCCTGCCTCTCTGCCTGAGAGCATACAGTGCAGTGTCGGCAGGATAAGTACGCACGCTATTATCACTGCTAGGATAAGCCTGAAAGCGAATGCTGTTCCGTCTTTGCAGAACTTCTTGAAAGTTGGCTTTTCATTTATTTTCAGCCAGCGGTAAACACCATACACTGCCATTGCCGCAAGACCCGACACTGCAAAGAAATAGCTTGTCATGAGCATCAAAAATGCCCAAAGCGTCACCATGTATTTTCTCTTGCCCTCAAAATAATCCTCGATAGCCATAAAACCCAAAAGCAGGAACGGCATATAATTCACGAACATTATGTGCCTGTGACTGTGGAAGATAAGGGGCGCTGAAAAGAGAAACACAAAGCTCAGTGCAAACGCTGTGTTGTCTGTGAATTTCTGCCGCATCCATATATAGAATATCCACAGGCTTGCTATAATGCCTATTATGGATACTATCTGTATATAGGTTGACATTTTCACAAAGGGCAGAAGATAAGAAAAAAGTATTATAGGCGAATAAAGTCCATAATATGACAGATTATAGATGTTCTCACCACAACCTATGTTCGGGGCAAAGGAGGGAAAAAAGTCCCCTGTTTTGTAAAAGAGCTTTCTGAAATAATCAGGGATAGCATAGTGCTGTCCGCCCCAATCAAGCTCAGAGCCATAGGCGTATTTAAACCTTGTGAGCGCAAGGACAAACAGAAGATATATCCCTGTAAGCACACACAGATGTATTATATTTTTCTTACTGAGCTTCATTCACAGCCACTCCCAGCGCAGTTGCAGTTTGTTTTTTCATTTCAGGGTGTTCACTGTAGCGTTTATACAGCGTCCAATCCTCATAATAAGCCATATGCCACAGCTTGTCTACAGTTTTCTTTTGAGAGGTATACATATCCGCAAGCTTTTTCTTGAACTCGTATCTCTCCTTTGATATCTTTGGCAAAGTGTTGCCCACCACCTTCAGACGGCTAGCCTTGTAATACTTGCCAAAGCAGTAAAGGTCACATTGGATATTGTTCTTGTCGTATATCTCAGTGACGTAATTATGCACGTTTACATGGTGGATATGACCGTATTCGCCTTTTTGATTATGCACAGCTATAAGCTTCCAATCCTTGCAGGTCATTATCTTTTCAAGGTCAGATTCGATACCGTCCTTAACAAGCGCCCAATCGTCACGCTTACCCCTGACTTTATCAGGATATTCAAGCATTATACACTCGTTTCCCGAGGCTTTCACCACGTCCTTGAACTCCTGAGAACGCACCTTATTTCTTCCGTTTGTTACACACACAACAAGATAGCCTTTATCATAAAGATGTCCTCCGCCCCAAAGCACTTCGTCATCAGGGTGAGCCACTATCATAAGCTTATCAGCCTTTGATGACGAAGCAAGCTGTAACTGTATGGCGGATATGGGCGTAACGTCATAAGCCTGATTGATCGTATCTCTTATATGCCTTTTGTAGCCTAAAAACCACAGTGTGCCTATAAAAATGACTATTGCCAGAATTATTGCTGTTTCCTTTATATGTCGTCTTGTAAATCTGAGCATAAAAAAGCCCGCACCCTTGCAGGATCTCTCCTGCGAGATACGGGCGTTCACCTCTTTCTTTATTACTTGTTGTTCACATAGTCTATAAATCTTTCAAATGCAGCCTTTCCGTCTTTGTTTCTCTTATAAATGCCTGCATGTTCAAGCACCTTTGCGAACACGATGCCTATTTCTTTCTGCAAGACCTCGTGAACGTTCTCGGCTGTTATATTGTTTCTCTTTGATATCTCCTCAGCCCAATCAGCGTGCTTTTCTATCATCTCGTCACGGCGTACACCCTCTATGCCCTCTGTGACCAGAACCTGAGCAAGCTTCTCCATTTCGCCTTTAAGTCTTGACGGAAGCACCGCAAGACCCATTACTTCGATAAGACCGATGTTCTCTTTCTTTATATGGTGAAGCTCCTGATGTGGGTGATAAACGCCAAGAGGATATTCCTCTGTGGTGATATTGTTTCTAAGCACAAGGTCAAGCTCATATCTGCCGTCCCTCATTCTTGCGATAGGTGTGATAGTGTTGTGCGGCTCGCCTTCAGTTTCAGCGTAAATGAACGCTTCTTCATCGGTGTAGCCTCTCCAAGCTTTGAGTATCTTGTCAGCAAGGTCAACGAGAGCATTTTTGTCCTCGCTGTTTATTCTGATAACTGACATAGGCCATTTGACGATACCTGCGTCAACGTTCTCAAAGCCCTTGAAAACTATCTTTTCTTCAACAGGGGCTTTCGCCATTGCAAAAGTATAATGACCGCCCTGGAAATGTTCATGGGAGAGTATCGAACCGCCGACTATCGGCAGGTCAGCGTTTGAACCTATGAAATAGTGCGGAAACTGTCTGACAAAGTCAAAAAGCTTCTCAAATGCCGAACGGTCTATTACCATGGGCGTATGCTTTTTATTGAAAAGGATACAATGCTCGTTGTAATAAACATATGGGGAATACTGAAGTCCCCAGTCTGTGCCGTTTATTTTAAGGGATATAACACGGTGGTTCTGTCTTGCAGGGGAGTTCACTCGTCCTGCATATCCCACGTTCTCATAGCACAGCAGGCACTTAGGATATCCCGATTGCTTTGCAAGCTTTGCCGCCGCAATGGCTTTCGGGTCTTTTTCAGGCTTGGAAAGATTGATAGTTATATCAAGGTCGCCGTACTCTGTTGGAGCTATCCAGCGCATATCTTTCTTTACCCTGTATCTTCTTATGTAGTCCGTGTCCTGCGAAAGTTTGTAGAAATAGTCAGTTGCGACCTTTGCAGACTGGTGGTTGTAAAGTCCCCAGAACTTTGTGTCTACCTCTGACGGTCTTGGAGTAAGAAGCCCCATGAGCTTTGTGTCAAAAAGATCTCTGTATACAATGGAATTTTCCGTAAGACCCTTTTCCACAGCGTAATCGAGAAGCTCTTTGAGAGTGCTTTCAAGATCAACGTCAGAAAACTCCTCCGCTGGTTCGTCATATTCCTCAAGGTCAAGGGCTTCAAGAAGCCTGTTTGTAGTGTAAACTCTGTCGCTCTCCTCAATAAGTCCGCTTTCCAGACCATATGTTACAAGTTTTTTTATGCTTTCAAATATCATGTTACAGATCCCCTTTTGTACAAAAGTATGAGGGGTCACCCCCTCAGCCAGCTCTATTATTATAGCCCATTGCTTATTCTTTGTCAACCGACAGAAAGGCTAATTAAGATACTTTTAAGCATTTGAAAAGTGTGATAAGAATATTTTAAGATTATTTTGCAGGGGACGCCAGCCCCTACATTTAATGTTAGGAAAAACGATTTAGCACCGAATATTAACAAATTGTTAAATCGGCAATTGTCCTATTGACAAAAGCGGGAAGTATGGGTATAATAAAAACAATATGACAAAGGCGTTGACAGGAACAAAAGCAAAGTTCTGACATTACAGAGAGCCGTCGGTGGGTGCAAGACGGTATGCGGAATTTGTGATAACTCGTCCCCGAGCCTGAACGGTGAAATTTTATTAGCCGCTCACGGGTTCTCCCGTTATAGAGATACGCATTGATAGATGCGGCTGAGATATGCGGTGTGAACCGTATATGAATGAGAGTGGTAACACGGCAAAGCTCGTCTCTCCTTATTGGTAGGAGCGGCGATTTTTTTATGCCCTTTTCCACATCACTATCAAAATAACTATCGGCTTTATTTATAAGGAGGAACTGACATGAAAAAAGTAGAAAAGTATGAGAGAGGCTATTATATGCCTCCTGTAAAGTGCATGAAGTGGGCTGAAAAAGAGTATGTTGACCATGCTCCTGCATGGTGTTCTGTTGACCTGAGAGACGGAAATCAGGCTCTTATCATTCCTATGAGCCTTGAAGAAAAGCTGGAGTTTTTCACAAAGCTCGTTGAGATTGGCTTCAAGGAGATAGAGATAGGTTTCCCTGCCGCTTCTGAAACAGAATATGAGTTCTGCCGCACACTTATTGAGAAGAACATGATACCTGATGATGTTACTATTCAGGTACTTACACAGTCAAGAGAGCATATCATAAAGAAAACATTTGAAGCTATCGACGGTGCAAAGAACGCTGTTGTCCACCTTTACAACTCAACATCTGTTGCACAGAGAGAGCAGGTGTTCCGCAAGTCTAAGGAAGAGATAATCAAGATAGCTACAGACGGTGCAAAGCTCTGTAACGAGTATAAGAAGCACGCAAAGGGAAATATAGTATTCGAGTATTCTCCTGAGAGCTTCACAGGCACAGAGCCTGAGTTTGCAAGAGATATCTGCAACGCTGTTATCGACATCTGGCAGCCTGCACCTGATAACAAGGTCATCATCAACCTGCCTGTAACAGTTGAAATGTCAATGCCTCATGTTTATGCTCAGCAGGTAGAGTATATGTGCGACACTCTTCACAACAGAGAGAACGTTATTATTTCACTTCACCCACATAATGACAGAGGCTGTGCAGTGGCAGACTGCGAAATGGGTCTGCTTGCAGGCGCTGACAGAATAGAGGGTACTTGTTTTGGCAATGGTGAGAGAACAGGTAACGCCGATATCGTTACTATCGCACTTAATATGTACACTCACGGAGTTGACCCTAAGCTTGACTTCTCAGATATGCCTGCACTGGTAGAGCTTTACGAGAGAGTTACAAGAATGAAGGTTTATGACAGAAGTCCATATTCAGGCGCACTTGTATTCGCTGCATTCTCAGGCTCACATCAGGACGCTATCGCAAAGGGCATGAACTGGAGAAAAGAGAAGAGCTGTGACAAGTGGACAGTTCCTTATCTTCCTATCGATCCGCATGACGTTGGCAGAGAGTATGACGGTGACGTTATCAGAATAAACTCGCAGTCAGGCAAGGGCGGAATAGGCTTTATCCTCCAAAATCAGTTCGGCTATGATCTTCCAAAGAAGATGAGAGAGGACTTTGGCTACAAGGTAAAGGCTGTTTCAGACCACAAGCACAAGGAGCTTATGCCTGATGAGGTATACAAGATATTCAAGGACGAGTACCTCAACAAGTGCGCACCTGTTGATATTCCTGAAGCACACTATGTTCAGAAGCAGAACGGCACTATCTGCGCCGCTATCACAGCTTCAGTAAACGGTGTAACAGACGATCACACAGCAGAGGGCAACGGACGTCTTGACGCTGTGGCAAATGCTATCAAGCAGGCTTTGAACTTTGATTTTACCGTGGAAACATACACAGAACACGCTCTTGAAAGAAAGTCAACATCTGAGGCTGTTTCGTATGTTGGAATTTCCTGCGGTGATAAGATGTATTGGGGCGTCGGCAGACACTCAGATATCATCGTATCTTCTATCAAGGGACTTGTTTCAGCTATCAACAACGCTTTTGCAGATAAGAAGTAATGAATAAAAATTTAAGGGACAGGCGAAAGTCTGTCCCTTTTTTTGTACAAAAAATGCAGCCATATAGAATATGACCGCATTGTATATTATTTCTTTTTTCTTCTGAAAAGCCTTTTGAGCCAGCCTAAAAAGCCCTTTTTCTCCTTTTCAGACTCGACAGCCTTGGCATCATTAACAGGAGCAGGCTTTGGTGCATTGGCGTATGCCTCAGCGTAAAATCTGCTTTGTGCGTCAATGGCGATATCTCCACGCTCTGCACGGACATATTTTCCGTCAGGCTGCATTATCCTTGCTTTTACGTTGTCCTGCATCTGGGTGTCAAAAATATCGAGGACACGTTTTTTTACTTCTTCACTGAGGATAGGTGCGGCGACCTCAACTCGCCTTGTGGTGTTTCTTGTCATATAGTCTGCGCTGGATATGTATACCTTTTTGCGAACACCTGTGCCGAAGATATATATCCTTGCGTGTTCAAGATATCTGCCCACTATTGAGCGTATCTGCACATTGTCAGTAACGCCCTCCACGCCTGCCACAAGGCAGGATATACCTCTTATGACAAGCTCCACCTTTACGCCTGCCTGAGAACATTCTATTATCTTGTCCATAAGTACCTTATCAGTAAGAGAATTGAGCTTTGCGGCAACATATCCCTCACCGCCTGCTCTTGCAATGCTTATCTCATTATCCATAAGCTCCACTACCTTATTTTGCAGACAGTGTGGAGCGACCATAAGTGCCTTTGAGCTTTCCACAAGCTCGCCCATTGAAAGCGTTCTGAACACCTCGCAAGCATCCTGAGCAATGTCATTGTTTGACGTCATAAGGCAAAGGTCTGTGTAAAGCCCTGCGGTCTTTTCGTTGTAGTTTCCTGTACCCACCTGAACAGTGTACTTTACGCTGTCGCCAACTTTTCTTGTAATAAGACAAAGCTTTGAATGGACTTTAAGCCCCTGCGGACCATACATTACATGACAGCCTGACTCCTCGAGAAGCTTTGACCACCCTATATTGTTTTCCTCATCAAAACGTGCCCTCAGCTCCACGAGCACAAGCACGTCCTTACCATTTTCAGCGGCGTTGCACAACGACTTTATGACCTTGGAGTTCTTCGCCACACGATACAAAGTCATTTTGACAGACGTAACGCTATCGTCCTTTGCCGCCTCGTCAAGAAGCCTGATAAAAGGCTTTATGGACTCATAAGGATAGTGCAGGAAAAGATCCTTTTCGTCTATCTGCTCTATCATTGACCTTGACGGGTCTATCATCGCAGAGGGCTGCGGCTCCTGCTTTGGGAAGAAAAGTTCCTTTCTGTCCGATGCCTTGTCAAACACAGCGAACACATAGGACATATCAAGGGGA
Organism: Ruminococcus sp. MSJ-25; assembly: GCF_018917825.1. Taxonomy (NCBI): domain Bacteria; kingdom Bacillati; phylum Bacillota; class Clostridia; order Eubacteriales; family Oscillospiraceae; genus Ruminococcus; species Ruminococcus sp. MSJ-25. The sequence goes on from NZ_JAHLPI010000012.1 coordinate 34,633, forward strand.
GTTTTCTCCACAAAGACTTGCTTTTCTGAAAGCTCCAACCTTGAAAGCAGTTCGTTCAGCACAGTGTCGGATATTTGCTTTGAAAGCTGCAATCTTACAGGACAAAGGCGTTTACGCTTGTTGATAAGCTCAGACATATTTTGTCTGAAATCAAGTTCCGAGTCAAAGCCCTCGTCAACGTCGATATCGGCGTTTCGTGTCACTCTCATAAGAGCCTTTTCTTCTATTTTATAGCCCTCAAATGCCTTGTCAGCATAATGGAGAATAAGCTCCTCTACAAGGATATAGCTTATGCAGCCTTCATCACCAGGAAGAAAGATCACACGCTGGAATTTCTCGTTACAGCTAACTATACCCACTGTGACGGCAGATTTTGAAGCGAGTTTTGCGACCGCATAAATACTTTGATTTGCAAGAAACGGGAAAGGGTGTCTTTTATCGATAATAAAGGCGTTAAGAAACGGCTTGACCTCATAGGCATAATAAGCTTCAAGAAATTTCTTATCCTGTTCAGTAAGAGCCTTTATGTTTTTATGTACTATATTTTTAAGCTCCAGTTCCTCGCAGATAGCTTTGTATGTCTTATCTTTTATTGGTATAAGCTCATGAACACGCTCAAATATTGCTGAAAGCTGTTCAGATGGACGCATTTTGGACTTGTTGTCTTTATGATCGTCGTCCACAAGCGAGGAATCATAAAGTGAACCCACACGCACTCTAAAAAACTCGTCAAGATTGCTTGCAAATATCGACTGAAAAAGCAATCTTTCAAGAAGCGGTGTAGCACTGTCCTGAGCTTCTTCAAGAACTCTCTCATTAAATTTAAGCCATGATAACTCTCTGTTATCGTAGACCTTGTTATTCATATTCTTATTTCTCCTAACTCCTATCGTAAGAAAGGCATCTTATATCATACTGTATTATTATACCGCCAAACGAATATGATGTCAATGCAGGTGCCGTAAAAAGCTTGTAAAATCGCCATAAAACAAAAAAACTCCCGCCCGAAGGCAGGAGCAGATCGTCTTGAAGATCAGATCACGATATATTCCTTAGCGGTCTGGCATATATTTGCACAGTTATTCGCAAGGACGCTGTTGTCTTGTGGCAGATTCGGCAACATGACAAGCCAAAAAAGAATGAACACCATTATAAGCATAAGCGTAGCACCAGTCAAAAGTATCAAAGCGGCTGAACGCTTTGATTTCAGTGTTGTATGTACGTCGCTGCACACTTTCTCGGCGGGCTGTGCATTTTCTTTTTCCTCGTTAGGAATACGTTTTTCTTGCTCTTTTTTACACTCAGTACACAACATATACTTTAAACCTCCATAATCTATTTTTACTTCATTAACTATTATACCACATTCTTACCGTCTTGTGTTAAGCTGGCAGCTATAATTTACAGAAATTTTGACTGAACTTTTTGTTAATATGTAAAATTCTAAAACTTGTCGTGTGTATATGATTTATATTCATCAACAAAACCCCTAAAAGAATAACTTAACAAAATCAAATATTGATATAATTCTGCTATTGACAAATGAGAAGCGTATGTTATAATTACTGTGTGTGGAAAAATCAACGAAAATACGTTGTAATTAGCTTTATGTGGAGGAAGTAAAAATGGTAGACAATGTACGTCGTGAATGTATCATGTCAATGTATGAGATATACCCTCTCAGCAGAAAATTGGTATTTGATACGTTTGATAAGAAAAAGTATGATATAACAAGAACTCAGCAGATAATAATGCTGTCACTATGTATTGAGGGAACGCTCACAATGTCACAGCTTGCAAGCAAGATAAACACTTCTAATGAGCAGGCAACAAGGGCTGTGGCACAGCTTGTTGACAAGGGCTTTGTTATCAGAATGCAAAACCCCGATAATCGCAGAGTTATCAACATCAGGCTCACTGACGAAGCTATGCGCTTTATGGAAAAGATGAAAAACGAGATACTTGATGATATACTTGGTAAATTTTCCAGTGTTTCAGATAGTGATATGAAAAAAATGAAGGACGCACTTGTATTTATAAATAGTATACTTAAAAAGGTGCTTAAATAGGAGGCTGTTATGACAAAGGCAAAGAAAATAGTCAGCCGTTGCGAAAGCTGTGTGAATTACGTTTTTGATGAGGATTGTGAATGTTACTGCTGCATGGTAGATCTTGACGAGGACGAAGCATACAGATCAATGAGCGACAGCGAATATAGCTGTCCTTATTACAGGCTTGATGATGAATATGCTGTTGTGAGAAAGCAAAATTGATGATAGATCGGTGAATACATGAAATTTGCCGATTTTTTTCTTGCTTTGTTGAACGTGTAAAGTTTGAAAACTTGTCGATGTAGCTATGTAAAGCTTATTTGCTTTGCAGTGAACATTTGTCGTTAAATAAGGACCGATCTGGGACTAAATTAATATTTGACGAATGATAGAAAGTTATTTATCAAAGTTTACAAAATATTAATAAATACAGTATTAGTATACAATGTTAAAATATTGACTATGCAGGCTGCTATAATCAAAATAGGAAAGATTTTTTTGGGGAAAGTTGCAATTAGCGTAAAAACGCAGGTTTCGTATTGTTTCATGTTCAAGGCTAATAAATATGCCGTTTTATCATCTGCCGGCACTGTGAAAATGATAAATCAATATTGTGCGAACTATCAGTATATTTATATGCAATAAAATACAAATATGATATATTGTGGGATTGACAAATGGAAAATCAAGTGATATAATACTTGTAATTATATAGGCATATTGCGTCGGAGGTGAGGCTTTTGAAGGATAAGGCGCTTGAAAAATTGTCGAAAAATGAGCTGCTCGAGTTAATGCTTTATCTGCGAAAAGAATATGATAAGCTTAACGCAGAGAATGAAAAGCTTCTTCAAAAGCTCGAAGATAAAAAAAGTATCACTGACCGACTTGACAGGCTGGAGCGGCAGGTAGCTGCACTGACCGGTCACAAGCTGGTTGTTGAGCAGCCGGTAGTGGAGGAAGATCATGGCGGCAGATAGCAAGAACGAGGTGTTAAAAAAACCTGAGCTTCCTGATGTCCAGACACTCGAGCGGGTGGTAAAAAAGCATCATGAAAGGCGGGAATATCTGAGGATACTCCGCAGCACCGTGGCGTCGCTTCTTGTTGTGGCAGCGGCAGCAGTGATCATATCAATGTTATTTTTGCCTGTTTTGAGAGTAACGGGTACAAGTATGACGCCGACCTTGCATGACGACGAGCTGGTGGTGTGCAGAAAGCGTGGAAGCTTTCAGAAGGGCGATATAGTTGCGTTTTATTATAATAATAAGATACTGTTGAAACGTGTTATCGCTACAGCAGGAGATGTGGTGGATATTAAGGAGGACGGTACTGTTATCGTCAACGGAAAAACCTTGAATGAGCCGTATGTTGACGGCAAAGCTCTGGGAGAATGTGATATCGAGTTGCCTTATCAAGTGCCTGACGAGAGAATATTCGTTATGGGCGACCACAGATCTACGTCTGTTGACAGCCGTACAAAGAGGATAGGCTGTATTGCTGAGGAAGCAGTGCTTGGAAAGGTCTCACTGAGGATATATCCTTTTAAAAGGATAGGCACAGTGGACTAGCGTTTATTATAATATAGTGTATAATTTCGGAGGGAGTGATCCGTTTTGCAGAATTTTAACAGTAAAGTTCGGCAATATCTAAAAGAAAATGAAAGGAAAAAACGCAGCCGCTTGTTCGGTGTGGTGCTGTCTGTAGTTATGACAGTGTCAGTGCTGGCAAGTCTTGTTATGCCTGCAATAAGTGCCACTGAGGGTACTTCCGTGGCAGGTGGAGATGTTTCCTATAACGGCGGAAGCTATTCTTATAAGGATGCGAATAGCGTCACGATAAAATCCTATGATGCGGTCGGTTCAGGAAAAGACCAATCTAAAAAGATCGAATTCAATGTGGAATTTGATTTTGGCAAGGGCGAAATGACCAATAGGTATATTTATTTCCCTATCGACGATAATGTTAGCCTGCCCGAGGGCGGTATACCGTCAGACGGAACCTGGGGCGATGTCGAGGATACTCACTTCGATGAAGGACATGGAATTTCAGGTAAGTACAGAGTCGACGAGATAAATGGAAAGAAGTATCTTTTTATTGAGTTTGACGAGCGATATAAACAGAAAAACGAGAAGGACGCTATAAGCGGTAAGGCAAGCTTTGAGGGTAATGTAAAGCGTAAGGATACAGATACAGGTGATAAGACCACTGTTGAGATAGGCGGTCAGACGGTTGAAATAGACGGTTTTACTCCGCTCACTATGTCTGCCGTAAAGGACGCAAGCGAAACTGCTGACGGAGTTAGGTGGACTATCACAGTTGACAATCCTGCAAAGAAGCCTCTTGACAGGATCGAGGACGAGCTTTTTAAGGATGCTGTTGACGGAAGCTTCACTGTTTCACCTGAGGGTGCGGGAAGCTATGACGCGTCAAGCGGAAAGTTTGTTTTCAGCGATGGATTTAGCGAAGAAAATGTTACCATAAGCTACACGACCCCATATCCTACAAGCAATCCGGATTTCGTTATGTCAGGTAAGGTGGAAAACAAATCCACTACATATGACAAAGACGGTAATGGAGTAAAAGCAGATAAAACTATTTATTCTGAGTCAAAGAAGGATAAGATCTCAAAAACAGGCAAAAATGTTGACTACGACAATAACGAAGTCACATGGGAAATTGTTGTAAGCAACCCTAGCGGTGCAGACCTAAAGGGCTATCACCTTTATGATGAAGCATTTCCTGATGCAAAGCCGGGAAGCTTTACACTTAAAACTGACGATGGCTCAGATGTAAAGTACACACTTGACGGAAACACGCTTACGTTTGACGATAAAATAACAGCATCCCAAATCACCATTGAGTATGTGACTGCTATCGATCCTGACAAGGCGGAAACTACAAATACAGTTAAAATGCAAAGACCTGATAACAGCGAACCATGGAATGATATCACATCAAGTGAAACTGTTTATAATAGGTATCAGATATCAAAAAATGGTTGGATAGATAATAACACGTTAGGTATACTCAAATGGGAAGTAACTGTTAAATGTAATGACAAAAATTCTACCCTTAAAGGCAAGACAATAACTGATAATATGCTTAAAGCAGGACAGATTGTCAGCATAAAGGTTGGAAATGATACCTTTGATGCAACAGTTGCAAGTGACGGTGAGCTTGTTTTGCCTGACAGAATAGGTGACAATAACGAGGTAGTTATTTCCTATGAAACAAAGGTTGCTGACTATGATCTTGGCGACCCTGACAGCAGTGGATATTATTCAGTGAAAAATACTGCAGGTATTGACGGCTTCCATTCTGACAAGACGGTTTATTATAAGCCTGTAAACGAGAAGTCAAAAACAGTTCTTGACATTTCTCAGAACGGAAGCAGTGTTACATATAAGTGGCAGGTAGAGGTCAAGCAGACAAACGGTTCCTTCAGGGGCAAGACTATAAGCGATGTAATGAACGCTGCGTCAAATGACGGCAAGTCAATAAAGAGCGTTCTTGACCCTGATTCCATTATTATGTATGTTCAGAGAAATGGAAAAGGAAGCTATGAAACTCTTAACAGTTCAAATTACACTGTAGTACCTAATGCCGACAACACTTCGTTTGAGATAAAGTTCAATGATAGTGAAGAATTTGACAATATAAACCTTGTGCAGATACAGTATAGCAGTACCGTAGATGTAACAGGTCTTGACGCAGGTACTATTATAAATGTAAATAATAAGGCTGCTTATAAGGGTGAAACATTCGAGCCTAGTGCAGATAAGACTAAGTTTACTATAGGCGACAGCTCCAAAGCACCTTATGAAAAGTATGACGCTGCAAGCAGTGTAGCAGGCGACACAGTGCATGATCTTAGCAGCCTGCCTGTTGTTACTGTAAATGGCGTTGAGTATTACAGGTTTGATTGGCGGCTTGATATCAACAAGGACGGCACTTATAAGCGTAACGATAATGTTGAGATCGTGGACACGCTTCCGGCGGGAATGATATTCTACGAGAACAAGGATTATCTCAAGTATTCATTTGGAAATAGTTCTGATAAGTATGATTTTGCACAAACAACTCAGTTTGAATACTTCTATGATAAGACAGCCAATACAGTAACTTTCAAGACTGCATGGAATCAGCAGGACGCTTGGACAGCTTACTACAGTACACTTGTAAAGGTCGATGATGTTAAGAATGGTGTTTACAAGAATGGTACTGCAGCGTTCAAAAACACGGTTCAGGATAAAGCTGGAAAATATCCGGAGAGAAGCCAGACGCAGACAGTTAAGGAAAAGAACTTGAAGAAAACTTCTTCTCCGAAGTCCACCGGCTGTGAGATAACTTATACCATTGATGTTAACCCTAAAAAGCTCAAATGTTCTACAAGCGGAATGATAACTCTCAACGATGTTATCAAGTGCGGAGGCACGGCTGTAGTTAAGACAAAGGACGCTCAGGGTAACATTCAGACAAAAACGGTAAGCATAAATGGCAATTCCTCTGTTGATATGGATCTGAAGTCTATCAAGGTATTTGACGCAGATACGGGTGCAGAGCTTGCTGTGAGTGATTACAGTTATGTGATATCAGATCCGGAGGTAGTTGACAGCACAGTTTCTTGCAGTGCAGATGTTATTACCAATGAAAAGGGCAAGTTTATTGCTAACTTTATTCCAAGTGAAAGTATTGTTGGCGCTAAGGGTACTATTGATCTGACTTTGCCTGAGGGCTACGAAAACGGAAATATAAAGAGATACTATGTGGCTTATGGCTATATGGACGGCAACAGTTTCAAGGAAGTAAAGGCTTTTGCCAATAAGAGCGGCGAGTGGTCAGATTTTGGCAAAAGCATATCCGTTCCTGTGGAAGAGGTTTCTTCTGAGAAGGCGGGCGGTGTTTTCAGAGTCGAATATGAATACAGGGATAGCAGCGGCTTTTCAAACACTGAAGTCAGCAATGAAAAAATGCTTTCGGCTGTAAAGTGTTCCGCACTGACAGCGAAGACACGAGATTTTGTAAAGAAACTTGAAATAAACGTTCCAGATCAGCGTCACCTGAAATTAGTTTACATTTATACAGGAAGTCCTGCAAATGATGAGGACGCTGAGAACGATGGCTATAAAGTTCATGTGTTCAATAATATCTCATTTGACACAAACGGCTCTGCTGTAAATGACAGTGAAGATAATGATTCCGAGTTTGAGTTGATAAATCAGTCAAAGGCGTCATCAACAACTGTTGAGCCATTTAAGCTTATGAAGGTAGACAGCGGAGACTATAGTATTATGCTTAAGGCTTCTTTTGAGATCTACAGATACACTAAGCTGGAAAATGGCACATACGATTGGCTCCCGGCAGTAGATTTCAAAGAAAATGCTGCGAAGGACAGAAGATCAGTTATTTGGGGAAATTCGGCACAGGATAAGGCGCAGACATTCAATGTAAATGCTGACGGGTCATACAATCTTGACCTTGAACCTGCCGCAGGCACAGGAGATACTGAGGGCCATCTTTATAAGCTTATAGAAAAGCAAAGTCCAGAGGGTTATCTTCTTGACGAAACTCCTATTTATTTTGCTTTTAAAGTGCGTCCGGCTGTAGTTCCAAGTGAAGTCGGTGAGGACGGATATCAGTTCGTGAAGAACGGAGATATGTTCAGAGTAACAAATCTGCTGAAAGAGTTTAAGATAACTGCAAGCAAGGTTTGGAGCGATGGAAACGGCAATCATTCGGCAGAGAGCGTAAAGTTCCTTCTTGGCTCGTCAACAACTAAGGTTTTAAGCGGTGTTCCAGATGATATTCAGTGGGGCAGTGATGAGGTAACTCTTAACGAAGCTAACAATTGGAAACATGAGTGGACAAAGCTTCCTGGATATACAAAGGTCGGCAATGATTACAAGCAGCTTTACTACTATATCAAAGAGATCGATCTTGCAACAGGATATGAGGCTGTATACAGTGCAACGGCAATGAGCAAAAACACTGATGTTACAGTTACGAACGTCAAGGGACTTAACATTACGAAGGAATGGCGTGATGAGCTTGGAAACAAGCTTGCTGACAGTGAGCTTCCTGCCGGTATCGACAAGATCGATGCAGATGTTTATGAGTCCTCTGTTGCACCAAATTCAACTTCAAGAGTGAATGGAGATAACGGAATACCAACAGATTGCAAACTTATAAAAACTGTTTCTTTGGAAAAGTCTAAGAATTGGACGGTAACTCTTGACGGTCTTGACAAGGACAAGTATTATTATGTTCTTGAAAAGAATATACCTGACGGCTTTGGCGTTACATATACTTATTCTAATAACGGCAGTGCCACGGGCTTTGATACAATCATCAATACCAAGAACCCGCAGAAGATAGAAAAAATGGATGTTCGTCTGCAAAAGGCATGGTCTGACGGCGACAGCAATGCTCATACCAATGATAAGGTAACGTTCAATATCTATAGGTCAACAAATAAGGCTGACGTGCCTGAAAAATATAACAAGTTTACAGGTACAATGGATAAGGGACAGAATGTTAAATTCAAGATCCTTACAAGCAATGGTGCAGAAATGGCTCAGAACGGAAGCTTTGCCTCTGAGTATACCATGTATGGCTCGGCTAAGTTCAGTTTTGATATGACAAAGTCATGGATAAATAACGGTGAAACTGAGGGACGTGTTAGAGTTCTTGACAGTTCAGGAGCTGTTCTGGCTGACATCTATAAGTCAGGTGAAAATTGGGTGGACGGCAAGGCTATACCTATATGGAGCGGTGATAGCAAGTATGTCAGCGTTAGTGATTACGTTACACCGTCCTGGGACAAGAGTCAGTTTGTTCTAAATCTGAATAATATCACTTCAGATATTACTGTTGAACTTACACTTAAGGGCGATAGTGGCTGTTCATATGCAGTAACAGCTAATGATCTTGGCACACCTGAGAAGACGAACGTTACACCTGTTCCTGATAAAGATGCGATACCTAGCGGTGAAGTATTCTTGTGGAAGCAGATAACGCTCACGGCTGATAACAACTGGTCAACTGCCGTTTCTCTTGAAGAAAATAATGTCAAAGGAAATAAGTATTACTATTGGTTTGAGGAGATAGACGTGAACGGTCAGCCGGTAAGCACGTCATCATATAAGGCTTACTACAGATACAATGGCTCAGAAAATGAGAATTGCATTGATATGACAAAGAACGGCGATCAGTATGTTCAGGTCTATAACAACTCAGAGGAAACTTTGGGAGAGCTGCCTGAAACAGGCGGCATGGGTGTTATCCCATTCGTAGCGGCAGGCGGAACAGTCACTGTTGCTGCAACATTACTTTTAGTTACAAAGCGTCGCAAAAAAACGCTATAAATAAACCAATATGAAAGGATAATTAATTATGAAGATGAAGAAATTCGCAGCTCTTGCTGCTGCAACCGTTATGTCAGTTTCAGCTATTGCTGCAACATCAGCATTCGGAGTATTTGCTACTACTGATGCTGGCGTTAATAACATTGTTATCAAAGATTCTGATACAAACAGAGTATATAAGGCTTATCAGATCTTTGACCAGGCATCTGCAACAAATACTATCAAGTGGGGCAAAGGCATTAATGGCGATGCTCTGCTTACCAGCCTGAAAACTTCTGGTCTTAGCACTTATATGTCACAGTTCGACAGTGCCGAGAGCGCAGCAGACGTTGCAAAGATAATCTCAGACGCAGATCATTGGACAAAGGAAGATACTGCCAAGTTTGCAAAAGCCGCTTCTGCCTGCATCATCGACAATAAGTCTGTAACCGCCTATGAAGATAACGGTGAGTACACTATTCCGCTTCCAAATGCTGGCTATTATCTCGTTGTCGATGCAACAGAAAATAATGGTGTTGATAAGGCTAACTCAGCTCTTATCCTTAACGTTTCAGGCACAACAAACGTTACTCCAAAGAGGACAAAGCCAACACTTACAAAGCAGATCAAGCACAATGAGAATGACTCATGGGGCGATGTTGGCGACAACGCAATCGGTGACGATGTAGAGTTCAAGATCACAACAACTATACCAAGCGATGTATCAGCTTATGACAAGTATACATACACAGTTCGTGACCAGCTCAGCGAGGGCTTTACATTCAATGATAACCTTACATACAAGTACTATGACGCTGACGGTCAGGAGATCACTTCTGTTACAGTAGGCCCTAACACAACAGTTGGCGACGACAGCAGTACGACCGACTATAAGGAGTCTTTCTATGTTACTTTCGATATCAAGGAACTTGTAAAGAACTATCCTACAGTTGCAAAGATCGAAACTTTTTATTCTGCTAAGCTCAATGAAAAAGCTAAGGTAGCAGTTACTGCTCCTGACAGCGTGAACAATAACCCTAACACAGCTTATCTGACATATTCAAACAATCCTCAGGACACAACAGGTAAGGAGAAAGGTGAAACACCTAAGGTCACAGTTTATGACTGGACATTCTCACTTGTTGGTAACAAGGTAGACGAAAAGGGCGCGCCTCTTGCAGGTGCTAAGTTCCAGCTTAGAAATGTTCATAACGATGCTATCAGACTTGTCAAGATAGCTGACAATGTTTACAGACTTGAGATCGGCAGTGAGGCAGGCTCTGTTGATTATATCGAAACAGACACAACAGGTAAGTTCACTATCAAGGGCATTGATGATCAGACAACTTACAAGCTTGTTGAGATAGAAGCTCCTGCTCAGTATAACAGAGCTGATCCATATGAGTTCAAGTTTGACACAACATATGATCCTGCTAATACGCTTCAGTCCATTCGTATGCTCGACGGCACTGATTCAGGCACAAGCGGTTCAACAGTTAAGATCATAAACCAGAAGGGCGGCTCACTTCCAACAACCGGCGGTATCGGTACTCAGATCTTCTACGGTGTAGGCGGAGCTATCGTACTGGGCGCAGGTGTGCTTCTCATTGCTAAGAAGAGAGCTAAGAACGACTAATTTTTGAATTTATTTTTACCTTTGTCCTGCCGATCTCGGTCGGCAGGCATCAGGGAGGACTCCATGAGGAAGAAAAGCGGTAAATCAACTACAATTTTATTGGTCTTGTTATTGCTTGTGGGGCTCTCCGTGATGTTATATCCAACAATAAGCGATTGGTGGAATTCAAAAACGCAAAGCCGTGCGGTGGCGACTTATCAAAAAGCGGCAAATGACCTTTCTGACAAGGAGAATGAAGAGATACTCAGCCGTGCCAGAAAATATAATGAAGAGATAGCAAAGCTTGCCCGACCTTTTGTGGATTATGATCAGGTCAAGGGCTATGAGGATATCCTAGATATCACGGGGACGGGTGTTATGGGCTATATTTCCATTCCGACTATAAGGGTGGAGCTGCCAATTTATCATGGCACAAGTGACGGCGTGTTAAATGTCGCTGTGGGACATTTGCAGGGTTCGAGTCTGCCTGTTGGCGGAGCGGACACTCATTCGGTCATTTCAGCACATAGAGGTCTGCCGTCGGCAAAGCTTTTCAGCGACCTTGATAAGCTTGCGGAGGGCGATGAGTTCACTATAACAGTGTTGAAAGAGGTCTATACATATGAGGTCGAGGATGTTTATATAGTTCTGCCTAATGAAATGGATAAGCTGAACATTATTCCGGGTGAGGATCATGTTACGTTGACTACCTGTACACCATACGGAGTCAATTCTCACAGGCTTCTTGTTCGTGCAAAGAGAGTTGAAACTGCGGACGATACAAAGAGTGTTTCAAAAATAACGGCAGACGCTGTTCAGCTCGATTCTCTTGTGGTCGTGCCTTTTGTAGCAATACCATTGTTTGTGGTACTGCTTGTGTGGTGGTTTGTGGATTCAAAACGCAAAAAAATCTCTCATGATGAGCTTGTGGCAATGCTAGATAAGCCAGAGAGTGACGATAATGTTGAAAATCTACCTGATAAGGAGAGTAGCAAAGATGAAACTTAAATTTTCTCAGCTTGCAAAGGCTGTTTTGTGTACGGCGGCAATGGCTGTTTCAGCCTTGGGAAGTATGACGATCTCAGCTTCTGCAGCCGATAATATCAATGTGGATATAGTGTGCAAAAATGATACAACGACTGTTAGTAATGCCGAGTGGAGCATATATAAGGTCGGTGAGCGTAAAGAAGCTGACTTTGTCCTTACCGGCGAGTTCAGCGATTATCCTATAGATATGTCTGATTTTACTGACGCTTCAAAAATGCAGGCTGTCGCTGATACGCTCGACAATTACGCAAAAACCGATGGCATAAAACCAGTTTCAACAGGCAAGACGGACGCAAACGGTGAAGTAAAGCTTTCTGCTGATTCTGTGGGTCTGTATCTTGTTTCAGGCAAGAGTTTTGAAAACACAACAGCTAAGTTTACACCTTCTCCGTCACTTATCGAGATAGATAAGGATATCGTGGCTGAGGGTCAGATAACAGTTTACACCAAGTTTACATACGAAGAGATCCCAGCAGGGGACAGTGATTATGGTGTAAGAAAGTCGTGGATAGTTCCTGATGGTCAGGAAAAGCTCATACCTGATAATATCAAGGTGGAGATATATCGTGATGGCAAGCTTTTCGATACTGTTACTCTTAACGCTGACAACAATTGGGAGTATTTCTGGAAAGACAATTCTACGGCTGAGTGGACAGTTAAGGAGATAGATATTCCTGCCAACTACACAGTTGTTACCAAAAGTAATGACAAGCTGTTTCTTATAGAGAACACATATAAGTCAGACAGTTCGAGTAATACAGATAGTAGTTCAAGCACACCTGACAGCAGCTCGTCAGGCTCTGATTCATCAAGCTCAACGCCTGACAATATACCACAGACTGGTTCGCTCAACTGGCCGGTGCCTGTACTTATAGGCGGTGGAGTTATCCTTATCGTGGCAGGCTGGAGAGTAAGCAGAAAAGAGAAATAAAGGCGAAACCACATAGGCTCGCCTTTACAACAGGAGAAAAATAGTGACTAAAAAAAAGCTAGGACTTTTGTTGATAATAATGGGGATAATGCTGATAGCGGCGGCATTATCCCTTAATTATTACAACTATTTTCATGAAAAGCAAAGTAATAAAAGGATGGAGGCTGTGCTGAGTGACCTGAAAACGCAGATCTCAGACAGTTCAGAGGATAGCGACAGCAGTTCACCCTTTGACATTTTTGACGATAGTCGATCCACGGACAGCGAGATAGATGACCCGGATAAGGATATCGTGCTTGACGGCAACTCATATATAGGCTTGATTTCATTCCCGACACTTGGGCAGGAGTTTCCTGTGACCCGTGGCTGGAGCTATGCTGCCATGAATACTGCGGCTTGTCAGTACAGCGGCAGACGTGTAGACAATGATCTTATAATCTGCGCTCACAATTACACAGGCTTTTTTGATAAGCTGGATAAGCTCAGCTCAGGTGACGAGGTCATTTTCACCGATGTTTACGGCAGAGAATTTAACTATACTGTCACAAACAGCGAACTGCTGAGCGGCTGGGATTCGCCATCGCTCATAAAAGGTGGTGGCAGCGACTGGGATCTGACCTTGTTCACCTGCACATGGAGCGGTTACAGCAGAGTGACTGTAAGACTTGTTTATTCATAAATACATCAAAAACGCACAGAGTTCTACACCCTGTGCGTTTTATATTCCTGCGGCAAGTCTTATTTTTTTTATATCAAAAGTTTTTAGTTTGTCATCGTATATGCAGTGTCGTCTTGACTTTCTTGGGTGGCGGCGTGTATAGTCAATGGCTTCTTCAAGGTCATTTGTTTGAAAAACTGGACGTTTCATTGCTTTGTTGTATACTGTGTATCTCATAAAAATACCTCCCAAATAATTCTTATAATTAATTATAACATTAATTGGTACGTTGGTCAATAGCAATATTGTACAAATTTAACCTATTAATCAGATATACATAAATTAAAACAGAAATCGACTTGTTTAAGAACACTTCACGACATAAGACGACATAATTCTACTTATAAAAATTATAGTGATAGTGGGATATTGTGCAAAAATGAGAATGGTTGGTCAATTTGACGAACGATAAAGTATAAATTTGTTTTGACAGCGAAAGTTGTAACACAGTTTTCATTGATTGATAATTAATTGAACATTCAAATATGGTATAATACCCTAAAGAATCGGAGAGGAGCGAGGAGTTATGGATAGGTTTGTGCGAAAATATGGAAGATATGTACCCTTTGCTTTAACTATTATCATAATAATTTGCTGTGCTCTTTTTCTGAAGGACCATGAGTTTTCTGAGATACTCAGTTATTGCCCGGACAATTTGTGGCTTGCCGCATTTGTTATTCTGGGGTTTTATGGATTGAAGTCCTTGTCGGTGGTATTCCCGCTTGCGGCTATTTTTGTGTGCGTGGGTGCAATATATCCGTTCTGGGTGGGCATTTTGTTGAACGTAATAGGACTATCGGTTTGTTTTACTGTTCCTTATCTTGTGGGAAGGATATCGGGTGGCGATATCATGCGTGTTATTGAGATGAAATATCCTAAGGCACGAAAGCTTGTAAATTATGGGCATGACAATAATCTGTTCGCCTCCTACATTTCAAGGGCAGTGGTAGTTGTGCCGGGCGACCTTGTTTCAATGATACACGGCGCACTGCGAATGCCTTACAGACCATATCTTCTTGGCTCGATAATGGGAGTGATGCCTGAAATGCTTGTGCAGACATATATTGGAGCACAGTTGAAGCATTTGACAATAAAATCTGTGCTTGTGATGATAGCACTCATAGCTGCAACGCTGGCTTTTTCGCTGATACTTAATAAAAAGGTCAGCAGGAGCGGCAAGCAGATGGACAAAGAAGATTTTTGATATATGTACAAAAAAGCGGACTGATAACAACAGCCCGCTTTTTTTATTATTTGTCAAAGCTAGGATTGAAAGCGTAGAAATTTTTGCTGTCAAGCATATCCTGAATAAGCCTTAGACCTTCGCCAAAACGCTGGTAATGGACTATCTCACGTTCACGAAGAAACTTGATAGGGTCACGGACATCGGGATCGTCAGCAAGCCTGAGAATGTTGTCGTAGGTCAGGCGGGCTTTTTGCTCAGCAGCAAGGTCTTCGTGTATATCAGCAATAGCGTCACCGGTACTTTGGAAGATTTCCGCAGAAAATGGTACACCAGAGGCGGCTATAGGGTAAACGCCTGTAGTGTGGTCAACAAAATAGGTGTCAAAGCCACTGTCTTTTATCTCCTTGAGGGAGAGGTCACGGGTCAGCTGATAGATAATAGTGCCGATCATTTCGATGTGGGCAAGTTCTTCTGTGCCGATATCGTTGAGTATTGCCTGCACTTCACGACAGGGGGCTGAGTAACGCTGATTGAGATAGCGAAGTGCTGCACCAAGTTCGCCGTCAGGGCCACCAAGCTGCGAGATAATGACCTTAGCCAAAGCAGGATTAGGGTTAGCGATCTTAACGGGGTATTGCAGCTTTTTTTCATATTGCCACATTAGTCAACACTCCTTTCCCACGGAAAAGGTGATGTTACCCATTCCCATTTCTTGGACGAATTGTTCTGCGTGATCGTCAAAGGTCCGTATTTCTCATTGTATTCCGCTACAAGCTTCTCTTTTTCTGCCTTGTGGCGGGCAAAATATGCCAGACCATCTCTGCAGGTAGGGTGGCTGTCGAGGTAAAGATTAGCCTCTACAAGGGCAAAGCTGCACGCCTGTATCTTTCTAAGAAGCCTCTCCTTTTCACTTAGTATGGGCATTCTTTACAGCCTCCTCTCCTATAAAAGGTTTGTCTATGGACGGGAAGATAGTTCCTCTTGAAAGTCCTACATCTGCCTCATAAGGCTTCTCCCACATCTGAAAAGGCACATATGCCATCGCCAGCGGCGTATCCTCAGGAAATCTTCCTTTCGGAAAAGGGCAGGCAGGTGTGTTATCCTCTGTGTCGTCAGCAAGTATCCTGCCTAACGACAAACTGTCAAACATATCCAAATAAGTTCACTCCTTATGTTGTCTGAATCTCATATACCACAGGTTTCGTGTGGCTGTTTTATCATATGCAGCTTATAAGTCAGTGGTGTATGTATGCAGGATATTATCAAAAACCTTGCAAATCGTTCATGGAAAATACACAAAATTAATTTTTTGTGAACACGCATATTGTTTGTAACAATAAACATAGTTTAAATAACGTTAAATTTGTAAGATTTAATATTGACAAATCGGGCTTCTGCGTGTTATATTAATACTATTAAAAAAAGCATATGCAGTGACATATGTGATCAGAGGAGAGATTATTATGAAAAATGTCAAGAGAATTCTTGCATTAACAGTTTCGGCTGCCCTTGCAGTTTCTTGTTTCGCAGGCTGCGGAAACGGTGCAAAAAAGAACAACGATACTATCGTTATCGGCTGCAGCGGTCCGCTCACAGGTGACGCTGCACAGTACGGCGTTGCTGTTAAGAATGCTATCGAGCTTGCTGTCAAGGACGTAAATGACGCAGGCGGAATAAACGGAACAAAGCTCTCATACGTTTTCGAGGACGATGAGGCTGACTCAGGCGATAAGGCTGTAAATGCTTATAACGCACTGAAAGACAATGGTATGCAGGTAATGGTCGGAACAGTAACAACAGGTTCTTGCCTCGCAGTTATTGAAAAGACAAAGCAGGATAACATCTTCCAGCTTACACCTTCTGCATCTGCTCAGGACGTTATCAAGAACGATAACTGTTTCCAGGTTTGCTTTACTGACCCTAACCAGGGTAAAGGTTCTGCCGACTATATCGCAGAAAATAAGCTTGCTACAAAGATAGCAGTAATTTACGACAGCTCTGACGCTTATTCATCAGGTATCTTCAACACATTCAAATCCGAGGCTGAGGCTAAGGGTCTTGATATCGTTGCAGAGCAGTCATTCACAAAGGACAGCAAGACTGACTTCTCAGCTCAGATCAGTGCAGCTAAGAACGCAGGCGCAGACCTCGTGTTCTTGCCTATCTACTATCAGCAGGCTTCACTTATCCTTACACAGTGCAAGTCAGCTAACTACAACCCAACATTCTTCGGTTGCGACGGTCTTGACGGAATTCTTTCTATCAAGAACTTTGATACTTCACTTTGCGAGGGCGTAATGCTCCTTACACCATTTGCTGCCGACGCTCAGGATCAGGCAACTCAGGACTTCGTTAAGAAGTATAAGGACGCTTACAACGGCGAAACACCTAACCAGTTCGCTGCAGACGCTTATGACGGTGTAATGGTACTTGCAGAACTCATGAAGAAGGAAGGCATCACAGCTGATATGTCTGCTTCTGATATCTGCGATAAGCTCAAAAAGGCTATCTCTGATAAGGACTTCTCATATGACGGACTTACAGGTACAGGCATGAAGTGGGGCGAAGACGGTGCCGTATCTAAGGACCCTAAGGCTGTTATCATCAAGAATGGTGCTTATTCAGCACTGACAGCTGATGACATTGCCGCTTCTACTGCTCAGTAATAGCTGAAATGAAGTGCGTACAAAAAGTACGCTTAATATGAAAAAACCGGCAATTGCGAAAAATTGTCGGTTTTTTTGATTTATTTCATTAAAATGTGTTGCAAAAACTACGGGGTTATGTTATAATTTATTGTATATTGTGTTTATGACAAGGACAGATGTAATATATGTGATTACATCTTGTGCTTTGTCTATTCCAAAAGGAAGGAATGTTTGTATATGGGTTTTCTTAATAACCTCATCAACGGAATAAGCCTCGGCAGTATATACGCAGTTATAGCTTTGGGCTATACGCTTGTATACGGTATTGCCAAAATGCTTAACTTCGCACACGGCGATGTTATTATGGTGGGCGGATATGTTATATTCACCTGCATGACCACATGGGGACTGAACTCTTGGCTTTCCATAGTTCTTGCAGTTATTGCCTGCACACTTCTCGGTATAGTCATCGAAAAGGTGGCGTATAAGCCGCTCAGACAAGCTACTTCGCTTGCGGTGCTTATCACTGCCATAGGCGTCAGCTACTTTTTGCAGAACATCGCACTGCTTATATTCGGTGAAAAGCCTGTAAACTTTACATCAGTTGTAAACGTGCCGAGCATCAAGCTTTTTGACGGACAGATAGTTATTTCCGGAGAAACATCAGTTGCAATAATCGTATCTATACTCATTGTAGTTGGTCTTTCATTGTTCATCAACAAAACCAAGAGCGGACGTGCAATGCTTGCAGTATCTGAGGACAGAGGTGCAGCTCAGCTCATGGGCGTAAACATTAACCGCACTATCTCTCTTACATTCGCTATCGGCTCAGGTCTTGCCGCAATTGCAGGCGCACTGCTTTGCTCAGCTTATCCTACGCTTCAGAACACCACAGGCGCAATGCCTGGTATCAAAGCGTTCGTTGCGGCGGTATTTGGCGGTATCGGCTCAATACCGGGCGCTATGATCGGCGGTATCCTTATCGGTGTTATCGAGATACTTGGACGTGCCTATATCTCACCGCAGCTTGCCGACGCTATCGTTTTTGCTGTTCTTATACTTGTGCTTATCATCAAGCCTACAGGTATCCTCGGCAAGAAGATAAGCGAAAAGGTATAAAAGTCAACTTAAAATTTTCGAGCAGACTTGCTTTGCAGTTCTGTTTTATCTGAAAGGATTGGTTTTTTGTGAAAAAAGAAGGGGCTAGCGCAAAAACAAAGTTTTTTAAGCCGCAGACCAGAAAAAGCTTTATCACATACGCAATGGTGATAGTTGCCTTTGTGGTAATGCAGATACTCAGCAGCGGCGGATATATCTCAAGTATGCTCACAGGACTTCTTGTTCCTCTGTGTGTATACTCTATACTTGCAGTATCCCTTAACCTGACAGTTGGTATACTTGGCGAGCTTAGCTTGGGTCAGGCAGGCTTTATGTGCGTTGGCGCATATACAAGTGCGATATTCTCTATCGTTACTTCTGAAACTATTGAAAATGTGTGGATCAGATTTCCTTTGGCTATCCTTATAGGCGGAATAATTGCCGCAGTGTTCGGCATACTTATAGGAATACCTGTTCTCAGACTTAAAGGTGACTATCTCGCTATCGTTACACTTGCGTTCGGTGAGATCATAAAGAACGTTTTCGCAGCACTTTACCTTGGTTATGATTCTAAGGGTGTTCACGTTTCTCTCAAAAGTCTGTCAAACCTTAACCTTGAGCCTGACGGAAAGCTTATACTGAACGGTCCTCAGGGTATCAGCGGCACACCTAACGATTCTACATTTATTATCGGCGCTGTTATGTTGCTTATCACTCTTATCATTGCCTATAACTTTGTATATTCAAGAACGGGAAGAGCAGTAATGGCTATCAGAGATAATGTTATCGCAGCCGAGTCTGTAGGTCTTAACATCACAAAGTATAAGCTTGTTACTTTTGCATTGACTGCATTCCTTGCAGGCTGTGCAGGTGCGCTTTATTCTCATAACTTCTATACGCTCCAGGCTTCTAAGTTCGACTATAACCTGTCTATACTTATCTTGGTATTCGTTGTTCTGGGTGGCATAGGCAGTATCAGAGGAAGTGTTATCGCAGCTATCGTGCTTGTTCTGCTTCCAGAAATGTTAAGAAGCATAAACAGCTACAGAATGCTTATCTATTCTATCGTCCTTATCGTAATGATGATAATAACCTCAAATGAAAAAACAAAGACCTTTATCAGTGCAAATACTGCAAAATTCAAGGCTTTGTTCAAGCGTGAAAAAGTAAAGGAGGCTGAGTGATATGGCACTTCTTGAAGTAAAAAATCTCGGCATCTCATTCGGCGGACTCCGTGCAGTTGACGAGTTCAGCATAACAATAGAAAAAGGTCAGCTCTATGGTCTTATTGGGCCGAACGGAGCAGGAAAGACCACTATCTTCAATATGCTCACAGGCGTTTATAAGCCAACAGACGGCACAATCGTTCTTGACGGAAAGAACATTACCGGCAAAAGCACTATCGAGATAAACCGTGAAGGCATTGCCCGTACCTTCCAAAATATCAGGCTTTTCAAAGAGATGTCAGTGCTTGATAACGTAAAGGTCGCACTTCACAATCATTATAAATACAGCACCTTTACAGGCGTTTTCAGACTTCCGAGATATTTCAAGCTTGAAAAGGCAATGGACGCAAAGGCGCTGGAGCTTCTGAAGGTTTTCGAGCTTGACGATAAGGCGAGTCTGCTTGCTTCCGGACTTCCGTATGGCGATCAGAGAAAGCTTGAGATCGCAAGAGCCCTTGCAACACAGCCGAAGCTGCTGCTTCTTGACGAGCCTGCTGCGGGTATGAATCCAAACGAAACAGCGGAGCTTATGGATACTATCCGCTTTGTAAGAGATAATTTTGATATGACGGTGCTGCTTATCGAGCATGATATGAGCCTCGTTTCAGGTATCTGTGAAAAGCTGTCAGTGCTGAACTTCGGTCAGCTTCTCTGCGAGGGCAAGACAGCGGAAGTGCTTAAAAATCCTGAAGTTATCACCGCATATCTGGGCGAATAAGGGGGTAAGTAAAATGGCAATGTTGGAAATCAATGATCTGCACGTCAATTATGGCATGATAGCCGCTTTGAAAGGTATCTCCTTTGAGGTAAACGAGGGCGAGGTCATTTCCCTTATCGGCGCAAACGGAGCAGGAAAGACCACCACTCTGCACACCCTTACAGGTCTTATCTCTGCAAAATCGGGTTCTATCAAATTCAACGGCGTGGAGCTTACAAAAACTCCTGCACACAAGATAGTCGAGATGGGTATAGCACACGTTCCTGAGGGAAGAAGAATATTCCAAAACCTCACAGTGCTTGATAACCTTAAGCTTGGAGCATTTACAAGAAAAGACAAGGAGAATATACCGAAGGATATTCAGGATATATACGAGCGTTTTCCTAGGCTTGCAGAAAGAAAAAATCAGATAGCAGGTACTCTTTCAGGCGGTGAGCAGCAGATGCTGGCAATGGGCAGGGCGCTTATGTCAAGACCTAAGATAGTTGTAATGGACGAGCCGTCAATGGGTCTGTCACCGATCCTTGTGTCAACCATATTTAAGATAATCGAGGATATCAGAAAGAGCGGAACAACTGTATTGCTTGTTGAGCAGAACGCAAAGAAAGCCCTTGCTATCTCAGACAGAGCTTATGTTCTTGAAACGGGCAAGATAGTTCTGTCAGGCAAGGCGTCTGATCTTATCAATGATGAGTCGGTCAAGAAAGCATATTTAGGTGAATAGGAGTTGAGCTTTATGGCAAGGATCATAACCATTGCAAGGGGCATCGGCAGTGGCGGAAGAACTGTAGGAAAAATGCTGTCAGAGGATATGGGTATAAAATATTATGATAAGGAGCTTATAAAGCTTGCAAGCGACGAAAGCGGCATAAATGAACGCTTTTTCGGGCTTGTTGATGAAAAACTGAAAGGTTCTTTTCTGAGAAAGGGCGGAGTTTACAAGGGTGAGCTTCTTGACCCTGATGATCACGACTTTACTTCTGACAGAAATCTTTTCAATTATCAGGCTAAGATAATAAAGCAGCTTGCAGACAGAGAGCCTGCGGTAATAGTTGGCAGATGTGCTGACTATATCCTCCGTGACAGAAAAGACGTGCTTAAGGTTTTCATATATTCTGATATGGAAACTGCGGTCAAGAATATCGTCGATCTGTATGGTGTTTCTGAAAAAGAGGCTGTCAAGATAATCGAAAAGACAGACAAGGAGAGAAGCGATTATTATCGTCACTACACAGGCAGGGATTGGACAAATGCGAAAAACTACAATCTGTGTCTTGATACCAGCGACATGAGCTATGACAAGTGCGTTGATATCATTAAGGGATATATAAAGCTTCTTGAAGGGTAAGGCATAAAAATAAAGCCGCATTGCTTTTTGGCAGTGCGGCTTTTGTGATATATGAAATCAGTTGAATTTTTCTGAAATAGTCCTTGCGGCAAATACTCCTGATGCAGAAGCCTGCGACAGAGAGTGCGTAACGCCTGAGCCGTCGCCAAGGACGTAAAGACCTTTGACAGCAGTTTCAAGGTTCTCGTCAACGTCAACTCTTGAATTGTAGAACTTGACCTCAACGCCGTAAAGAAGCGTGTCGATATTCGCCATACCCGGAGCTATCTTATCCAGAGCGTATATCATTTCGATAATATCGTCAAGCTGTCGCTTTGGGATAACAAGGCTCAGGTCGCCAGGAGTAGCTTTGAGAGTAGGGTTCAGGAACGTCTGACCAAAGCGGTGTTCATTTGTACGTCTGCCTGCAACCAGATCACCGAAACGCTGAACAAGCACTCCGCCGCCAAGCATATTAGACAGCCTTGCGATAGACTCACCGTATGCGTTTGAGTCCTTGAAAGGCTCAGAGAATGTGTTGGATACCAGCAGAGCGAAGTTAGTGTTCTCAGTTCTCAGCGCAGGGTCAGCATAGCTGTGTCCGTTTACTGTGATGATGCCGTTTGTATTCTCGGTAACTACCTCACCGTATGGGTTCATGCAGAATGTTCTTACAAGGTCGCCGTATTTCTTTGTGCGGTAAACTATCTTGCTTTCGTATACCTTGCTTGTGATATGCTCAAAAACAGCCGCAGGTATCTCAACACGAACGCCGATATCAACTCTGTTTGAACGCCTTTTGATACCAAAGTTGTCGCATATCTCAGAAATCCATTTTGAACCGCTTCTTCCTGCCGCAACAACAGCGTTTGAGCAGTGATACTCGTCCTTGTCTGTGATAACAGTGAAGTCGTTCTCCTTGCCTGTTATACCCTGAACACTTTCATAAAATTTTATGTCTATCTTGTCCTTGACAAAGTCATAGATGTTCTGGAGTATCTGCATATTTCTGTCAGTGCCAAGGTGTCTTACCTGAGCGTCAAGGAGGTGGAGGTCATATTTCAGAGCCATTGCCTTGATGTCGGAAGAAGTTGTGGAGTAAAGCTTAGCGTCCTGACCGCCCATTTCAAGGTTTATCTTGTCAACATACTGCATAAGCTCGATAGCCTTTTCCTTGCCGGTAAAAGTGTAAAGGTCACCGCCGAAATTGTTTGTGATGTTATATTTGCCGTCCGACATTCCGCCTGCACCGCCGAAGCCGTGCATAATGGAGCATACCTTGCAGTGAATGCAGGACTTAACTTTTTTGCCATCTATAGGACACTTACGCTTGCTGACAGGTCCGCCCTGATCAATAATGCAAACTCTTATGTTTTTGTCAAGCTTGACAAATTCGTATGCCATGAATACGCCGGCTGCACCTGCACCGACAACAACTACGTCATAATTCTGAGCCATAACTATTTCCTTTCAAATCAAAATCCAATTTATTTTTTTCCATAAAACGGGCGGCCGCACCTTTGCAGAAGATAGCCTGAAAGGAGATAACCGCCATATTTTTTTCTATTTTATATCAAATACGATAGTAGCCAATGTGAAGAATATCAGTGTTGAGCAAGTGTCAACGATAGTGGTGATAAGCGGGGCAGCCATGATAGCAGGGTCAAGATGAAGCTTCTTGGCAGCCATTGGGAGCATACAGGCGATGAGCTTTGAAAGCACAACAGTTGCCATGATAGCCATACTTACCGTGAACGCAAGCTTGTAGCAATCCACAGATGTGTCACCGTGATACACCAGAACTATTCTTATAGCATTGACTATAGCGAGGATAACGCTGCAAAGAAGCGCGACTCTGAACTCTTTCCACATGACCTTGAAAAAGTCTTTCATTCTTATCTCACCAAGCGCCATGCCTCTTATAACAAGGGTCGAGGTCTGAGAACCGCAGTTTCCGCCTGTGCCACTAAGCATTGACAGGAACGATACCAAAACAGGAACAGCCGCAAAAGCAGACTGATATTTGTTTACGATAGCACCCGTAAGGGTAGCCGACAGCATAAGTATCAAAAGCCATGCTATTCTGTTTTTCGCATGAGTGAAAACAGAGGTCTTGAAATATGAATCGTCACTTGGCGCAACGGCAGCCATTTTCGAGAAGTCCTCAGTGGTCTCCTCCTCGATAACGTCCATAGCGTCGTCGAATGTAACGATACCGACCATGCGGTTTTCTCTGTCAACAACAGGCAGAGAAAGAAAGTCATATTTTGAGAACATGGAAGCAACATACTCTTTATCCTCAAGAGTATCAACGGAAATAACGTTGTCCTCCATTATGTCCTCTATTTTATCGTTATCATCAGCAGTTACGATATCAAGCAGTGAAAGCACGCCCACGAGCTTTCTGTTTTCAGTGACATAAAGTGTATTTACAGTTTCCTTGACCATACCAACGTGTCTTATCCAATCCAAAGCTTCCTTGGCAGTGTAGCTTCTGTGAAGATAAACATACTCGGTGGTCATAATAGAGCCTGCGCTGTCTTTAGGATATTTGAGTATCTGATTTATCTGCTTTCTCGTTTCAGTGTCAGCAGACTTGATTATCCTTGCAACAACATTTGCAGGCATTTCCTCGATAATATCTACCGTATCATCAAGATAAAGGTCGTCAACGATCTCCTGAAGCTCCCTATCCGTAAAGGCATTGATAAGCATCATTTGTGTATCGCTGTCCATGTAAGCGAAAACGTCAGCCGCAACGTCCTTGTTCAAAAGACGGAACAGCAACGGAAGCTCGTATTTCTCGACCTCGTGATCGTCATAAAACTGTTGCAAAAGAGCAGCCACGTCGGCTTCGTTCATATCCATAAATATTTCACGGATAGCCTTGTAGTTTCTGCTTTTGAGCAACTCCAATACTGTGTTAAACATTATATTCCCCCTAACAGCAGCGGTAATAAGCACAACAGTACAAATAATTGTACTTATACCAACTCTGTACAAATATAAGGATCTACCAAAACACAGATCGTCCTATTCAATTAAAATTGATATTTAGATCACAAAAAGGCTGCCACAAACGGGCGAGCCGCTCTGCAATCGAGGGGCGATCGTATTCTGACTGGCGTCGTCCATTTGTACACACTCCTTAAAAATCATGATTTATGCACGTTTTTACTATTCGCACACATAATATTATTATACGCTTACCTTGTTTTTTTGTCAAGAAATTGTTTAATTTAATTTTATGAACGTGCTGTAAATTTGCGAAGTATAATGAATTGCTTTTGACCTCTTGCCAAATGGGGAGAAATAGGGTATAATTATTATATGGATCGAATAATAAACCGAAAGGAATTGATAAAATGAGCGAAATAAGAGATGAAAGCTTGTGGGAAAGCGGTAAAAGAAAGATAGAATGGGTAAGACAGAATATGTCATTGCTCAGAAGCGTCGAGGAAGATTTCAAGAGAGATCAGCCTTTTAAGGGGCTGAAAGTTGCACTTTCTATCCACCTTGAAGCTAAGACCGCTTATCTTTGCAAAGTCCTTGCAGCAGGCGGTGCTGAAATGTACATCACAGGAAGCAATCCGCTGTCTACTCAGGACGATGTTGCGGCAGGTCTTGTGCATGACGGCTTGAACGTTTTTGCATGGCATGGTGCAACTGACGAGGAGTATCACAGACATATATCCGAGGTAGTCAAGGTAGGTCCAAACATTATTATAGATGACGGCGGCGACCTTGTAAACCTTATCCACAATGAATACCCTGAGCTGATACCGAACGTTATCGGTGGCTGTGAGGAAACTACTACGGGCATTATCCGTCTTATTGCAATGAACAAGGACGGTCAGCTCAAATTCCCTATGATGCTTGTAAACAATGCAAAGTGCAAGTATCTTTTTGATAACAGATACGGCACAGGTCAGTCTGTATGGGACGGAATAAACAGAACAACTAACCTTATCGTTGCAGGCAAGAACGTTGTTGTTGCAGGCTATGGCTGGTGTGGCAAGGGCGTTGCGATGAGAGCAAAGGGTCTTGGTGCAAGCGTTATCGTCTGCGA
Organism: Ruminococcus sp. MSJ-25; assembly: GCF_018917825.1. Classification (NCBI taxonomy): domain Bacteria; kingdom Bacillati; phylum Bacillota; class Clostridia; order Eubacteriales; family Oscillospiraceae; genus Ruminococcus; species Ruminococcus sp. MSJ-25. Next base: position 60,608 of record NZ_JAHLPI010000012.1, read on the forward strand.
AGTCGACCCGATAAAGGCTATGGAGGCTGTTATGGACGGCTTCAAGGTAATGAAAATGGTTGACGCCGCTAAGGTGGGCGACTTCTTTGTTACTGTAACAGGCTGTAAGGACGTTATTACTGAGAAAGCTTTCATGAACATGAAAGATGGTGCTATACTCTGTAACGCAGGTCACTTTGATTGCGAGGTAGACGTGGCTGGACTTAAAAAGCTGTCTGTTGAAAGCAAGCTTGCAAGAAACAATATTGACGGTTATAAGCTTCCAAACGGTAATTGGCTGTATGTTATCGGCGAGGGCAGACTTGTAAACCTTGCCGCAGGCGACGGTCACCCTGCCGAGATAATGGATATGTCCTTTGCTATCCAAGCCCTTTCTGCGGCTTATCTTGTTAAAAACAAAGACAAGCTTACAGACAAGATAGTTTATGTTCCTGATGAGATAGACAAGGAAGTTGCAAACAGAAAGCTTAAATTCTGGGAGCTTGAGATAGATAAGCTTACACCTGATCAGGAGAAATATCTTAACAGCTGGCAGGTATAAAATATCATATTAGTACAATAAAACGGACAGCTTGAGTTGTCCGTTTTTTTGTATCTTGAAATTGCCATAAATTTATTTTGTCTTCAAGGTTTTAAATCACTGATTTCTGTACATTTTAATATTAGGGCGATAAAAAAACAGGGCGGTGAGAATGTGGCGGCAAAGATGTATAAGATACTTACGCTTTTTTCAGTGGGCGCAATATGCTATGGCTTCATGGAAATACTTAACAGGGGATATTCTCATATCACAATGGGGGTGCTTGGGGGAACTTCAATGCTGGTTATCCATATCATGAATGGCGAGCGCAGGCGAGGAGTGAGCCTGCTGTCTGTGCTTGCAGTGTCGGCAGCATTTATCACTGCCATAGAATTTCTTGCAGGGGAGTATCTCAACCGCTATCTCGGCATGGGCATATGGAGCTATGAGGAAGTGCCGCTGAATTTTGACGGACAGATATGCCTGCCATTTGCTTTTCTGTGGTTTGGGTTATCCTATATTGGTGTGCTTGCGGATAATTTTATACGCAGACATATTTTCAAGGAATACCCTGTCATTGTTAAACGAGGAAAAGAAAAAATACCTGCGGCGGTTGGATAAGAGTACGATTATTTGTACTGCTTAGTATGTAAAAAATATAATTAACCGGAGACCTCAGGTCGCCCCTACGCAAAAATCGTAAATATAGGGGACGGCGACACGCTTACATTCGCCCGTCATTCACCAACGCATATAAAACAAACGGACTGTCTATCCAATGATAAACAGTCCGTATTTTTGTACATATCAATCTTTTGTGTACCACTTTTTCAGCACTTCTTCGCCAAGTTTGCCGTAAACTGTGAAGTCACGGTTTTCTTTGGCTTTCTCTATTGGCGGCAGGATAGCTTTCCAATCCCACCAGAAATAGCCGCAGAACCAATCCAGATCCCAAGTTGCTTCCATTGCAGTGTCGTAGAAATCTGCCTGCTCCTGCTCGTCAAGTGGCTTGTCAAGTCTGTCATGGAAATCCCAAGGGTACTGTGTGCAGCCCTCCTCGTTTCGCACGCCTATTTCAGCGAACATTATAGGCTTGTTGAAATGCTTGTGAGCCTTTTCAAGGAAGCCGACAACTTCATGCCAACGGCTGAGCATGTGCTTCTTATCCCTGTTCACGCCGTCTGTAACAGGGTAGTAGCCTGAGATGCCAATGATATCCACGTCGCTGAGCCAATCAAAACGCTGTTCGTCGCCGTGATTGATGTTGTGCATAACGATACCGCTGTAGACCTCTCTCACCTGTGCGATAAGCTTTCTGCATCTGTCTGACTGCTTGTCCATTCCTGCCATTTCACAGCCTGTGCAGAGCATTTCACAGCCGAGCTTTTCTGCAAGCTTTGCATAGTGAAGCATGAAAGCTGTGTATGACTTGAACCACTTGTCCCAATATTCAGGGTTCTCAGGCGGGAAGTCTATCCTTGCACGCCATGAATGGTCAAGGCAATCAACCATAGGCTTAAGACAGACCTTAAGTCCCAGTGACTTTGCTTTTTTTATAGCGAAGGCAATGTCCTCGTCAGATTGTGTTCTCTCATAATCACTGAAAACTCTTGTGCTTGCAAAGCTCTCCTGCAATGCGTTTACAGGGATACATATCCAGTTCAAGCCGTTTGAAGCAAGCCTTTCCATTGACTTTTCTGCCGCTTCCGTCTGAAAATCACCTCTCTTGGAGAAAAATCCCCAAGTATATCCTTTGCAGAAAATATCTTTATTCATGTATCAAAAACCTCTCTTTTTCGTAAATGTCCTGATAGAAAAGCCACAGGTAAGTTCAAGCCTGTTCACATTTTTAAGCTTCTCCACCGCCTCGGCAGATGTTTTGTAGTAATACGGAGTCATTGTAAAAAGATTGAAAATATCCTCCTGACTTTCAAGCACCACAGGGTATTCAAAAATCATCTCCTCTGACTCGTCAAATTTATTAAGTCCGTATACATTGGGCTTGTTTTCGTAAGGCTTCTCATAAAGCACTTCTTTAAGCTCAAACAGATGTCTTGGGGACGGAGAAACTACCACAAGCTTTCCGCCGTCTTTCAGCACCCTTGCGTATTCGTCATTTGAAACAGGTGCAAATGTGCATACGATAAGGTCTGCAAACTTGTCTATGAACGGAAGCTGAAATGACGATGCCACTGCAAATTCGCAATTTGTGATATTTTCGCAATGTATCCTCGTCATGCAGTGGGCAACTGCCGCCTTTGATATGTCAATGCCGTAAAACTTTGCCTTTGGCAGTGCCTTGGCATAGTTCACAGTGTAAAAACCCTCACCGCAGCCGCTGTCGATAATATAAGGCTGTTTCACATTTTCAAGCAGACCGCCCATTACCTCAGCCGTTTTCTTCGCAAGCGGCTGATAATAGTCACGGTCAAGGAAATCCGTTCTCGCCTTTACCATTTCCGCATTATCCCCTGCGTTCTTAGGGTTTCTGCCCTTTGTGGTAAGCAGATTTACATATCCTTTTCTCGCAATATCAAAGCTGTGACCGTTCTGACAGTGCCATACGTTGTCAAGCTTTCTGAGCCGTTTTTTGCATATCGGACAAACATACATATAAATCACCCTGAACATTATAGCATTTCCCTCTGCTTTTAGCAATGGATATTTTATTAATAAAAAAGTGCTTGACAATCGTCGGGTTATGCTTTATAATATCAATATATGCAAAATGCGGTGACGGAATTATCCGAAACAGTGTCGGTAAAGAGAAAAGGCGGTGGGTGAAAGCCTTTGCGGCAAGTTCGGTGGCTAACCTGAGCGGTGCTGAAAACAGCAACGTATGCTCTGCGTTAAAGGGCTTCGAGTGGTCGGGCGATGAGTTCGGCAATTTGGGTGGTAACACGGAACTGTCGGTTTCGTCCCATGTTCAGGGACGAGCCGTTTTTTTATTTTGCGAATAATTTCATTTGGAAGGATCTGAATTTATGGAATGGACAGGACTTAATGAACTGCGTGAATCTTATCTGAAATTTTTTGAGAGCAAGGGCTGCTTGAGACACAAGAGCTACCCTCTCGTACCTCAGAACGATAACAGCCTGCTGCTTATCGTTGCAGGTATGGCGCCTCTGAAGCCTTACTTCACAGGTCAGGAAACACCTCCGAGAACAAGAATGACAACTTGTCAGAAGTGTATCAGAACAGGCGATATCGAAAACGTTGGTAAGACGGCAAGACATGGCACATATTTTGAAATGCTTGGCAACTTCTCATTCGGCGATTACTTCAAGAAGGAAGCCATTGCATGGGCTTGGGAGTATGTTACACAGGTGCTCAAACTGCCAAAGGACAGACTTTATATCTCTGTTTATGAGGACGATGACGAGGCTGAGAAGATATGGCATGAGGACGCTGGCGTTCCAATGGATCATATCGTAAGAATGGGCAAGGAAGACAACTTCTGGGAGGCTGGAACAGACGGCCCTTGCGGTCCATGCTCTGAGATATATTTCGACAGAGGAGAGAAGTATGGCTGTGGCAAGCCTGATTGTAAAGTCGGCTGCGACTGCGACAGATATATGGAGTTCTGGAACCTTGTGTTCACACAGTTTGAAAGACATGAGGACGGCACTTATACTCCACTTAAACAGAAAAATATCGACACAGGTATGGGTCTTGAAAGACTTGCTTCTATTATGCAGGACGTTGACTCTATCTTTGACGTTGATACAGTAAAGGCTATCAGAGATCATGTTTGTAAGATAGCAGGCTGTGAGTACGGCAAGGAGTACAAAAAGGACGTTTCTATCAGAGTTATCACAGATCATATCCGTTCTGTAACATTCATGGCATCAGACGGAATTTTGCCGTCAAACGAGGGCAGAGGATACGTTATGAGACGTTTGCTCAGAAGAGCCGTTCGTCACGGAAAGCTTCTCGGCATAAACGGACTTTTCCTCAAAGACCTTGTAAAAACTGTTGTTGACTGCAACAAGTGTGAGTATAACGAGCTTGAAGAAAAGTATGACTATATCGTAAAGGTGCTCACAACTGAGGAGCAGAACTTCAATGCCACTATCGACAGAGGTATGAAGATACTTTACGATCTTATCGCACAGATGCAGAAAGACGGCAAGACGGAGCTTGACGGTGAGAGCTGCTTCAAGCTTTCCGACACATACGGTTTCCCTATCGACCTTACAAGAGAGATCCTTGAAGAAAAGGGCATGACCTGTGATGAAGAGGGCTTTGCTGAGTGCTATGCAAAGCAGAGAGAAACAGCCAAGAACGCTCATGCTGCAACAAAGTATATGGGTGCAGACGAAACTGTTTTCCATAAGATAGACAAGGATTTCCACACAGAGTTCATCGGCTATGACAAGCTCGAGGGCGACAGCGAGATATCATTCATCACAACTGATGATGAGCTTATCGAAAACGCAAAGGCTGGCGATGAAGTATATATCGTATCTTCACAGACGCCATTCTATGCAGAGAGCGGCGGACAGGTGGGCGATATTGGTACTATCGTTACAGAAAGCGGTAAGTGCAGAGTCGTTGACACACAGAAGGTCGTTGCAGGCAAGTTCGCTCATAAGGCAGTTGTTGAAGAGGGCGAGATAGCTGTAGGTCAGAAGGCTCACTTCACTGTTGACAGAAAGACACGTTACGCTGTTATGAGAAACCATAGCTGCGCACATCTGCTTCAGGCTGCACTGAGAAAAGTTCTCGGTGAACACGTTCATCAGGCAGGTCAGCTCGTTGACGCTCACAGACTTAGATTTGACTTCTCACACTTCAATGCAATGACAGCAGAGGAGAAGCTCAAGGTCGAAGCACTTGTAAACAAGTATATCCTTGAAGCTCTTGATATAAAAATGGAAGAAATGCCTATCGCAGAAGCTCAGAAGCTTGGCGCTATGGCTCTGTTCGGCGAGAAATATGGTGAAACTGTAAGGGTAGTAACAATGGGTGACGGTGACGAAACAGCTTCTATCGAGTTCTGTGGCGGTACACATCTTGACAATACTTCAAGAATAGGTCTGTTCAAGATAATCTCCGAAAGCTCTGTAGCTTCAGGCGTAAGACGTATCGAAGCCGTAACAGGCAGAGGCGTTCTGGAGCTTGTTGAGGAAAGAGCCGCAACTATCCAGCAGGCGGCTGAAAGCCTTAAGCTTGCAAATCCACTTGACATCGTAAAGAGATGCCACACTATCATGCAGGAAGTCAAGGATCTTGAAAAGGAAAGAGACGCTTTGCAGGCAGAGATAACAAATCTCAAAACAAAGTCGCTGTTCGATAACCCATATGAGGTCAACGGCGTTAAGGTAGTTACTGCAATGCTCACCAACACAAGACCTGATATGCTCAGAAAAATGGGCGACGAGCTTAAAGCAAGAGAAGCTGACGCAGTTGCAGTTGTTGCAGGCGTTGACGGTGAAAAGGCAAATCTTGTTGTAGTTTGCGGCAAGAATGCTGTTGCAAAGGGCGCACACGCAGGCAAGATAGCAGGCAAGGTAGCAGCACTCACAGGCGGCAAGGGCGGCGGACGTCCTGACTCTGCTATGGCTGGTATAGGCGATAGATTTAAGATAGACGAAGCTCTCGATAAGGTAAACGAGATCGTGGGCGAGTTCGTAAAATAAAAATTGCTTGGCAGACGGCGCAGATACCCTCTGCGCTGTGCTGTTATAAATAATAGAAAGGCGGAGAGATAAATGGAAGATTGTCTTTTTTGTAAAATTATTTCCGGGGAAATACCCTCAAAGAAAATATACGAGGACGAGCTGACATACGTTTTTGAGGACATTGCTCCTACAGCTCCGATTCATTATCTTGTTATCCCTAAGCAGCATATTTCAAAGCTTGACGAGATAACCCCTGAGAACAGTGCAGTTATCGCACATATCTATGAAGTTATCGCAAAGCTTGCCAAAGACCTCGACCTTAAGGACGGTTTCAGAGTTGTTTCCAACTGCGGCGAGCAGGCAGGACAGAGTGTTTTCCACATTCATTTTCATCTTCTTGCAGGCAGACCACTTGCTTGGCCAGCCGGTTAAAGAAATAAAATGGGCGGGTAAATTTCTTATCCGCCCTTAGTTTTAAGGGGGACGGCGGCAATGGTGAGAAAAAGCTGTTATATCGGCTTTTCGTATTTTGCAGGACTTTTTCTCTGTACCATTGGTTGGGGCAGGAACAACGCAGTTTTTGCACTTGCGTCAGCGTGTGTAGCCATTACAGCCTTTGCGCTTTTTAAGAGATACCGAAAGCATATAGCTCTCTGCTTTGTTTCGTTCCTGATAGCGGTGGGAGTCAATACCGCTTATACTCACATTTTCTATGATAAACTGACAGCTTTAGACGGAAAGACCGTCACAGTTAAAGGCGAGATAACCGACATAAGCTATATAGGCTCTGACACCTGTCGGCTAAGTGTCAATGGTATCGTTGGGGGAGTAAAAGGCAGGCTGACCTTTTATGCAGATGACATTGAATATGATTACTATGACAATATCGTGGCGACAGTAAAGGTCAGCAGGATAAAAGACAGCATCAATTTCAAATCAGAGCAGTATGACCGGCCTAAGGGCATTTTTCTCCAAGGTTCGACCGCTGAAAGCATAGAAGTCACAGGCGGTGGAAACACCATTTTACGCAGTATAATGCACTATCGTGACAAGATGTTCATGCTGATAAACGATATCATAGGCGGAGATGAGGGCGGTTTTGCCGCTGCAATGCTCTGCGGAGATAAAACTGAGCTTTCAAAGCAAACGAAGCTCACGGTCTATCGTAGTGGCATAGGTCATATATTTTCCGTGTCGGGAACTCATGTGGTCATAATAAGCGCCATGATAGGCTGGCTCATGCAGAAACTCAGCAAGGATAAGCGTGTGATATTTGCCGTCCAAACTGTGGCAGTGTGGGCGTTTGCGGTCTTTGCAGGATTTTCAGTATCCGTTGTGAGGGCGGCTGTTATGCTGTCTTTGGTCACTGCCGCACCGCTTTTTTACCGCAGACCAGACCCAGCAAATACTCTCTGCCTTTGCGCTGTTGTAATACTCACTCTTTCGCCCTATGCGGCGGCGGACTGCTCATTCCTGCTGTCATTCACAGCTGCGTTTGTTATAAGCGTTGTATGCCCGAAAGCAGTGGCACTTGTAAAGGACGAAGGCATTTTGTACAGCCTTGAACGGCAGGCGGTAAATGCGGTGACGATACTTCTTTGCACAATGCCTGTTCAGCTAATGTTTTTCAGTGAAATATCTCTTGTTGCACCACTATCAAATATCCTGCTGGTGCCTGTCTGTACCCTTGCTCTGGGTCTGACAGCTATAACTGCGGTAACAGGCGGTTCGGCAATAATAGCCTATCCTGTGCTGACGGTGGTAAAGTATCTTCTGAAAGTCGTTCTGTTTCTTGCTGAGCTGTTTTCAAAATTCAGCTTTGCCTATCTTCCTCGTGGAGTAAGACCACTTGGTCTTGTAATGCTTGTTACCTGCCTTGTGCCTGTGGCGGTCATGTTTCTGAGAAAGTCAGTGAAGCTTGGGGCTTTTTGCACTGCTCTAATGCTTGTATGTTGGACAGCGGTGTATAATTTTTCTCTTGCTTTTGGAGGCTCGGTAAAGATAGTTGTAATGCCAAAAGGAAATGCTGTGCAGGCTGTGCTGTATGATAAAACAAAAGGTATGGTTTTCGATATGGGCAGTAAGGGCAAGCTCAACAGCGGTATGGAAAGCTTTTTGGAGCTTTACGGCATAAAAGAGCTAAAAGGCGCATTTATAGAAAGCGAACAGTATTACACTATAACGAAATATAACGAGCAGATGACTATACGACCTGACAGATTTTATATAAATGGCGAGCCTGATAATGACAGCGAACTGCAGTTCATAACAGGCGCACAGCTTGATTGGAACGGTGTTAAGATAGAAGCACTGGAGGACGGCTATAAAATTACCACCGAGGGCTGTGTGGTCACTATAGAAAAAGGTTCTGTCACCATAAACGGCAGAAACCTTGACACAACAGATGAAGAATACCCATTGATGATAGATATGAAAAATTCGCAGATAAGGAGGACGGACTATGGCTTTGCTTACGGCTTCGGCTCTTGGTAAAACGATAAGAGAGAATGATATCGACAGCCTTTATTATTTTTACGGACATGATACAGCGGCACTTGAAAGCTTTACAAAAAGGCTTGTGAACAAGCTTTGCCCTGCTGACGCTCAGGTAATGAACTTTCATAAGCTTGACGGCAAAAATCTTGATTTTCCAATGCTTACAGACGCTTGCGAAGCTCTGCCTTTTATGGCAGAACGTGTGGTGGTGACTATAAACGACCTTAATATAGACGCAGTGACTAAGGACGATCTGGACGACCTGAAAAAGATCCTAGGCTCTCTTGGCGAAACCACCACAGTGATAATCTATGCCACAGGAGTTGACCTTTTCAAGAACAAAAAGTATCTTACAGACAAAAACAAGCGCTTTGCAGATTTCTGCGAAAAGCACGGCACTGTCTGCAATTTTGAATACAAAAGGGCTTCCGACCTTGGAAAGTCTATATCCACCTATCTTGCAAAAAGCGGCTGTACCATAACAAAAAGCAACGCAGAGTATCTTGCAAACCTCTGTTTGTGCGACACTGCATTTATCAGCAAGGAGCTTGAAAAGCTTTCGGCTTATGCAGAGGGCAGGGAGGTAACAAGAGAGGATATCGACTTGCTTTGTATCAGGCGTATCGAGTCGGACGGATATTCTCTTGCAATAAATATCCTCAGAGGCAATGCGGCAATGGTCTTCACACGTTTGCGTGAACTCGATGTGCAGAATTATGAGCCATATGCTATCATAGGAATAATCGGCTTTTCCCTTGCGGATATCTACAGGGCGAAGCTCGCACGTTCCTCTGGCAGGAGCGTTGCAGACGTGGCTAAAGATTTTTCCTATGCGAAAAACAGAGAGTTTGCAGTAAAAAACGCCTATTCCGAGTGCGGAAATATCTCTGCGGAGCGTATAAGAAAAACGCTTGAGATACTTTCTGAAACTGACCTTATGCTCAAAACAAGGTCACGGGGAAAAGACGGAGATATGCTCACCCTCGAGCAGGGACTTGCAAGGTCAATGGCGTTAAGGTGTTAGTAAATGGAAAAACTTAAAATATCAAGGGCAATAATCGTTGAGGGAAAATATGATAAGATAAAGCTTTCGTCCATAGTTGACGGCGTTATAATTGTCACTAACGGCTTTCGTATCTATAAAGACCCTGACAAGGCAGCGCTTATAAGATACTATGCTCAGCATGGCGGAATAGCAATTCTTACAGACTCTGACACAGCAGGCTTTCGCATAAGAGGGCATATAAAGGGTATCGTCCCCAAAGGCGATATTGTGAACGTGTATGTTCCTGAGATATTCGGCAAAGAAAAGCGCAAGACAGAGCCGTCAAAAGAGGGCTTGTTAGGGGTCGAGGGCGTTCCTGCGGATATTATCAGGGAAGCCTTTGAAAAAGCAGGCATTATAGGCGAAAAGGTCGCAGACAGAGAACTCATGACCAAGCTTGACTTTTATGAGCTAGGTCTAAGCGGCAGACCCGACAGCAGCAGGCTCAGACAGCTTGTGTGCGAAAAGCTGTCGCTGCCCAAAAAGCTCACTGCAAACGCACTGCTTGAAGTGGTGAACACAATGCTCGATAAAGAAAGCTTGCAAGCACTCATAGAGGAATTGACCTCAGAAAACAATAAAGACAAGGAGAATAGCGTTGGTTAGTCTTGAATTTTTATATTTCTTTCTTCCTGTTTTTATGGGAGTATACGCTTTGTCAGGGGTGCGTTTCAGAAAAGCCGTGTTCCTGCTTGGAACAGTTGTGCTGTGTCTGTGGGTGTCCACCTGGGGGATAATACCAATGGCGGTGTGTGCTGTTGTATCATACTTTTGCGGCAGGCTTATCCACCGCTTTGCGGACAAAAAAGGACTTAAAAGGCTATGGCTCATATTATCGGTGGTAGTAAATATGGCAGTGCTTCTTGTATTCATAAGAAGCGGTCACAGCAGCTATGACGTGACGTCTATATTCACTGGCAAGGGAGCAATGCTAAAGCTTTTCCCTGTGTGGGGAGCGGGCGTTTTCACTCTCCATGGCATTTCCTACTGCATGGATATCTATAGGAAAGAAATAGAGCCTGAAAAGAATTTTCTTTTGGTATCTCAATATATATGCTTTTTCCCATGCTTTAGCTGTGGACCGATACTCAGATTTTCGGATATGAGCGAACAGCTTAGAAAACCTGTCATAACCTCTGGAAAGCTTGCAGAGGGCATAAAGCTTATGCTTATAGGCTTTGCGGAGAAGCTTTTTCTGTCGGATCCTATGTACGAGATGTGGCAGCACATAAGGGGAGTAAGTACAGATTCGCTCTCCGCCGCTTGTGCATGGCTTGGGATAATAGCTTTCTCCTTTGCGTTCTACTATGAGCTTAGAGCTTATTCGCATATTGCACAGGGTATTGGTTCAATGCTCGGCTTTGAACTTCCTGATAACTTTGATCTGCCGTTTATGTCAGCAGGCTTCAATGAGCTTATAAAACGATTTGCCTGCACCTTTTATAGTTGGGTGAGAGATTATTTCTACAGACCTATATGTAGAAATAAAGACAGCGTTTGCCTTTGGGCATTGATACTGTCTGTGCTTGCAGGCTCGGTTTGGTATGGCTACGGCAGACACACAATGCTGTGGGCAGCGTTTATTTGTGTTATGCTTGGCATAGAATATCTCTTGAAAAATATTCTTGCGGCTGTGCCGACAGGGGTAAGATGTGCAGTAATGAATGTTCTGTTTCTTATAGGTCTGCCGTTTCTTGCGATAGACAGCCTGCCTTCAGCCTGCGGATATGTTGCCGCAATGCTCGGCGGGGGAAGCTTTGCAGGAGATGTTCTTGCATCATATGTGATAAAAACAGGAGTTGTGATGTATCTTATCTGCGGCTTTTTTGCAACAGGTATCGGCAGATATCTCAAACGCAGGATAATGCAGCTCAATACTAATATAGTTTACATAATCGAGCCAATGCTCACTATAGGATTTCTGCTTATCAGTACAGCGTTTCTTGTGGGCGGAGGTAATTCGTCTATGAATTTATTCGTGAGATAAAATGGGAGGAGTGAACATTAATGAAAAAGGCTGCTGATTATATCGCAGTAAGCGCATTTTTTGTAATAGTCATAATGTTTGCGGCCTATACTCTCGTGATGGGCAGACATGGATCTGAAAGTGAAAAGGCAGACAGTTCAGATATAAGACATAACGTTCAGACCTATGTTAGCAGTAATTTTCCTCTAAGCTCAAATTGGAAGTCGCTCAGAACGACCATGTTTGTGATGACTGGTAAGAAAAATTTTGATAATATCTATATCCTTAAAAATCGTCTTGTAGAGATCGCAGATTTTGATAAGGACAGGCTTGATAAAAATATCTCGCAGATAAATGATTTTTCAGAAAACACAGATACACCTGTATATGTTATGTTAGCTCCGACTGCCGCAGGTATCTATTCTGCTAAGCTGCCTGCTTATACTTCAAACACAGACCAGCGTGAAATGATAGATAATATCTATTATGATCTGGACAGCAGGATAGACACCATAGATACGTTTTTTCCTATGTATTCTGCAAGAAATAATTACGTTTACTATCGTACAGATAGAAAGTGGACTTCCTTCGGGGCGTATTTTGCCTATGCAGACGGCATAAAAGAGCTGGGTTTTGAGCCGGTCGCTCTGTCCAATTACGATCAGGAATATACCTCAAATTCTTATTATGGGGGACTTTACAGTGAACTTTGCTATAACAGCATAGGCGCAGACAGAGTGAACATCTTCCGTTCAAAGTATAAGACTACTGTGGATTCTGTGGAGCTTTACAGAGGAGATCAGGTGCTTACCTCAAAATCTGTTTATTTTAGATCTGCACTGAAAACAGCAGATAAAACTGCTATCTTCCTGCAAGGTGACAACTTTACTAAGGCAACGGTCAAGACAACTGCAGAGGACGCACCAAAGCTTCTTATCATCAAAGGAAGCTATGCCAATACCCTTGTGCCGTTTCTTACCCCACACTACAGCGAGATAACCTTGGTAGATCCTGACAAGCTCAAAGAGGAGGGCAAGACCCTTTCTGACGTGGCAGATACGAGTGCATATGACCAGATATTATTTATGTATGACTGCAATCAGTTTGCAGATGAAACAAATTTTGACCTGCTCAAATAATATGGGCTATGTACTTGAAAAAATGGAGCAGGTGTGATATAATAAAGAAAATGCCGTACAAGGAATGTGCGGCATAATGTATGTCTGAATATTTGAGAGGGTGTTTGATGTGAGTGAGCAAAAAAACAGACTTGATCTTATTGATCTTAATGACTATCCCGTATCTTGGTGGCTGAAGCTTCTTGATCTCGGTCATAAGATAGTTCAGAACCCTGCCGCCTACAGCGAGGCTTGCAAGGGCAAGATAATGGGTACTCTTTTCTATGAGCCGTCAACAAGAACGCAGATGTCTTTCCAGACCGCTATGCTACGTCTTGGGGGAACGATAATAGGCTTTGACAATCCTGCCACTTCTTCCGTTGCAAAGGGAGAGAATATCAAGGATACCACAAAGATAGTTTCCGGCTATGCCGATATCATGGTAATGCGTCATCCTACCGCCGGCTCGGTAAAGGCTGCGGCACTCACTGCTGATTGCCCCGTTATCAACGCAGGCGACGGCGGACACCTCCACCCAACACAGACACTTACAGACCTGCTTACACTTAGAGAAGAAAAGGGCAGACTTGATAACCTGACCATAGGCTTCTGCGGTGACCTTAAAAACGGCAGAACAGTCCATTCCCTTATTAAAGCAATGGTATGTTTTCCAAACAATAAGTTCATATTAGTTTCAACTTCTGAGCTTGCTTTGCCTGTGTATGTAAAGGATATCCTTGAAGCGGCAGGCATGGAGTACAAAGAAGTTACCGACCTTGAAGAGGTTATCGGTGAGCTTGACGTGCTATATATGACAAGAATACAGAAAGAGCGTTTTGCTTCTGAGGAGGAGTATCAGTCTCAGAGCGGAAATTACATACTCGATACAAGAAAGCTTTCAATGGGAAAGCCTGACCTTATCGTGCTTCACCCTCTGCCAAGAGTGGACGAGATAGCTATCGAGGTGGACGACGACCCGAGAGCAATGTATTTCAAGCAGGCAAAATACGGTATGTATATCAGAATGGCACTCATACTTACAGTTATAAACGGCGATGGTGCTTCGCAGCCGCTTATGAAGGGCAGAGTGCATAAGCACATTGATTGTTCAAATCCTAACTGTATCACTCACCACGAAAAGTATCTGCCACATTGGTTCAAAGGCGACGGCACAACGCTTGTTTGCGAATATTGTGACGAGAGAACATTGGTGGAATAAAATAAGAGCTTAATGGGGTAAACAAAGGCTGTGTGTCAGTCTTTGCTTGCCCTTTTTTATTGTGCAGATAGCGTATATTAATAGCCTTGTGATATGCAAAATCGTTAAAAGTAACGAAATTCTTACAATATGGTAACAAACAGTCTTGAATTAACGTTGAGCGTGTGGTATAATTAAAATGGATAAATTTTTTACAGGAGCTTTGATCTAATGAATATACTTTCAGATGAGGAGTTTGAACAGATCTACGGACGAAAGCCTGTCAGAAGGGTGAAAAAGAAAAAAATATACTGGAACAGAATTATTATTGCATTGATAATACTTATCGGCATTGTGACTGGTCTGGTAAAGCTGACAGCCTTGGTAGTATCAAAGATCAAAGGAGACGATACGCAAAAAACAAACAAGGTATTGAATAATACATCTTCTGTCGCTGTGAAGGAGGACGCTTCTTCTGCTGAGGATAAAAAAGACGAGCCTGCGAAGTATTCAAATATGAACTTTACAGTGTGTGTTGACGCAGGTCACGGTGATTATGACGGCGGCACAACTGACGCCTCAGGAAAAAGATATGAAAAAGACGATAATTTAAAGGTCGCACTTGAGGTGCAGAAATATCTTGAAAAATACGGCGTCAATGTGGTGATGATAAGAGATGATGACTCTTTCCTTGAGCTTGACGAAAGATGTGCAAAGGCAAATAACGCCAAGGCTGATATGTATGTTTCACTTCACCGAAACAGCTATGACGGTGATATTTCGGGCGTTGAGGTTTGGGTGAACAATTCTGAGCCTGAATATGACACAAAGCTTGCACAGAATATACTTGATGGTCTTGAAAAGGTAGGTATATCTGAAAATAGAGGAGTACAGTATGGCTACGTTGGCCATTCCGGTGTAAACTACTACATAAATGCCGACACTGTTATGCCAAGCTGTCTTGTGGAGCTTGGATTTATAACCGAGGATATCGACAATAAGCTTTTTGACGAACACCTTACCGAGTATGGACAAGCTATTGCTGACGGTATAGTTCAGACAGCGGTTGATGTTGGTCTTGTTGATGAAAGCGGCAAAAGACTTATGTCTGAGCAGCTTATCTCACCTGAGAAGCCTGTGAACAATAAGGATTCTTCATCTGCGGCTGACGCTATGACAACGCCGATGCAGACGGACTCTTCTGCTGACATTTACAATACTCAGGAAAACGAGTGGTATTGATATTCAATAATAAAAGCGAACACAGTTCGTTTCTGCTAATGCAGAGAAACCGTGTTCGCCTTTTTGTTGCTAAAGCTCTTTTCTGATGAGTTTGAATTTCTCAAATTCTTTCGTCAGGTCTGCCAGAACGTTTTCAAGACCCTTTTCAGAGTATTCTTCGTGATATTCTGCCACAAAGTCTGTTACCTCTGTGACGCACTTTGTGCCGTACCATACTCTGACATAAAGCTCTTTTTCATCGCCGAGAATAGGGTCTATGCGGTAGCTGAAATTGGTGTAATTACTGCCAGACCAGGTGTTTTTTTCTTCAAAATAGTGAAATGTGGGTATATCAAAATAACCATGGAGCATTGCGTATTTTCCTTTCAAAAATCATTCGTTTATGATATTATAGCATATCACTGTTCCTTTTTCAAGCATTTAGTCTGCTTCTTAATTAAATTAACCTAAAAAACGTTTACAATTTTGTTAGGAATGTATATTGGAGAATTGTTCAAAATATGTTATAATTGATAACGGTATGACTATTTCAGCGGTATGCTGTCGCAGAAAGGATAAGATCTATGAGCATTACAATAAAAGATGTTGCCAAGGAAGCCGGTGTTTCAGTGGCGACAGTGTCAAGGGTTCTCAACGGAAGCTGTAACGTATCAGATGAGTCAACAAAAAAAGTCAATGAAACTATTGCAAGGCTCAACTATTCTCCGAATTTTCTGGGAAGAAATCTTAGAAAGTGCGAAACGAATGTTATTCTTGTAATTATGCCGACCTCTGAACATTCCCTTTATTCAAAGATAGTCATGGGTATGCAGGAATATGCAGGAAAAGTCGGATACGATATCATAACCGCAGTTTCCTATTCAACCTCGACCGCTGAAACAAGGCAGATGAATATGCTTTTTAACAGAACTGTTGACGGTGTTATCCTTCTTGGCACTCAGTATGACGCAGCTTCGCTTAATAAGCTCGCAGAGAATTATAACGTTGCTCTGTGCTGTGAGGGCGTGGAGGGCGCAAATGTGCTTACTGTCGCTGTTGACGATGAACAGGCTGCGTTTGACGCTGTCGCAGCTCTTATCAAAAAGGGTCATAAAAGGATAGGCTTTATCGGAACGAACTCTGCGGCTATCTCCTCCACTGCAAGAGAGAACGGCTATATAAGAGCATTAAAAGAATATGGCATAGAGATAAAGAATGAATATATCTATAAAGAGTCTTATGACTATGACTGCGGAGGCAGAGCGTTTGAATATTTCAATGCACTTGCTGAGAAGCCTACGGCGATTTTCGCTGTGTCAGACTTGCTTGCTATCTCTGCAATGCACAAGGCAATAGATATGGGCATTGATGTGGGCAAAGATGTCGCCATAATGGGATTTGACAATATATCCATGTGTGAGTGGATAATCCCTACACTTTCAACGGTTGAACAGCCTTGCTCAAAAATGGGCGAGCTTGTTGTGGCAAAGCTTATTGAAAACATGAATAAGACTACTAAGGATAATCATTATTATACTGTTGACCACAGGATAATTTTAAGAGAGTCCACAGGCGACTAATTACTTTCGTAAAAATAGATAGGGGAGAAATAAGGCAGTTTTTCCGTAAAAACTGCCTATTTTCTGTAAGAAAGGATTTTTTAGGGCATGGAGAAATTTACAAAAATACTTGAAACGATAGATGGCTATGTCTGGGGCATACCGCTTATCGTACTTATTATGGCTGTGGGAATATTCCTCACCTTTAGGCTAAGGCTTCTTCAGATATTCCACCTGCCAAAGGCTTTGAAATTTATGTTTCAGAACGAAAATGGTGGCAAAGGCGAGATATCGAGCTTTGCGGCACTTTGCACCGCACTTTCCGCAACCATAGGTACGGGAAATATCGTCGGTGTTGCAACAGCCATTGGTGTGCTTTCAGGCGGACCTGGAGCGCTCCTTTGGATGTGGATAGCGGCACTCCTTGGTATGGCGACAAAGTATTCCGAGGGTTTTCTTGCTATCAAATACAGACGTATGGACGCTGACGGACACGTTTGCGGCGGACCATTCTATTACATAGAATACGGCATGGGTAAGAAGTGGAAGTGGCTTGCAAAGGTATTTGCGTTCTTTGGTGCTTGCGTTGGACTTTTTGGTATCGGAACTTTCTCTCAGGTGAATGGTATCTCATCGGCAGTTCAGGCTTTCTTTGATCCTAAAAAGGAACATACAGTGAATATTTTGGGTGCTGACTATACATTGGCTGTTATAATCTCTGGACTTTTGATAACTGTTTTTGCCGCACTTGTTATTATCGGAGGCATAAAGAGGATCTCAAGTGTTTCTCAGGTAGTTGTGCCGTTTATGGCGGTCGTTTATATAGTTGCCTGTCTTTCACTTATTGTTATAAACATTCAGAGGCTCCCTCACGCTGTCGCTCTTATTTTTGAACAGGCATTCAGCTTCAAGGCTGTCGCAGGCGGATCTCTTCCTACAATATTCATTGCTATACAAAAGGGTGTTGCAAGAGGAATTTTCTCAAATGAGTCAGGTCTTGGTTCGGCACCTATCGCAGCCGCAGCCGCTCAGACAAAAGAGCCGGTAAGACAAGGTCTTGTTTCTATGTGTGGTACATTTATCGACACTATCGTTGTATGTACTATGACAGGTCTTGCTATCGTAATGATGGGAAGCTACGAGGCTATCAACCCAGTAACAGGCAAGCCTTTTGAGGGCGTTGAGGTCACAAATCACGCTTTCCAGACCGGCTTCTCGTTCCTGCCGTCAATGATACCTGCATTTATTCTTATGGTCTGTCTTGTGTTCTTTGCTTTCACAACTATCCTTGGCTGGAACTATTACGGTGAAAGGTGTATGGAATATCTTTTTAACAGCAACATGAAGGTGGTCATGGTCTACAGATATCTCTATATCCTCGCTGTATTTATCGGACCATATATGACGGTTTCTGCCGTTTGGACGATCGCTGATATCTTCAATGGACTTATGGCACTGCCAAACCTTATAGCGTTGCTTGCTCTCAGCGGTGTTATCAGTAAGGATACAAGGCGTTATGTGGCGAAGTATTCCAGAGCAAAACGAATCAATAAGCTGGTAAGAGCGTAGATATCGTATTTTATATGAAGCGGAAACGGCTGAATGTTGTTTCCGCTTTCTTTATGCTGTAGGCTTAATCACCAAAAAAATGAATGGTTATTTGTTGAAATCACCAAAAGTATTTAAAAGAATGTAACAGTGATTGTAACTTTGTTGACAACGATTACATTCAGTGATATAATAGCTTTGTAAGAATCAAGGAAACGTTTTCTAATGAAAACGATCCGTTACGGAGGTTATATATAATGAAAAATTCCAAGCGTGTTATTGCCGGTGCAATGGCTCTCTTGTCAGCAGTGAGCGTAGCTTCATGCGGTAGCTCATCAGGCAGCGATTCAAGCAGCTCTTATGTTGATAAGGTAAAGGTAGCAAGCACCGACGATATTGCTACTATCCCTGATGGTTCGGAAAAGGAGTTGGAGTGGCTTTCTTATTTTGACATAAACCCAACTAAGAAAGAGCCGGAAAAGAGAACCGACCTTACTCTTTTTGAGAAAAAGGGCGGTAAGATCAAGTATTCTCAGACTTCATCAATGAACAAGTATGATAAGCTCGCAGCAAGACTTATGTCTAACGATCCACCGGATATGTTCTGGTATGAGCAGTCTATGACATTCCCTGCAAACTGTATCAAGGAAATGTTCCAGCCTGTTGATGATATCGTTGATTTCGATAGTGCTATGTGGAGCGATGTCAAAAATGTTGCAGAGCAGTTCACTCTCAACGGCAAACACTTTGTTGCACCTATCAACTTCCTGCCAGGTTCTGTTATCACATATGATAAATCTATGATCGACGCTGCCGGTCTTGATGATCCATACGAGCTTTATCAGAACGGCGAGTGGGATTGGAACGCATGGTATGACATGATGTCAGAATATGTTGAGGGCGCTGCTGCTGACGAGGAGAGATACGGCATAAACGGTTGGTTCGCACCATTTATCTTCCAGTCAACAGGTAAGACTCTTATCACATATGACGCTGATAAGGACGAGTATGTTTCAAATCTTAACGACGCTGACTTTGTAAGAGCATCTGATATGCTTTATGATATCGCAAAGAATGGTATGTACTATCCTGATTGGGTAGGACAGGCAGGCGACGCATTCAAGAAGAATATCCTCTTCTATGCAATGGGTCCATGGGCTTCTACCGGTACACATTCACCAAAGGACGGCGACAATTGGGGCGTAGTTCCAATGCCAAAGGATCCTAACTCTGATACGCTTTATACAACTATCGACATGAATGCGTATATGTGGGTAAAGGGTTCGACAAAGAATGACGCTATGAAGTGCTGGCTCGAGTGTGCAAAGATAGTTTATACTCAGGATACATATAAGGATATCGAGAAGGAGAAGTTCTTTGTAAACAATCCTAACTGGACAGAAGATATGTATAACGTAGCTTACGTTGACCTTGTTACAGACAAGTTCACTAAGATATTTGACCCTGGTTATGGTATCTCCACAACTCTGTCAGATAATGACGCTGCAACAAATGATACTAAGGAAGCTGTTATTCCTTATCTGTATACTTCAGTTATGAAGACAGACGAGAATGGCTCACAGTATACATGGACACAGCTCAAAGAGCAGTATAAGGGTACTGTCGATTCAGAACTTAAAACTCTCAACGAGCAGTATCACGCATATTTGGAAAAGAATAAGTAATATAACTTGCCATATAAAGACGGACGGAATTTATTTCGCCCGTCTTTTTTGTTGTAATGTCAGAAAAAATGTGATATAATCATAGAGTACATTAAGATTTAATTAAGAATTATGTTGAGCTGTTTTTAAAGAATGTGGCTTATAATAATAAACGTAAAAGAAAGGATCGTGCCGATATGGAGATAAAGGAGCCTGTAATCCTTGTTGTAGATGATGATAAAGATATAGTGGGAGCTATCGCAAAGCTGCTTGAAATGGAGGGCTATAAGGTAATAAAAGCCTATGACGGTCTTGAGGCTTTGGAGAAGCTCACTGAGAACAGCATACAGCTTATACTCATTGACGTCATGATGCCTAAGCTGGACGGACTTTCTACAATGATGAAAATAAGGGCAACGGAGAATATCCCTATACTTGTGCTTTCTGCAAAATCTGAGGATACAGATAAGGTGCTTGGACTTTCAATGGGCGCTGACGATTACATAACAAAGCCTTACAACCCTATGGAGCTTGTGGCAAGGGTAAGAAGCAACCTGAGAAGATATATGCAGCTTGGCGCTATCGACACGGCAAACAAAACGGATATTATAGAAATAGGCGGTCTGGAGCTTGACACTAAGGCAAAAAGCTTAAAGGTTGACGGAGAACCTGTCAAGCTCACCGCCACGGAGCTTAAAATTCTTGAGCTTCTTATGGAAAACGCAGGCAGGATATTTTCTGCCGAGGAGATCTATTCTAAAGTGTGGAACGAGGACGCATATGCCGTTGAAAACACGGTAATGGTACATATTCGTCACATCAGAGAGAAAATTGAGATAAACCCTAGAGAGCCGAAATACTTGAAGGTGGTGTGGGGAATTGGCTATAAAATCGAGAAAATTTGAGAAGGCAGAATGGTTTAAGATATTCTCAGCAAAAAAGACGAGAATTATTGCATTTATCGTTGCCTGTGTTATTGCAGGCGGCTTTTGCTTATCTTTTGTGTTGTATGCTAACAGCCATGCTGACAGCAGCAGTAAGTCTTATCTTAAATCAGAAAGCTACAAGCTGGCTTCCAATGAAATGTATGAGGAACTGTGCGTTACAGCTTCGGCTTATCTCAGATATGTTGATGAGGATCAGAATTACACTCAGCCTAGACACCTGCTCAATGACTATCTGAATTATCTTGATTACAACCGCTATAAATACAAAAAGACAGAAGACGGTATACGGCTTGTAGACAGTCAGTTTGATTACTATGTGGGGATTACTCAAAATGGCGAAACAAGATATCTGTCAAATATAAAAGATATAGAAAATTATTACAGTGAAACGGATAAGATAAAAGCTTTTAAATCGTCGCACAAAAACTATATACTCCGCCGTGATAACGAGGTCATGAGCGACAGAACTTCATCAGGACAGATAGTTGACTACTATTACAATACAGCGGAGTATCAGGATAACGTGACAGAAGAGTTTTATGCCGACAATCTTGTGCCCGTAGGAGGAAGTTATTATGATAACTACGGCAGATATTTTTACAATTACGGCAATTATGAGCCAATAGCTTTCTATAATGTAGACTCAAGATATAATGTTATTAAAGGTCTTGATTTGAAAGACGGTCTGAAATATTCCGACAGGCTTGAAGATGAAGAAATTGGTGACGATTATGACACTGATGACGGCAATGAATACTATGACTATGACAACGGCAGATATTATTATGAGGACGATTACGGAAACGCATGGGCAAAATGTGAAAACCTCTATGACCTGCCTGATTACAAAGCGACAGACAATGACGATTCAGGTATAACGGTATTCTTTGCACCGAAAGCTGAAAAGCTTACGGCAATGGAAAAGGAATACACCGAGGCTTTGAATGATATGTATCGTGCAAAGCTTTTTGTGATTGTTTTAGGCGTTATTGAATTTATGCTTGTGTGCTATCTGCTCCTGATCTGTGCATATAATGCAGAGCCTGAGAGCGTTGAACGCTGGAAGCAAGGCAATTTTCTAAAAAAAGTGCCTACGGAAGTTTACCTTATCCTAATGGTATTGGCTATTACATTTGCTTTTGTATTTGGCGCCTGCTGGAATTATTATGTGAGCATCACAAAAAATATTTTTGACAATGCTTTGGCTAATTCCGTTTTCAGAAATATCCTTGCTGTAGCGTTGTTTGCATTGGCATATTTTGCAGGCTTCGGCTCGCTTATGGAGTTTGTTGGCAAGATAAAGACAAGAAGCATATTCAAAGAAAGCCTTATTTGCAGATTATGTAAGTTCCTATGGCGCAAGTATAAGGAAACCTCCCTCTATCACTATTTTCATGGACTTCCGCTTGGAATAAAGCTTACTTGGAAGTTCATACTTATATTCGTTGGAATTTTTGTTGTGATGTCTAGTCGATTGACGATGTTAATTTTGTTGGCGGTAGAAATTGTTCTGTGTATATCAATGCTTCGTGACTTCTCACAGCTTTCAAAGCTCAGCAAACAGATAGACAGCCTTGGAGAAGAAAAGCCTTATGAGGGCAAGATAAGAAAAACTTCGCCGGTTTATGCTGAATCTGAAAAACTCAACTCAGTTCAGGATAAGGTGAGAGAGTCAGTGGAGCAGCAAATACAATCGGAGCGTTTGAAAATAGAGCTTGTGACAAACGTTTCCCACGACCTGAAAACACCGCTGACTTCCATTATCAGCTATATCGACCTGCTTAAGAAAATGGATCTTGACGATGAAGCTTCGAGCTATGTGAAGATACTTGATAAAAAGGCGCAGAAGCTCAAAGGCATTGTGTCTGACGTTTTCAGCATAGCAAAAGCCACAAGCGGCGTTGATGTAAACCTAACAAAGCTTGATTTTGTGATGCTGTTAAATCAGTGCATCGCAGACGCAGAGGACAAGATAGCTGACAGTGGCAAGATAGTAAAGATAAACATAAATGCCGACAGCGCAATGGTAATGGGCGACGGCGACAAGCTTTACAGAGTGTTCCA
This sequence comes from Ruminococcus sp. MSJ-25, assembly GCF_018917825.1. NCBI lineage: Bacteria > Bacillati > Bacillota > Clostridia > Eubacteriales > Oscillospiraceae > Ruminococcus > Ruminococcus sp. MSJ-25. Next base: position 83,578 of record NZ_JAHLPI010000012.1, read on the forward strand.
AAACATTGTTGACAACGCTCTGAATTACTCTATGGACGGCACAAGGATATTCCTTGATGTGTACAAAAAAGCGGACAGAATAGTATTTGCCGAGAAGAACATTTCGGCAACGCCGATAAACTTCACAGAGGAAGAGATACTTGAAAGATTTGTGCGAGGGGATAAGTCACGAACAGACGGCGGAAGCGGTTTGGGATTATCCATATCAAAGAGCTTCACGGAAGCTTGCGGTGGTATCTTCAATATCGAAATAGACGGAGATATGTTCAAGGCGATAGTCGAAATGCCGATAATTCAGGAGGATACGGCAGAGAAAACCGATGACAAAACGGAATAGTGTGAATAAAAATAGCGGTGCTTTGAGTTGCACCGCTATTTTTAATGTCGGAAAATGTAGATAAAAAATTAAAATATACCTATATTGTTTTGACAATTTGTTGAAATTTATATACTAATATGTTATAATATAGAAGTAAGGTGATTTTAGCGGACGGGAAGTGACATAATGAACTTTACAGAACAGATACTGTATTCGCTAATGGCGAAAACAGGCAAAAATTCGTCTGGATGGCTGCCACTTTTGCAGCATTTGCAGGATACGGCAGATATCATGAGCTGTCTGTGTGATGAATTTCTGTCGCCGTCATTTGCAAAGGCTTGCGGATTAGAGGAGAACGAGTTCAAAAAGCTAGCTGTTTTTTTAGCAGCAGTTCACGATATCGGCAAAGCGACAGTTATTTTTCAATATAAGATAGGAAAAAATCTACCTGAAAGAAGATCAGCACTGGAATTAGCTGGCATTGTATTCCCTGACTACTACGTTAAGGAAAATGCAGTTAAAACTCCTCATGCTCTAGCAGGTGAGGAGATCCTTAATTTGTTGGGTTGCCCTGAATGTGTAAGCACTGTTGTTGGCTCTCATCATGGTGTACCTGCTGAGAGCGTACAGGATTTGTCATGGCCGCAAGAGGATATAGCTTTCTATGAAAACTATTATGGACGTGACAAAGAAAATATTGAAGTTTTGCAGGATATTTGGCAGACGATATTTTATATGGCACTTGATTATGCAGGCTTTTTAGATGTTAGTGAGTTGCCGGATATAGACCGTTCGTCGCAAATGCTTCTGAGTGGTATGTTAATAATGGCGGATTGGCTTGCAAGCAACACTGAGCTTTTTCCTCTTTTGTCAGTGGAGGACCTCAAACCTGACGACAAGCTGAGGGCTGAACGCGCTTGGGCAAAGCTCGATTTTCCGCAGATGTGGAATCCTGAGAGATCGGTAATATTTAATGAGGACTTTAAAGAAACTTTTGGTTTTGAACCACGTTCGGTGCAGTCAGAGGTGCTGAAAATAGTTGAAAACACTGCCAAGCCCGGCATATACATATTTGAAGCGCCAATGGGCTGTGGTAAAACAGAAACATCACTTGCGGCAAGCGAGATATTGGCATCAAAGTGCGGCAAAAATGGCGTGTTTTTTGGACTTCCAACTCAGGCAACTGCAAACGGCATTTTCCCAAGAATACTCAGTTGGGCTGAAAAGCAATCTACAGAATTTTATCATTCTGTTCAGCTCAATCGGCGAATGAAACGTGAAGAATTTCTTGCTGTGGATAGCAACCCAGAGCATGACGCCTTTTCTGAATTGTGAGGTGCAGTATGTATTTAACAAGAATAAAATTAGATATGACAAAAACAAATACAATGAAGGCATTGGTATGCCCAAGCAGATTTCATGGAGCTATCGAAAGTGCTGAGTCTGACGGCAGAACAAGGAAGCTTTGGAGAATAGACGAGCTTGGCGGTGAGAAGTATTTGCTCATATTATCAGAAAAAGAACTTGATTTTTCAAATGTTTCAGATCAATTCGGAGCAGAAAGACCTTAAACTAAATGTTATGATACATTACTTGACAGAGTTAAAAATAGCAGTAAGTGGCAGTTTCGTTTGAAAGCAAATCCTGTTATACATAAGAAAGATACTAATTCTCACAGAGGTCGCCCTGTCGGACTTATAGGAAATAAACAGCAGGAAGAATGGCTGAAAAAGCAGGCTTTGAAAAACGGCTTTTCTCTAGAGGACGGAATGTGGCTGGTAACAGAGTTTAAGTGGTATGATTTTAAAAAGGGCGAGCGTAGAAACCATGTGAGAATACTTTCTGTAACATATGAGGGCGTGCTTACAGTAACAGACGAGGAACTTCTTAAAGTTGCACTTACTAATGGTATCGGCCGTGAAAAGGCTTATGGTCTTGGAATGCTGACGATCGTCGGAATAAGATAATGGCACAACAAAATGGGATAGAGAAGCCAGATCTCCATGCACTGCCCACAATAAGCGACAGAATGACGTTTATTTATCTTGAACATTGCAAGGTAAGCCGTGAAAACGGTGCAGTCACCGCCACAGATCTTGACGGAACAGTGTATATCCCTGCGACAGCCATAACAGTGCTGCTGTTGGGACCCGGCACTCTTTTCCCCGCATACGCGGGGGTGATCCTGACTAATACTTTTAGTACACTAATTAGGTGAGGTATCATTATGAATGAAAAACAGAAATTATATATTGACGAACTGGCAGAAAGCCAAGGGGTAGCATTCTCAATGGCAGTTGAGCAAGGTTTTGACCTGTGTTCATTTGCAAATATGTTTATGCTATCAGATGCAAGGAACCATATGGACAACGGTTCTGCATACTGGATGACAATGACACAAGATATAATGATTGATAAGCTTAGTATGAACTCTGTAGACAAGGCTACTATGAACTACAGTAAAACAATGGCTGAGTGGCTTGGTGAATTTTATGCAAGATACCAGTACTATACAAATATACCAAGTTCAAAAATAGTAAAAATCATAACACCAGAATTTATATGTAAAAGGTACAATGTACTGCATGATTTAGATATGGGCGTTGCAGTTAAGAACTTATCAAAATCATTTGATAAACAGATATAATCATATAAAAATAAGTAACTGGAGGTAGGTAATATGCCATTAAACTTATATATTAAGAAAGAGGACGTTAATAAAACAGGTTTAAAACTAGAGGAAAGAAATGATGCATTCTTCAATTTGCATATAGGTACTACTAAAATATCGGATACAATAAAAAGTCTAATACTGAACATCGATCACTCAACATACTCATCAGGGTCTGATATTAGAACAAAATATGGTAGACTTGTGGACATCAGAAAAATTAGTACTGGCTGTAAAACAGCAATAAATATATACAGTAATCCGGATAAACTGTTCAATTGTGTTGAGGCTGGAGACAATGCACTGAGGTGCATATTGATGTTTAACAGAGGAAACGCATATATGCCATTACTGCCAAGCATCATAAATAATTTTAGTGTTGATGTTTTGCTGCACTATATGGGAAAAAAGATACACTGTACAAATGCATTACAAATACTGGAGGTGCTAGACTAATGGCAAAGCTACTTCATAAGAGGATAAAAGTTACAGACGGAGTATATTCATTCGATTTCTCATTTCACTCACCTGTTACAGTGATATTTGGCAACAGCGGAATAGGTAAGTCTTTGTTTTATGACATATTTTCTGCATATTGTTCCAATATTAATGCAAAAGGCGTTGTATTCATAAACAGTTTGACATCTGCTGATATGGTTGAGTCTGCTCTTAAAACAGTTAAAGACAGTCTATTCATAATAGATAATGCAGATATAGTTATGGCGAATAAGACAAGAGATTTTTATGACATGGATAAGAGTAACCAATATATAGTATTTGGCAGAGTGACTGATAGGTATACACTCGATGATAAAAGTGAGGCTACAATAGTTGAACCACAGCTTGGGAAGTTTAACTTAGTCTATCCAAGTTTAAAAGGACGTGAACTATAATGATAAACATACTTATAGAAGGAACAGGCTCTGAAAGAGTATTCTGGAATCAATTACTAAGTCTTGTTGACAGGTCTAAGTTTAGGCTTATACCATATGGTGGTATACGTAATCTAATTACTGTGTACAGTAATAATTATAATGAGCAAGATGTATTCATAATTAGTGCAGATGACCCTGAAGATAATCAAATGGTACATTCTATATTACGAGCCTTTAAGGCTGATACATACAGTATAAAAAATGTATTTGTTCTCATTTCACTCACAAGTTACAGTGATATTTGGCAACAGCGGAATAGGTAACTTTTCCCCGCATACGCGGGGGTGATTCCGTCACTGTCACATTCAGCACTGCTGCCGCCATCTTTTCCCCGCATACGCAGGGCTACACAATTTTTTCAAAATATACAGCTAAAACCTACTTTATCCCCTTTACCTTATACCCTGCGTCCGTCACCGCCTTAGAAAGCACCTCGTCAGCCACGTCCTTGTCAAGTGTGATGTAAGCACACTTGTCCTCAAGGGAAACATCTGCTGTAACGCCGTCTATCGCATTAAGCACCTTCGTTACTGTGCCTGTGCAGTGTGAACACATCATGCCGTCGATCTTCATTACCTTTTTCATTTTTTCGTCCTCCGTTTTAGTATTTATTTCAGCCTTTGCGGCTTTGTTTTCTCTGCCACTTTTAAAAAGATTGAGCCTTAACGCATTGGTCACAACGCAAACTGAGCTTAAACTCATTGCCGCTGCACCGAACATAGGATTGAGCTTCCAGCCAAGCAAGCCGTAGAATACTCCTGCCGCCAGCGGAATACCAAGTGAGTTGTAAATAAGCGCCCAGAAAAGGTTTTCCTTGATGTTCTTCATAACGCTCCTGCTGAGCTTGACAGCCGTAACAGCATCATTCAGATCGCTTTTCATTAGCACGATATCAGCCGACTCGATAGCAATATCCTGTCCTGCACCGATAGCTATTCCAACATCTGCCGTTGTAAGGGCAGGTGCGTCGTTTATTCCGTCGCCTATCATGGCTACCTTTTTGCCCTGCTCCTGCAATTCTTTGATTATCGTAGCCTTGTCCTCAGGCATAAGCTGTGATCTTACCTGTGAAATGCCAAGCTTTTTCTGTATTGCTCTAGCTGTTTTCTCGTTGTCCCCTGTGAGCATTACAGTTTCAATGCCTGCCTTTTTGAAGCCCTCTATAGCCTCTGCACTTGTCTCTTTTATCTTGTCTGCAATGAACAGAATGCCTGCAAGTTTGTTGTCGATCGCTACATAAAGTGGTATCTCACCATTGTCAGCGTGAGCATGAGCCGTCTCCTCAACCATCGATATGTCAACTTCACTGTTATCCATAAGCCGCTTGTTACCGATAAGAACATTTCTGCCCTCAACAACAGCCGATATACCACCGCCTGCTGTTTCTGTGTAGCTTTCAGCAGGGGAGAGTTCAATGCCATTTGTTTTGCAGTGGCCTGTAACAGCCTTTGCAAGTGGGTGCGATGAACCGCTTTCTGCCGAGCCACAAAGCTTTTTAAGCTCTGAAACATCAAAATCACCAAACGCTTGCGCTGAAATAAGCTCAGGCTTGCCTTCTGTGCAAGTTCCTGTTTTGTCAAGAACAACAGTGTCAATGCTGTGAGCAGTTTCAAGGCTTTCAGCGGATTTTATTAGGATACCGAACTGTGCCGCTTTACCCGTTCCTACCATTATTGCAGTGGGCGTTGCAAGTCCCAATGAGCATGGGCAGGATATAACAAGCACTGATATTGCCATGTTAAGAGCAAATGCGAAGCTATAGCCAAGCAGCAGCCATACTATCAGTGAAATAAGAGCTATCGTTATTACTATAGGCACGAACACAGCGCTTATCTTGTCTGCAAGCCTTGCTACAGGCGCTTTTGAAGCGGAAGCGTCCTCAACGAGTGCGATTATCTGTGAAAGTGTTGAGTCTTTAGCTTGCTTCTCACACCTTACCTTAGCAAAACCGCCAGCCGATACGCTTGCACTCATAACTCTGTCACCCACTGCCTTGTCTACAGGTATGCTCTCGCCTGTGAGTGCAGATTGGTCAACAGTGCAGTTTCCATCAATAAGAACTCCGTCACATGGCACAGACCAGCCGGCTTTGAGCAAGAATACATCTCCCACCATTACGTTTTCCGCAGGAACTTCCACCTCCTCGCTGTCACGGATAACAACTGCCGTCTTAGGCGCAAGGCTCACAAGCTTGTTTACAGCATTAGCCGTCTTGTCTTTTGAGCGAGCCTCAAGATATTTTCCCACAGTGATAAGTGTGAGTATCATGCCGCATGACTCGTAATATAGATTCATCATATACTCATGTGCCGAGCCAAGGTCGCCCCTGCCCATAAAGTAAGCCATTCTGTAAGTGCCGTAAACACTGTATATGAATGAAGCCGCCGCACCAAGAGCTATAAGGCTGTCCATGTTAGGGGAGCGGTGGATAAGATTTTTGAAGCCGTTTGAAAAATAGTGAAAGTTTATTGCAATGATAGGCACTGTGAGCAAAAGCTGAGTGAGTGTATATATCATCATGTTTTTGTGCCCTGCAAAAATAGGGGGGATAGGTATGTTCGCCATGTGTCCCATGCAAATATAGAACAGCGGTATCAAAAATCCCACAGACCACCATAGGCGTTTCTTCATCTTTTTACTTTCGTCCTGAGCCGCCGCAACAGGTGATGCAGTTTTGTTTTCTTTGTCGCCTATCTCGCTTGCTCCATATCCTGCACTTTCAACAGCATTTATGACCGCCTGAGCGTTAGTTACACCCTCGTCAAGATCCACCGTCATTTTGTTTGCAAGCAAGTTCACGTTCACGTCCATTACGCCCTCCACCTTGCTCACAGCCTTTTCCACATGAGCCTGACACGCCGCACAGCTCATGCCCGTTACATTGAATTTTAACTTTTTCATAGATATTTGCCTTTCTATTTAAGCTTTTTCATAAGCTCTAATACTTCATCGACAACTTCAGTGTTGCCACTTTGTACCTCCTCTGTCATGCAGGTCTTCATGTGTTCCTGCAAAATAAGATAACCGAAGCTTTGCATTGCACTTTCAACCGCTGCAACCTGAATGAGTATATCTCCGCAGTAGCGGTTATCGTCAAGCATTTTGATAATGCCGTTTATTTGTCCCGAAACTCTGCTTAGCCTATTCTTTAGCTGTTTTATTTCCTTATCATCACGGGGAGTGTGCTTGTGCCTGCAAGTATCACAGCAGCCGCATGACAGTTCTTTATCATTTCTATTGTCCATTTTTTCCTCCTTACTATATCAAATACCCTTATGGGGTATCTTTTGCTGCATATATATTATATACCCCTTATGGGTATTTGTCAACCGTATTTTTATATTATTTTTACAGAAAGCCAAAAAAATATCCGCCCTCCCAAAAGGAAAGCGGATATCAATTATTCAGTTAGTAGCCGTAATACCCAGTGTCATAGCTGTAGTTGTAAGCATTTTCTTCCTGATACTGCTTGATAGCTTCGTCAATGTTTTTACAACTGCCGTAAACTATATATTGAATGAACGCAGAGTTTGCGGCAAAGTCCGGATTAAGCACGTCCATGCTATAGATGACTTCGTTTGTGAAATAGCCGTCAGCAGGTATTCTAAGCTGCTGGATATCATATTTCATATAATCAAAAGCATTGAGGAGCAGATTTGCGATCTCACCATCAGTAAGGTCTGTGTTTATCTCAGGAAGGACTTTGTTCAGAAGCTTGTCAAGCTGAACAAGACTGAGCTTCTTGGATTCGGTTATGATCTCTGAGATAACACGTCTTTGACGTTCGGTACGCTCATAGTCGGAATTTCCTACATATCTAAGTCTTGCAAACGCAAGTGCCTGATTTCCGTTAAGATGAAGCTTTACCTTATCCTCATCACTCTTGCCCGCAAATATGTCGTTGCTTATATAGTCAGTGCCTTTCTTATTTTTAAGGTATTTGTTCTGTTCGGCCATCGGCTTCTTCATGCCCTCGGCTTCAGCCTTAGAAACTTCCATGTCGATACCACCTACGGTCTCAACTATATCTATAAACGAGTAGAAATTCACTCTTGCGTATCTGTCTATCTGGATACCGAAATAATCCTCAATACACTGTTCAAGATACTCACAGCCACCGTGCCAGTAAGCGCTGTTGAGCCTGTTGCCCTCGTCAAACTGCGCCATGTAAATGTACATATCACGCATAAGGGAGGTCATTGTAATAGTCTTGTTCTTGGTGTTTATGGAAATTATCATCATAACATCAGTATTTCCACGGCTCTCCTCTTCTGTATCACGGATATCCTCACCAATGAGCAGAATGTTCGTTACGTCCTCGCTGGATATCTTGGAGGACTGCTTTTGTAGCTGAGCCTTAAGCTCGTCCTCTTTTTCCTTTGCGTCAAATGTATCCGCCTCACTTGTAAGCTCGCTGGAATTTATAGGCGCTTTGCCTGAATTTATCTTAGTGTCTTTAGTTCTGTCAAGCATTCCTGTGTAGTGGAAAAACAAACCTACGATAATGGCAATTATAATAATGAATACTACAAATATTATTCCAAGAGCAATACCCGTCTTTTTCTTCTTGCTCCAGCCTTTTTTCTTTTTTGGCGTCTTATCCTGCTTTGGATCAGACTCATGTATCGGATCAGCTTTCTGCTGTTCCTTTGAGGGGATAGGTATGACCCCCGTAGGTCCGTTTGAGTTTGAAGCATCAAGTATCTTTCTGTTTTCTATTGCATTGGATATTAGCGACTGTAAATCCTTATCTCCCTGAGTGTTGGAGGTGTTCTTGTTGTCGTTGTCCATAAAATAAACCTCGTTTCCGATTAAAGTCAGCAAGCCGGAAGTCTATAGCTCGTTTAAGCACAATACAATAATAGTATATACTATTTTACTTCAAATTACAACATAAATTTCGTACGAATTTGACTTTAAAATTACATCAATTTTTATAAAATCAAATAAAACCGCTTTAATTTATAACAATTTTACAAGAGATTATTGCAGCTATTTGATAATTTATAAAAAATTCAGAGAAAAATAGAAAAAACACTTGCCTTTTGTATAAAAATTTGTTATGATATTAGTAAGAGCGAAAAGGTGAGTTGTGTCCACATGATCTCACCTGATTTTTTTGTGTTTTATTTTTGATATATGGAGGAAAAATGATATGCCTACAAAATATGTCTTTGTAACAGGCGGTGTAGTATCAGGTCTTGGAAAGGGCATAACCGCTGCGTCACTGGGAAGATTGTTAAAAGCAAGGGGCTACAGCGTTACCATTCAGAAATTTGACCCGTATATAAATGTCGATCCAGGCACAATGTCACCTTATCAGCATGGTGAGGTTTTCGTAACTGACGATGGTGCGGAAACTGACCTTGATCTTGGTCACTATGAGAGATTTATCGACGAAAATCTTTCTATCAATTCAAATGTTACCACAGGTAAGATATACTGGACAGTTCTTAATAAGGAGAGAAGAGGAGATTATCTTGGCGGCACGGTTCAGGTCGTTCCTCATATCACCAACGAGATAAAGGATCGTCTTTACAGAGTAGGCAAATCAACTGACACAGATATAGTTATCACAGAGATCGGCGGAACAGTTGGCGATATCGAGTCCACACCATTCCTCGAGGCTATCAGACAGGCTTCTATCGAGCTTGGAAGAGAAAATTCTGTGTTTATCCATGTGTGCCTGTTGCCTTATATCTCAGGCTCAAAGGAGCTTAAATCAAAGCCTACACAGCATTCCGTAAAGGAATTGCTTTCTATCGGTATCCAGCCTAATATCCTTGTTCTTCGTTCTGAAATGGAGATACCTGAGGATATGAAGCAAAAGATAGGTCTTTTCTGCAACGTAAGAGCAGAGGACGTTATACAGAATCTTACAGCACCATCACTTTATGAAGTGCCTCTCTGGCTTGAAAAAGAGGGCCTTGCAGATGTTGTTTGTCATCATCTTAAGCTTGAGTGCAGACAGCCAGACCTTAAAGAGTGGCAGGAAATGATAGGCAGAGTTCACAGCTGTAACAAGAAAGTAACTATCGGTCTTGTTGGCAAGTATGTTGAGCTTGAGGACGCTTATCTTTCCGTAGCAGAAGCTCTCCGTCACGGCGGTTTTGAGAACAGCGCAGAAGTTGATATCAAGTGGATACAGTCTGAAAATCTCAATGAGAACACTGTAGCTGAAATGCTCCACGGCTGCGACGGCATAATCGTACCGGGCGGCTTTGGTGACAGAGGAATCGAGGGCATGATCGAAGCTATCAAATATGCAAGAGAACATAAGATACCAATGTTCGGTATCTGCCTCGGTATGCAGATGTCTGTTGTTGAGTTCGCAAGACACATTGCAGGACTGGAAGGGGCAAATTCCTCCGAGTTTGGTGACACTCCATATCCTGTTATAGATATAATGGATTCACAGAAGGATATCACAGAAAAGGGCGGCACTATGCGACTTGGCCTTTATCCATGCAAGCTTGCAGACAATTCAAGATGTGCTGAGATCTATTCAGCACCACAGAATCTTATCCGTGAGCGTCATCGTCACCGTTGGGAGTTCAATAATGAATACAGAAAGCTTCTTGAAGATAAGGGTCTTATGCTTGCAGGCCTTTCACCTGACGAAAAGCTTGTTGAGATAGTAGAGCTTCCAAAGAATGTACACCCATGGTTCGTTGGTGTTCAGTTCCACCCAGAGTTCAAGTCAAGACCAAACAGAGCGCACCCTCTGTTCAGAGATTTCATCAGAGCTTCTATCGAGTATTCTGAGTTTGGCGAGAAAATATAATAACATATAGTTTTTATCAAGGACAGATGATTTTTTCATCTGTTCTTTTTTTGTGCAAAAATGCAAAACGTTCAGAGAAAATGGCGTAAATATGTATGATTTGAATAAAAGTCATTGACCTTTTATGTGATGTATGATATAATCGTATTAAGTGGAGTAAAAGCTGACAGGTGGTGAGGGTTTGTTAAAAGATCTTGAGAAACCAATAGAGTATCTAAAGGGCGTTGGCGAAAAGCGTGCCGAGTGCTATGAAAAGCTTGGCGTGAAAACAGTCTATGACCTGCTTTGTCATTATCCAAGAAGTTATATTGACTATACTTCGCCTGTCCCCATAGCCGACGCACCAACTAACGAGCCTTGCATAGTAAAGGGCAGAGTAGTTAAAAAGCTCCCCGAAGCCCGTATTAGAAAAGGTCTGTCAGTGTACAAAGTCATTTTTACCGATGACGTCACTGACCTTGTAATAGTTATCTATAACAGCGAGTATATGTATAAACAGCTTGAAGTGGATAAAGAGTATTACCTCTGCGGCAGGATAACAGGAAACCTTGTGCGAAAAGAGATAAATTCTCCTGTGATACTTTCTGCCGATACGGAAGATAAAGTCCAGCCTGTCTATCACCTCACAGAGGGTCTTAGTCAGCAAATGCTCAGAAAAACAGTAAGGCTCGCCCTGAATGTTTTTAATAAGAATATCTATGAGCCGCTGCCAAAAAGCATAATGCAAAGGTATAATTTCTGTTCTCTTGAATATGCTTTGGAGAATATACATTTTCCAAAAGATATGCACATCTGCGAGCTTGCGAAAAATCGCCTTGTCTTTGACGAGCTTCTTGTTTTGCAGCTTGGTATGCAGCTTATGAAAAGCCGAAGCCGTGAAAAAAGCGGCTGTGTGCTGAAAATACAGGATATGGACAGCTTTTATAACGCTCTGCCATTTATCCTTACAAACAGCCAGCAAACCGCCATAGAGGATTGTATCAGAGATATGCAGAAAGAACAGCCTATGAACAGACTCGTTCAGGGCGACGTTGGCTCGGGTAAGACCGCAGTTGCGGCAGGAGCGGCATATTTTGTGTATAAAAATGGCTGCCAGACTGCACTAATGGCTCCTACTGAGATTCTTGCCGAGCAGCATTACGAGACACTCAAAGGCTTTCTTGAACCGCTTGGCGTAAAGGTGGCACTGCTCACAGGCTCTATGACCGCAAAACAGAAAAAGCTTGTGAAAGAGGGGCTTGAAAACGGTGAATACGCCGTTGCAGTGGGAACACACGCTCTTGTTCAGCAGACAACGAAGTTCAAAAAGCTTGCCCTTGTCATAACAGATGAGCAGCACCGCTTTGGCGTTGAACAGCGTGCGGCACTTGCTTCAAAGGGTGAAAATCCCCATAAGCTTGTTATGTCAGCCACGCCTATCCCTAGAACTCTTGCCCTTATGATATACGGCGACCTTGATATTTCTGTACTGAAAGAGCTTCCTAAGGGCAGACAGCCCGTTGAAACATATGCCGTTACAGGAAAGCTTCGCGAGCGTGCTTTTAACTATGTGAAAAAATATCTTGACGAGGGTAGACAGGGTTATATAGTCTGTCCAATGATAGAGGAAAGTGATATGGACTTGCAGGACGTTAAGACCTATGCTAAAAAGCTTTCTCAGGGTACGTTTAAAGATTACACTGTGGGACTTCTTCATGGCAGAATGAGCGGCGCTCAGAAAGAACAGGTAATGAACGACTTCAAGGAGCATAAAATAGACCTGCTCGTTTCCACAACAGTTGTGGAGGTAGGAGTTGACGTGCCTAATGCGGCAATAATGGTAATAGAAAATGCTGACAGATTTGGTCTTTCCCAGCTTCACCAGCTTCGTGGTCGTGTGGGAAGAGGTAAATATAAATCAAGTTGTATCCTCATTACAGACAACGTGAATGAGGAAAGCGTGAAAAGGCTTAAAATTTTGGGCAAGACTAACGACGGCTTTAAGATATCTGAGGAAGATCTTAAACTCAGAGGTCCTGGTGACTTTTTCGGAAGCAGACAGCATGGCCTTCCTGCATTGAAGATAGCGGATATGTCACAGGATATGGATATACTAAGAAAAGCACAGGAAGCCGCACAGCTTATCAGAAACGCAGACCCTAAACTTGAGCGTACAGAAAATATATATCTAAGAGAGCTTGTGGATAAACTCTTTGATAAAACTATGTCAGATAATTGAAAGATGTAAAGTCTGAAAACTTTATCGTGTAAGATGATGCGTAAAGCAAAAAGACTTTACGAAGCAAAAGAGTAAAATGGAGGTAATTATGGAGGCAATAAAATTTTTAAAGTACATTCTGTCGAGAATTGGGATAATGATCGTTCTTACACTGTTTTCAGCCTTTGCAGGCATTGTGCTGATACCGGCTCTGGTTACGGTCTTTCCGTCAAGCACATCTGCTTTCAAGAGCTTTATGACAAATAGTAATGTAGACTCATTTATAGGCTTTGCGGTCATGCTTATATTTTTCCTAAGACTTTTTTATGACGACGGCAAACGCCATGCCGCATATGAAAATTGGAGCTGGGTCAATATTACAATAGTGTATCTTCTTATGCTTCTAGTGTATTTTATTCCTGCAATATTCAGGGATTCATTCAGTCAGGAGGGCAAGGGAGATATCTTCTATAAGGTGCTTTATTATCCGTGTATATGGCTGAATGAAGGCGTGGGCATGAACTACCTTGTAAGCGTGATCATCGGCATAGGACTTCTTCTTGCAGCGTCCTATTGTATCTATCTGATAGCTTATAAAGTGTATGTTCATAAGCATCCTGTCATTCTCAAAAGTATGAAATCTTTTAGTACGGGCAAGACGGATAATAAAGTATAAATTGTATTATTTGAACATAAATAAGAGTATTTACTATCAGAAATCTGTATGAACTCGCTTTAAATGTTAAATATAATTTAAAATGTTAGTTTAATTATTCTATTTGTACAAATTCGATAAATTTGTGAAGATTATTTTGTAAATAAATTAACGCTTAAAAAGCACTCAATCACTTGCGAAAAGATGAAAATAATGTTATAATTATAAAAATGCGTTTTGTGTATTTTTAAAGTTTTTTGTTATGAATGCACAAAATGTATAAATAAGTGGAGGTGTATCTACATATTATGAAGAAATTTTCCTATGTTGCTAAGGATACCTCGGGAAAAACCATAAAGGGTATCTATGAGGCTGAGGATGCACAGGAAGTACTGGACAAGATCCACGAACAAGGTCTTTTCTGTATAAGTTATACAGAAGCATTGGGCGGTGCAGGCAAACAATCTGTGCACAAGTTCAATACTAAGGAACTTGCTTTCTGCTGCCGTCAGCTTGCGGCAATGATGACATCGGGTCTTACCATTGTTAAAGCGCTCGACATTCTCTATAAGGAAGAGGAGAATAAGGGTGCAAAGGATGTTTGGAGAAGCGTTTATGACGATGTTCAGAAAGGTCAGAGCTTTACCGAGGCCCTCGATACAAGAAGAGGAAGCTTTCCGGACTTTTTCATCTCAATGGTAGACGCAGGTGAGACCTCAGGTACGCTCGATATGACAATGCAGCGTCTGAGCGATTACTATGCAAACTCAAACAAGTTGAATAATAAGGTAAAGAGTGCGATGACTTATCCTATCATACTTGGCGTTCTTTGTATCGTCATGGTAATCGGTATGTTTACGTTCATCATGCCTATATTTGCAGGTCTTATGCCAGAGGATCAGATGCCTGCACTTTCTAAGGCTCTCTTCTCGTTCAGTGACTTTTTCAAGGCAAAATGGTATATCATTCTTATCGTGGTCGTTGTTTTGATATTCGGTTGGATATATGCCTTGAAAGTACCGTCAGTCAGACTTAAATTTGACTATATCAAGATAAAGATGCCTGCCGCCGGAAAGCTTATGGTAAAGATCTATGAGGGTCGTTTCGCAAGAACTCTTTCATCACTTTATTCAAGCGGTATCCCAATGGTAGAGTGTCTTGAACGTTCGTCAAGAATACTTGGAAATGCTTATGTTGATAAGATGTTCATCCAGGTAGTTGATGAAGTTAAGCAGGGCGCACCGCTTTCAGCGTCACTTGCAAAAACAGAGATATTTGAAGGAATGTTTACTTCCATCATCTATGTCGGTGAGGAATCAGGTGCTCTCGATGAGATCCTTGAGAAAACTGCTGACTACTATGAGGAAGAAGCAGACGCAGCCGTTACAAGACTTGTAGGACTTATGGAACCATTGCTCATCGTATTCATGGGTGTTGCGATCGGTCTTTGCCTTGCGGGTATCTTCCCACTGCTCTACGGTTCATTGTCAGGTCTGGAAAACTAAGGGTCTGCATTTTATGTTTGTTAATTTTAAATATCTCCTCTCCTTTAAAACGGAGAGGAAAGATATTTGTTTTGAAAAATAATTTAAGAGGTGAAGGAATAAATGCTATCATTTGATATTTCTGATAGACAAATCAACATTGTTAAAGGTGATAACTCCTCTAACAAGATAAGGATCGAAAGATCTTTGCAGGTAGACGTTCCTGAGGATATGATCCTTAACGGTGAGGTCATCAACCTTTCAGGTCTGTCCGAGTTACTGCTCACTCAGATCAAGGCTGAGGATATGATGGATAAGGACGCTATCGTTACTTTTTCATCGAGCAACATCGTATTCAAGGAGCTTGTAGTTCCAAAGGCAAAGGGTAATGAGTTCCTGCTTATGGTACAGAACCATATGAGCCAGGAAATGGGTATCACAGATGAGTATTCTATCTCATATACAGTAGTAGGTGAAGCAGGCGAGGATAATCCTGGCGCAGTGAAGGTACTTGCAACAGCTTGCCCTAGTACGATAGTTGAAAGCTACAGAAAGCTTTATAACATTATGGGCATGAACCTCAGATCTGTTAACATCGGATGTAACTCTATCGCAAGAATCGTTCTTGCTGACAAGTCCAACATGGAGAAAATGCCACTGTTGGTTTGCCAGATCGATAAGAACTTCCTTGGTCTTACACTTTTTGAGAATGGACAGATGGCATTCGCCAGATACGTTCCTATCTCAGAAGATGATTATGATTCTGACGATTATATCACTGAGGCTCTTAACGAGAACATCTTCAGAATGGAGCAGTTCAATAAGGCAAGAGGCGGTTCAGGACTTGAAAATGTTATTCTCTATGGCTTTATCGAGGATTACATCAAACTCGTTGACGCTCTTGACGGTCTTGATATAAAGGCTTCCGTTCTCGGTGTGCCTGCTCAGATCACAGGTTTTGAGAACTTCGAGTTTACAGTATTCGCTAATGCTATCGGTGCTCTCTATAAGAGAAACAAGGCAACAGAGAAGATCAACCTCCTCGAAGTCGATCAGTCCACAGGTAAGGGCGGCAACAGCGGAATGGGTTCGCTGCTCATGACAGGCGGTATCTTCGCTGCGGCAGCCGCAGTGCTTATCGCAGGTGCAACACTTGTTATTAATCTCAGGAAGAGTTCTATCGAGAAAGATATAGACAAGACTAATGATAAGATAGCTGTTTGCAATGAGAAGATCGCCCAGAACCAGATACTTCACAATAAGATGAAGATCATGCAGGATTATTCAAACTATGTTACATCAGCAAATGCAGCTCTTGAAACACTTCCGGTCGTGTCAAGTGAGATGTTTGACGATATCAAGGAAGCTCTTGGTTCTTTCAAGTATGAAGGCTTTACATATAACCTTGAAGCTGGTACAGTAACACTTACTAAGGTTGAGCTTGATGATCAGTCAGATGTAAAAACAGCAATCGATGCCCTTGTAGGTACAGGACTCTTCCAGGAAGATGTAGGATACAACGGATATTCGATCGGTGAAGAAGGCAGCTCAGGCGTAACGCTTGATTCGCTGACACTTTATCTTAAAGAAGAGGGCGAGGGTGAATAATTATGAAGTTGAATTATCGTGATAAAATGATTTTGATAGTAGTATTCGTACTGCTTATAATTGTTGCAGGTTTTATGCTTTTTATTAAGCCTGCCATTGATGAGTGTAGTCAGGCAAGCAGTGATCTGGAATCAGCAAAGGTACAGCTCAGCGAGCTTGAAGATCAGGTAGACAAGGATAAGAACCTTGCCGCTGAGATTCAGACACTTTATACAAGCACCTCACAGGTCGCAGCTAACTTCTATGATTATCAGGTAGCATACAAGGCTACTGATAAGGTTCGTGAGCTTTTTAATGTTGATGATGTAAAGATCAAAAACTCCAATATGACTATTTCATCATACGGCAGCACAGTTCTTTCGCCTTTTGCTTATGAGTCAACAGCAACAGCTACTGATTTTGACACTAAGGTAGATGAATACAATAATGCAAGCACAACTGATTCATCAGCCGCAGACGCTAATGCAGATGCAAATGCAGCTGCAGAAGATCCTAATGCAGCTGCTGGACAGACAATAGGTTACTATAGCCTTAACATTCAGTTCAAAAGCTCACTTTCAGGTTTCAAGAATTTTGCTGATAACCTGACGACGAACAATGAAAAGAGCATGGTGATCGAGAATGTTAACATTGAGAATGTCAATGAGAGCGAGATCTCAGGCTCTATGACACTGAATATGTACGTTCTGAAGAAGCTTGCCGATCCTTCTGCCAGCTAAGAGAAAACTATTTGGTAGGATAAGGAATATTTCTTGTCCTGCCAATTAGTGCTATATAATGATTAAAAATTTTATATAAGTAATCAACTTGTGTAAAATGAAAAAAGTATAGCATAAATGATAATAAAACTAAGAAAGGTGGTTAATATGGAGAATACTCCGAAGAGGAAACAAAGAAACAAACCCGGAGTCGTGCTTTTCACAGCGGTTGCTGTCATGCTCATGCTGTCAATACTTTTGACTGCAACTGTTTCTTTTGTTTCGGTAAATAGGACAAAAACAAATGATAACTATAAGAGCAAACAGGCTTATCTGACAGCTTCATCTACTCTTGAAAGCTTTATTAATCAGATACAAACTGATACTGCTCCTACCAATGACCCTACTGCAAAGGCTCAGCAGAAAAAGGCCATAGATAACCTTAAAAAGCTGGCAAGTGCTAATAGCGGAAAGGGTACA
The DNA here is from genome assembly GCF_018917825.1 of Ruminococcus sp. MSJ-25. Classification (NCBI taxonomy): domain Bacteria; kingdom Bacillati; phylum Bacillota; class Clostridia; order Eubacteriales; family Oscillospiraceae; genus Ruminococcus; species Ruminococcus sp. MSJ-25. The sequence continues at coordinate 101,409 of NZ_JAHLPI010000012.1, forward strand.
ACTACTAATGTCAGCTATAATGGATCAAATGGTAAAAGCGATAATATCGGTACCACAAAGATAACTGTAGCACAGGAGGGTACAAGTGTTGCAAATATCGTTGTTACCTGTGAAACTACTTATCTGGGAAAAACTGAAAAGGTAGCAGCTCATATTTCCACGCAGTCAGTTACAAAGCCTGCCGAATATACAAATACTATCGAGCTTGTTGGTAACGGCGGCGCAGGTTACGATAACCTTAACGTTATCGGTGATATGGCTGGTATCAATAATACCACTGGTAAGGTCTATAGATTTACAAACAATACCAGTATCTATGGTTCTTATCTTATGTATGGTTCTTTGGAGGTTTCAACTCAGCCTCTTATCATGCTCAAGCCTAGTCTTGTAGATGAAAAGCAGGGTTCAACTGTTACAATTTCTGAAAACCTTGATGTTTCAAATGAATTCCACATCAACTCAACAATGGCAAGAGCAGACGGATATAACTATGTTAATATCGGTCAGAAGCTTTCCACTTCAAACCATATGGACGTTGGTTCATCAGGTTTTGATGTCGATTTGTTCTGTTGTGAAGCTAACATTGGCGGAAATGACTATACACAGTATGGTAACTTCTACGTTTATAAGGGCGCAGGTGCTTATAATGGCGATGCAACATTTGGTGCAAATGGTCAGACGATCAATGGCTCTCTCTATGTCGAGGGTGATCTTAATGTCACAAAGTCACTTAAGGTAACAGGCTCTGTTTATGTTACCGGCACTATCACGGGTAAAGATAAGATCGTCTGCCAGGCTTCAAATATTCATGAAGGAGCTGTTCTTAGCAAAGCAGGTCGTGACGCAAAGCCACAGATACCTGTATCTGCTGATGCATATGTATATTATCCGGAAGATTTCTTCATGAGCAATGATACTAATGTGACAACGATCTCTGATGAATATCAGGCTTTCTATGATGGCTCAAACACTAAAACTTTCAATACCTTTGCAAGCGATCCAAGCTATTGGAATAATGTTGACTACACGCTTACTGAGCCAATAGACCTTACAGGAACAGGAGCTAAGACTCCAGTTACAAGCCGCTACAAATTGAGAATAACATCAAGCTGTACATGGGCATCTGATCTTTCGTTCAATGATTATGGCAATGGTTCAAGGATCCTCGTTGATGTTTCTGATTCTTCAGGCGATATTGTTATAAGACTTCAAAATGGTCTTAGTCTTGATTCAAGCTGGTCTCCAACTATAGTTGTCAGAAATCGTTCAACTATAATTGATACAACTACAGGTGACAGAAAATACAACTGCTATTTTGTTTCAGACTCAGGCAGTGCTATTACACTTAATGGTATCGACTCAGTAACAGGCAAGTCCAAGCATTCGGGTTCAAGCGCATGTAACTATAACTTTAGTGGCTTGAAAATATTTGATTATGACACTTATGTTCGTATGTATGACTCTGATACACTTAATAATACTAAGGGTAATCCTGGTGCTCCACAGAGCAGTTTCGTCCTTAATCCAACATCAGTGGACGTTGCAGGCTCTTACAGACCATCAAACAGCAGTATCATTTTCTTATTTGCTGAGAACACAACACTTAGCGCCACAAACAACAGTTTCTTCCAGGGTTCATTCTACTCACCGGAAGCAATGGTTAATATAGCAACAAGTGGTCTTAGTGGACTTAATGTTACAGACTCAGCTGGCGGAATAATGACCGTTCAGTGCTGTGCAGTCGGTGTAGTTATCGCAAACAGCTTTGGTAACGCCAATACAGCGTTCTATGTATACACTAAGCCTTCAACTACTTCTGTAATGCAGAATGCAAAGGGCGGCAAGGACGATTCAGCATTCGGATATACTCTTGACAGATATGATCATTACTAATTGAAAGGAGTATACTCATGAAAAAGAACAGCAAAAATAAAAAGGGTATGACTCTTGTAGAGGTCATCATAGCAATGGCACTTTTGTCAGGTATGTCAGCTATGCTTGTTACAGTTGCTGTTGCGGCAAAAAAACAGAATCTTGAAAACTACTACCGCAACAATGAAATGTATACTCAGGCAGTAAATGCCGAGCAGTATAATGATAACAAGACCGTCAATATGAACGAGTTGAAGGTAAACAAGTTTTCTTCAAGCGGCAAAACTACAAATGAGTTTGCCCTTGAGGCAGACTTTGGAAGCGGCATAAAGTTCAATACTACAGCCTATGGCTTTAAAGCAAAGCTTAATAATATTGATGAAGACGCAGGCTATCAGCTTAAATTTCTTCAAGGTAAGGACGTAAACATTACACCTAATCCTGAAAAGAGTGTTTACTGGGTAAAATTTTACAACAATTCAGGGGCAGATATGAATTTCTATGCTCTTACGCCTGAGCTTACAGGCGGAAAGTTCTTTGATGTAAATAATAACTCATCAGGAAATTCACTTCTTATCCCTATCGGCGACGGTGGAAATCAGCAGTTTGGCGTTGTGCTTTCAGGCGTAACAGGAAGCGATTATTTCGGCTTCTCACAGTCATCTGATCTTTACAGCAGCACTCCAACGGCCGATGCGGCTGCATTTAAGATCACAGATGCGACCTTTGACCATTATCTTGAAAAAGATGCGTCAGGTAAAGCTACAGGTTATGTAGTTATCCATTATATGGGCGGTTCTGATTACAAAAACCAGGCTGACTATGACGATGCACAATCAACACCATAAGGAGGGAGGATCTTGAAAATGAATAAAAACCGCAAGGGTTTTACCCTTGTTGAGCTTATCGTTGTGGTAACGATTTTCGGCGTGATCCTCGGAGCTATCCTTAATATGATCAAACCTGCAAATAACGTTTATCATGACGCTGATGCAACAATGGAAAGCAATATCATAGGTTCAGGTCTTATAGACTATCTTGATGATGAGCTTAGATATTCGACCAATGTTCTTGTGCTTAAAGATTATATTGGTGTGCCTGATGTTTCAACCTCTGGTACTATCGGTGCAAGCGGTGTGACCTATTCAAACTGTATCGTTATTGACAATAATAATCTTCGTGGCTATAGTCTGAAAAACTATTCAGGCAGCGACACGGATACAGCCGCAAAGAGAATGGGTGCAAAAGGCTGTATCCTCAATGTAGGTAAGGTAAATACAGAGGGCTTAAACTTTAATAATTCTGCTGTTGCAAGAGGCGTTGATTTTTACGACAATTATAAGTTTGATATCAGTGCAAGTATCAGCAAAATTGAGGAAATGTATACTCTCGACGTTTCTCTTACAGCCTATCAGCCAACATATGAGAACGGAAGCTATACTTTTACGAAAACAAAGTATAAAAAGGACGCAGCAGTAAATCTCACAAATATTAACATAGATGAAGGCGATTCATACAATGTTAATGACTATAAAGATTTCTCTGTAGCTCCTGATTATGTCACATATCCTCGGGCAACCACTGCTCCTGCAGGTTGCACAGCTCAGCAGGAAAAGTATTACAGCCTTGACGCTTCAAACACATATACTTATATTTTCTATGATAAGACAACAGTTTCAAGTTCAAAAACATACAGTGTAAAGTTTATCTACTCTGCAAGCGACCCTGAACCAACGCTTCGTGGTAAACAGATAGATACTAAGTCTGTCAAGGCGGGTACAGTTTATAAAGCTCCACCTTCTATGTCATCAAGAACAGGTTATGGCACGCCTTATTGGGTAGACAGCAAGAATAACGTTGCTGATTTTACAACAGGTGTAACGATAAACAAGGATATGGTATTCTCATGTGTTTATCCGCCTGTTGCACCGAAAACCCAGTTTACAGTAACGTTTGAGAATATCAACGGTTCTACATTTAAAACAACAAGTGTCTATGATGGCGACTTTGCAAATGACCCTGGAATTCCAAGTGACATGGATACTATAAAACAAGATTTTGTTAAGTGGGTATACAAATCTGATACGTCAAAAGGTCTTACTGATATAACCATAACTGATAATTCAACAGTTTTTGTTCCGGTTGTACAGAACAAGCATAAGGTTGAGTTTAAATTAAACGGTTCTTTAATAAATACCTCAACTATTTATGTTTCTGATGGACAGTATGCAAGTTATCCAGGTGCTACCCCTGTTTCGTCGGACGCTGATAAGATATTTGGCGGTTGGGTCGTAGAAGGAACAAATGATGATATATCTACTAAGGTTATAACATCAGATACTGTTTTTGAGGCAACCTTCATTTCAAAACCGACAAATGATTTGTACGTTATCAGCAGTATCGCAAGAAAAATCAATGATGGTGAGATAGACTATGATATAACAATACAGAATAATGGTTCTGATGTTGTAAAGATCTGGTCTTTAAGTGCTAATGTTGGTTTTGCATTTGATCAGATGCAGGCGGATTGGAGATTGAAAATTCCAAATGATAAGGTTTGTGGATTTACAACGAACAACGATTTGAATAACCCATCAAACTGTGTATTTATTCCAGCGGGTGGAACCGTCACAGTTACGTTGTATTTTAAGAAGTACAACGATCCAAAGTATACTGAGGATCTTTCAAAGTATTCACTTAACCCATCTGATATTACAGTATCTAAGGTACAGTAATTTCTTTTCTCAATCAGACCCCTCCATGGGTCTGATTGCTGAAAAAATCCCCTTAACAGAAAACTTCTATTAAGAGGATTTTTTGAGCAAAAAAATTCCGCAGTATCAAACTGCGGAATTTGCAATTATCTTATTATCAGCATTGCTTCGTTCATCATCTCGTTAAGACCAGTAAAGTCCATGTACCATGAACCAATCTGCTCTGAGTACAAGGCTGCAACAGCAATTCCTATGGAGAGATATGGACCAAATGCAAATACTGAATCACCGCTGCGGTGCTTCTGGATAAGTCCGCCGATCGAACCTGTTATCAGTCCGATAAGAAGCGCTACCAAAGCACCCTGCATTCCGAGAAACAACCCTGCGGCTGCCATGAGATATACATCTCCCATGCCCATTGCTTTCTCATGTGTGATAAGACAAATAATAAGCAAAGGCACGCTCACAATGAAAAATCCGATCAAGTGTGATTTAAGCGTAAGTCCCGTCTGATCTTTGCAGAAGATGTATTCCGCAACACCAAGCAAACCTATGAATATCACCACATATGTGTTGATAAGCTGAGTGTCCCAGTCCATGAAGAATACAACGATAAGAGCAGAGAATAACAGACAGACAAGTGCTGCACGAAGCGGATTGAAAATTCCATTGAAGTGATAGAATACCCATAAGTAAAGCAGTGCGTTCAGCGTTTCAACTATAGTGTATCTTGCCGATATCTTTGCACCGCAGCTTCGACACTTTCCATGAAGTATGCACCAGCTTACTATCGGTATCAGGTCACGCCGTTTGATTGGCTCACCGCAGGTCATACAGTGAGAATTTCGCTTGATAAGACTCTCATTTTTCGGCAATCGGTATATGCAGACGTTAAGAAAACTGCCTATGCACGCTCCGAAAATGAACACAAATACATAAATGATTATGTATGATAAGGTTAAATTATCCACAGTGATCCTCCTTTGGATTCATTAGTTAAGGCAATACCGCACAAGGCACGCCTAGCGGCTTTGCACGCAATCTGCTTGCAGATTTTCCGTTATCTTGCACAGATACTCCTTGAAATACGAAAGTATTCCTGTGTCGTTTCTATACAAGCTAACGAAAAATCTGACTACGCATCTTACGCACAATCCTTGTGCAGTATTGCCTTAGTACATTAATTTTATCATACTTTCATGAAGATTACAATAGATAATATGATTTTTTTGCGGTTTTTGCACCGCAGCAGACGTTTCCGCAGCGTCGGATCCCTAAATCAATGCGGAGGATTGGAGTAATATATATGAGAAACGGCCCTATCGGTCAGTATCTGGTACAGAAAGGTCTTATAACTGAAGAACAGCTTCAGGAAGTCCTTGCCAAACAGAAGGAGCAAAAGGGAAGACTTTTTGGTGATGTCATTATTGACATGAAGCTCGTTACCGATGTTCAGTTCTGTCAGGTCCTCGCCGAGCGACTGAATGTGTCCTATATCGACCTTGATAATACTGAGCTTATGCCTGATATAGTCAAGAAGATACCTGAGGCAACTGCAAGAAAGTATAACGTCATCGCAGTCAGCAAAATAGGCAAGCGTATGACCGTTGCAACTAATGACCCTATCAACTTCTATATTTTCGAGGATCTCCGTGTTATCACAGGCTGCAGCATAACACCTGTCCTTGCCACAAAGTCATCTATCAACCGTGCAATCGGTAAGATGTACTCAGAAGGTCAGGTTAACTCCGTTGTTGACGAAGCTACAAAGCAAAAAGAGGAAGAGCTTAACCTTGAAGAACTCAAGGATATCTCCGAGGAGAGAATTGAGAACGCTCCTATCGTTAAACTTGCTACCGCTATCGTCGAGAACGCCCAGCGTCAGGACGCAACGGATATACATATCGAGCCATTCAAGGATAAAACCGTTATCCGTATCCGTGTAAACGGCGACCTTATCGAGCTTATGACTCTTTCCGCCGCACTTCATACTTCGCTTGTTACCCGTTTCAAGATCTTGAGCGGTATGAATATCGCCGAGAAACGTGTCCCACAGGACGGCCGTATGTCGCAGGTCGTTGACGGCACAACACTTGACCTCCGTGTATCTAACCTTCCAATGGTGTACGGTGAGAAAGTCGTTCTCCGTATCCTCGCAACAGGCGATATGTCCCTTAGAAAAATAACCGACCTGGGTATGACCGAGTATAACTATAAGAGATTTGAGTCTTGCCTTAAAGTGCCACAGGGTGTTGTCCTTGTAACAGGCCCTACAGGTTCAGGTAAATCTACCACACTTTACGCCGCACTTGGCGAAATATCTAAACCAAGCAACAACGTTATCACTGTCGAAGACCCAGTCGAGAAAAAGATCGACGGCATAAACCAGTGCCAGATAAACGAAAAGGCAGGCATGACATTCGGTGCAGCCCTTCGTTCTATCCTCCGTCAGGACCCTGACATCATAATGGTCGGAGAAATGCGTGATGCTGAAACTGCCGAGATCGCTATTCGTGCCGCTATCACAGGACACCTTGTTCTGTCAACACTTCATACCAATGACGCCGCTTCTACTGTAACAAGACTTGTGGATATGGGCGTTGAGGCATACATGGTCGCAACCTCACTTATCGGTATCGTTGCTCAGCGTCTTACAAAGGTGCTTTGCCCTGAGTGCAAAAAGCCTAGAATGTCAACTGAGGAAGAAAATGAGCTTATGGGTCTTGACCATTCAGTACAGGTGTACGACCCATGTGGCTGTCCAAAGTGCAATAACACAGGATATAAGGGAAGAACCGCTATCCATGAGATCCTTCTCGCAACACCGTCTATGCAGGCTCTTATCACAAGGGGAGCAAAAGCTGACGAAATTCAGGAGCTTGCAAAGAAAGAGGGCTGTCACCTGCTTCGTGACAACGTTTCAGAGCTTGTTCAGCAAGGCAAGACCTCAATGGACGAACTTATCCGTGTAACATATGCTGTATAAAAAAGAAATATATGGAGGTAAATTCTAATGGCAATCGACATTAACAAAATTCTTGATGAAGCAAGAGCCCTTGGCTGTTCCGACCTGCACTTCACCGTAGGTATTCCGCCGATAGTTAGACAGGGCGGTAACTTGAGAAAGCTTTCCTCATATCCTGATATGACTGAGATCGAAATTCTCAAAATATGCGAGGATATGTGTACAGATAAGCAGCGTCAGTCTATCAAAGATCATATTGATACAGACTTTACATATGTATCATCAAGAGGTTTCCGTCACCGTGTAAACGTGTATCGTCAGAGAGGAAACACGGCAATCGCTCTCCGTCTTTTGAGAAACGATATCCCGACCCTTACCGACCTTGACCTGCCACCTATCCTTGCAGAGTTCTCAATGAGACCTCGTGGACTTGTGCTTGTAACAGGCCCTACCGGTTCAGGTAAGTCAACAACTCTTGCCGCAATGATCGACCATGTAAATATCCATAAATCAGCTCATATCATCACAATTGAGGACCCTATCGAGTATATGCACGCTCATAAGAGATGTATGGTAAACCAGAGAGAGATCGGACCTGACGTACCGAGCTTCTCACTTGCTCTCCGTGCTGCTCTCCGTGAGGACCCGGACATTATCCTCGTAGGAGAAATGCGTGACTTCGAGACTATCGAAGCTGCTGTTACCGCCGCTGAAACAGGACACCTTGTTATGAGTACACTTCATACAACGTCCGCACCGTCAACTATCGACCGTATCATCGACGTTTTCCCTGCTCACCAGCAGCATCAGATCAGAACTCAGCTTGCTTCCGTTCTTGTAGGTATCTGTACTCAGACACTTTGCCGTACATTCGACGGCACAAGCCGTGTAGCTTGCTGTGAGATTCTTAATGCAACAGACTCTATCAAAGCTATGATCCGTGACGATAAGGTGCATCTTATCGGTTCAGCAATGCAGACAGGTAAAGCAACAGGAATGCAGACCATGGATCAGGAGCTTGCAAAGCTCGTTCGTTCAAGAACTATTTCTATGGACGTTGCGCTTGAAAAGTGCGTAAACCCACAGGATCTCAAGAGATTTATCGCAGGCGGAGCTTAAACTACAATATTAATAATAAAGAGCGTTTTTACCGAGAAAGTAAAAACGCTCTTTTTGTTTACCATTTTGTCAGCCCTTGACCTCGCTGTCATTGTGCCATACGTTGTTGTAAAGAAAAACAAGCACAGCCATTGCAATGATAATGAAATATCCAAGAAAGCTCCAGCCGTCAGGAATGTCGCCAAATAGGAAATATCCAAGGATAGTTGTGAATATCAACTGCGAGTAATCATAAACCGATATCTCCCTTGCAGGAGCGTGAGTGTAAGCCGCAGTTATAGCGAACTGTCCGCCTGCCGCACCTGCGCCAGCTCCCAATAAACAAAGTATTTGAAAAATCGTCATAGGGTGGAAATCTAATATTAGAAATGGCAGGGTAAACAAGCAGGAAAATCCCGAGAAGTATGCAACTATCACCGCACCATTTACTCCATGCTGTCCTAAGTATCTTACGCAAGCGTAAGCAAGTCCCGCTCCCATTCCTCCTAGAAAACCGATAAGGGCAGGGAAGAAGTCCACATTCTGAAAACTCGGCTTGATGATAAACAAGCTTCCTATAAATGCACAAATTACAGTGAAACCCTGAAAGAAAGTCAGCCGCTCTTTAAGGAAAATAAAAGAGAAAATGATTACGAAAAACGGTGACATTTTGTTTAGCATGGAAGCGTCAGACAGCACAAGATGATCTATGGCATAGAAGTTTCCAAGCATTCCTAGCGTGCCAGCAAACGCCCTCACAAAAATGACCGCATTGTTCTTTTTGCCATCAATATGAAAGCGTATGTGATTTTTCTTTAGCACGCCGATAGCAAAAAACAACGCCACAAAATTTCTGAAAAACGTCTTTTGCACCGTCGGTAATTCTCCCGAAAGCCGTACAAATGCGAACATAAATGCAAACGAAAACGCTGACAAAATAATGTAAATAATAGCCTTGTATTTACTTTTCATCTCTGTCACCTCCGTTCATGTAAATGTGTTCACGCCTCAACTCCTTTATAAGCTCGCCAACGTTCCAACTTTGATTGTGTGCCGTGACAATGGCTTTTAGCTCCACCGCCGCACCTTTCTCCCTGAGTTTTTTCAGTATAGGGTCAAGGCTCCTGCCGTCAATGCCTGAAAAAATAAGGCACTCATCCGTGATTTCCTCGCCCTCTTTTTCAGACCTTTCAAAGCCCTTGAAACCGCAAAGATATCCCACCTGCTGTCCCATTACCTCATTGCCAAAGAAAACAGCCTCCGCATTTTCGCTTTTAGCAATATCTTCAATGATATCACGCTTTTGCGAACTGATATTTATGCCGATTATCTTTTTCGGTATAGCACTTCTTATTCTTGACTTCATAAAATTACTCCTCAAATCGTACTATCTATATTATACCCCAATCTCATATTTTCTTCAAGAGCAAATATACAGAATTTTTACCCTCATTTCCCCCGATTTTATGTGTGAACGCAAAAAAATCGCCCCGATCTCTCGGAGCGATGATTTTATTTAGTCATTAGAGTTCAATAATTACCTTGCCACTGAAGTTAGGAGCAATTTCAACAGTCTTGTCTGTGTTAGCCACAGCGATCTTGAAGCTTGCCTTTGTGTCAGTGTATTCGCACTCGATCTTGTTGCCGTGTCTTGTAGCAGTCAGCTCGAATACCTTGTTTGCCTCAGTGTCATAAATAGGGCAAACTGCACTCTTGCCGTCCTCAAGCTCGTAGATAGTGAATGTTGTACCCTCAAGATAATCATACTCTATCTGTCTTTCAAAGTTACCGTATGCAATAATGCTGTTTGGCTTAGCAAGAGCAGGTATCTCAAAGTATGAGCATTTGTGCTTATACCACTTGCCGCCCTCAAGAACCTTGCCGGTGATAATATCTGTCCACTTGCCCTCTGGAACGTAGTATTCAGCGATACCCTCGTCATTAAGGATAGGAGCAACAAGAATGTTGTCGCCGAACATATACTGTCTGTCAAGCGTCAGGCAAGTTGGGTCGTCAGCAAAGTCGATGACCATTGCTCTCATTACAGGTACGCCGACCTCGTGTGTCTTGATAGCCTGAGCCCACAGATAAGGCATGAGCTTGCCCTTGAGCTTTGTGAAGAAGCGCAGAACGTCGCAGGATTCCTCATCAAAGAGCCATGGCACTCTGTATGACTGGTTACCATGCAGTCTTGAATGTGATGAGAACATACCGAACGCAGCCCATCTCTTGTAAATGTCAGGTGTAGCAGTGGCTTCAAAGCCTGCCATGTCATGTGAAGTGTAACCAAAGCCTGAGATACAAAGTGACAGACAGCCTCTTACAACCTCAGCCATTGAGTTGTAGTTGCCTGAGCAATCTCCGCCCCAGTGAACAGGGAACTTCTGACCGCCTGCTGTAGCAGAACGTGCAAACAAGCAAGCCTTGTTTTCTCCAAAATATTCTTTCAGTACGTTGAATACGCACTCGTTATAAAGATATGTGTAGAAGTTGTGCATCTTGATAGGGTCAGAGCCGTCATAGTAAACAACATCTCTTGTAGGTATTCTCTCACCGAAGTCTGTCTTGAATGTGTCAACACCCATTTCGCAGAGCTTTCTCAGATATCCTGCATACCATTTGCAAGCCTCAGGATTAGTGAAGTCAACAATAGCCATACCAGGCTGCCACTCATCGCACTGGAATACAGAGCCGTCAGTTTTCTTGATGAAGTAGCCGTTCTTCATACCCTCGTCAAAGAGCTTTGAACGCTGACCAACATATGGGTTGATCCATACGCAAGTTTTCAGACCCTTGTTTTCGTGCAGTCTCTTGAGCATTGCAGGTGGGTCAGGGAACTGTGACTTGTCCCACTCAAAGTTACACCACTCAAAGCCCTTCATCCAGAAGCAGTCAAAGTGGAATACCTGAAGAGGAATATCTCTCTCAGCCATGCCATCGATAAATGATGTGATAGTCTCCTCATCATAAGTTGTTGTAAATGAAGTTGTGAGCCACAGACCAAATGAGAATGCAGGCGGCAGTGAAGGCTTGCCTGTAAGGTCAGTGTAGCCCTTGAGTACGTCAGTGAGGTTAGCACCGCCGAATACATAGTATTCAAGGCTCTCACCAGGAACTGTCATGGATACCTTAGAAACAGTGTCAGAGCAAACCTCATATGAAACCTTGTCAGTGCTGTTTACGAATACACCGTAGCCCTTTGAAGAAAGATAGAATGGGATAGACTTGTAAGACTGATCGGAACAAGTGCCTCCGTCAGCGTTCCATATCTCAACGTTCTGACCGTTCTTAGTGAATGTTGTGAATTTCTCGCCGAAGCCGTAGAAATATTCGCCAACAGAAGTGTCAAACTGCTCTCTGATGTATGTTCTTGTAGGATCGGCAGGGTAGCTCCAGAATGTGTCATCGAGCTGTGTCTGAAGTCTTGCCTGCTGCTTGTAAGCACTCTCGAAAATAACGCCTGTCGATCTCCAGCCACCACTTGTGAGTTTCTTATCCTTATAATAGTATGTGAAGCTCCAGTTTTCCTTAGAAACAACGAGCTTTGTGTCGCCTGTAACAAGTACGGCTTCCTTGTCTGTAACAGTTACCTGTGGCTTGAAGCCCTTGTTCTCGAGAACAAAGTGCGGACCATTGTCAACATGACCCTTGTGATGTGTGATGCTTACCTTTACGCAGTTCTCCTGAGTTGAAGTGTAAGCGATCTCAAGGTTAGCACTTCCGAGCATCATAGCTCTGTTGTATACAACGAAAGGTGTTGCCACAACGAGGAATCCGTTTTCGATCTCTTCGATCTCGAAAGCCTGATTTGCATAGTTTACTTCGTAGCCTCTCTGGTTGAGCCAGAAACCGTCAGCAAATTTCATGTAATAAACCCTCCTGTAAATTTAAAATAGTTTTCAGAATATAAAAAAATGAAAATTTTATCGGGAAGTCCGTTCCTCCCCTTATATGTATATTTTATAGCATATTTGCCTAAATTGCAATAGTAAAAAAGTGATTTGTGCGAGTATTTTAATGGATTGAGCATATTTTAATGTAAACATTTCATGAATTGATATTTACATTATATAAATTTATTAAGATATATGTAAACCTTTACATGATACCCCAAAAAAAGCGGACGGCATAAAAGTCGTCCGCAGAAACATCATATTCTTAATTAACTTTGCAAATGGGACGTCGAGGGCGCCGTCCACTACATATTGCCCCGACTACTCAATACTAAGAAACTCATCAGGTATATAAGACAAGCATTGCTCCACACTCTCACGAGTGAAGCCCTCAACATAATTCTTGGCAAACAGCTCGTCAGTGTATTCCGCATAAGGATAAACAGTGCAGTTGTACCAATCGCCATAGTATGAATCACCCTCAAAGTGCGATATTATCGGTATCGCCTTAACGTTCTCGAATGTCACCTCATTGGTGTCAGGGTCTTTAACAACATTGAGCTTGCCAATAAGTCCCACTAGCGACTTTGTGTCATACATAGTCGAAATAAAGTTGCCCAAACCATAGTAAACGAACGCCTGTCCGCCCTCAGGCTTGTCAAGATATCCGCAAGTGCTGATAGTGTGCGCCTGCGTGCCTATTATCAGGTCAGCACCCCACTCCACAAGCTTAGGCGTTATCTCTGTCTGCTGTTCGTTAAGCTCGTTCTGTATCTCTGTGCCGTAATGACATGAAACCACAACAACGTCCGCCATTTTGTCAGCCTCTTCTATCTGAGCCTTTATCTTGTCCTCTTCATCAAGATATATCACCTGAGCACCATCACCGCTGAGATAATTGCCGTTGGTGTGCTCCATGTATCCCAGAAAAGCGAACTTTATTCCGTTGACTTCCATGGTCTTGATAGTGTCAGCGTCCTCCTGCGAACGATAAGCACCGTAATGCACAATGCCCTTTGTGTCCCAGTAATCAAGAGAGCTTATAAGCCCCTCTTCACCCTGGTCAAGAACATGATTGTTTGACATAGAAACCACATTGAACCCCATGTCAACTATCTTGTCGCCCACAGCCGTTGGTGATGCGAACATAGGATAGCTTTGTGGTTCAACGCTATCTGTTACAAGCGTTTCCTGATTGATTATAGCCACATCAGTGCCTTCTATGTACTTTGTAACGTGTTCATAAGCCTGCGTGAAATCATATTTTTCACCACCGCCAAGCTTTAGCGCCTCATTATAAATGTTGTCGTGTATAAGGTTGTCGCCCACGCAAACCAGCGAGCAGGTGTAGCTTGGATGTTCCTTTTCTTCTTCCTTCACCTTGACCTCTTTTTTGCTGGAGCTGTCCTCAGTTTTTTTGACTTCCGCTTTGCTCTCGGTTTCGGTCACTGTCAAAGCGTTTCCGTCAAGCTTGCTTGTGTCAAGCTTACCGCATGATACAGCACTCAGCGACAACACCGCCGAAAGAACCACCATTGTGATCTTATTGTATAAAAGTCTGTACTTCATATAAATTCCTCTCATAACATTTAAAAAAAATACAAATTTACTTACAGTTTAATTTTAACACATTTTTAAATAATAATCAAGTCAAATTTTCAAAATGTCGAATGCTTTATGTTGACCTATATATTATAATGTATTATAATAAAAATATAACAATTTGTACAAATATTTGTTTATGTGTACAAAAATTTTCCCCGCAAGTATTAAATTGTATGCTATAATAAATACACAGATAGATTTGTCTATCTAAAAAAGGAGGAATGACCATGGAATATTACGCACACACCCGTGAGGACGGTGAAAGGCAAACTGTAAAAGCCCATCTCACAGGAGTAAGTGAAAAAGCAGAAAAATTTTCAGTAGACCTTTTGAAACCCATTGCGAAAAAAGCGAGCCTGTATCACGATATAGGTAAGTATGCTCTTAACTTTCAGAAACGGCTTGATAATGACAAAGTAAAATTCAGCCACGCCGCCTGTGGAGCTATAGAGTATAAAACACTTGCAGATAAAAACGATTGTTTCGCACCCCTTATGGAGTATTGCATCGCAGGACACCACACAGGACTTATGGACGGCGGCACAGTCGCAGACAACTCTGACAGCCCGACTCTTAGCGGCACTTTAAAAAGAAAAAATGAATACACAGGCGATAATGACTACAGCGTATACACCACTGAGATAGACTTTGCCACACTGACTCAGGAAGAAATAACACCGCCGTACAATGAACTGCGCTCTGCCCCAAACCCCACCGAGCTTATAGAACGTTACGCTTTTTTCACCAAGTACGTGTTCTCTTGCCTGACAGACGCAGACTTTCTCGATACCGAAAGATTTTGCAATAAAAATGTTAAACGTGGCATGAGCGGTGATTTTGAAAAGGCACTTGATAAACTGAACAGAGAATTAAGTGATATGCCGTCAGATAACCCGTTAAGGCAAGCAAGAAGCCGTATCCAGCAACAAGCTTTTGATAATTCGGTCAATAAAAGTCATATTTCAATTCTTGATATGCCAACAGGTAGCGGAAAAACCTTATGTAGTTTGAAACTAGCCTTAGAGAGCGGAAAGAAGAGAATCATATACGTCATACCTTACACAAGTATAATAGAACAGACCGCTAATAAGTTTGAAAAAATGTTCGGCGACGTTCTCCCTGTCCTACAGCACCATTCAAACTATTCCTATGACGGCGACACAGAGGAAGAAAAGAAAACCGCAGAGAAGCTCAAAAGGACCTGCGAAAATTGGGACGCACCACTTATAATCACCACAAGCGTGCAGTTTTTCCAATCCCTATACCATTATAAAGGCTCAGCCCTGCGAAAGCTTCATAACCTCCGTGACAGCGTGATAGTTTTTGATGAAATACACCTAATTCCAACAAATCTCCTGCGCCCCTGCCTTAAAGCTGTGGGCTATATAACAAAGTATCTTAACAGCGAAGCCCTTTTTCTCTCCGCCACAATGCCCGATTATTCTAAGCTTTTTGATAAGTTCCTGCCTGATGTGAACTATAATAAGCTTGTTACCAACCGAACCAATTTTAAGTATTTCAAGAAATGCGAATATAAAGACATGGGCAGAACCACTCTTGAAACCATTGCAGAAAATGCCTCTCGGTGTAAAAATGCCCTGATAGTTGTGAATACCAAGAAAACAGCGGCAGAGCTTTACAATCTTGTTCAAGGTGAAAAATATCACCTTTCCGCCAATATGACCCCAGCCCACAGAAGCCGTGTCATAGAAGTAGTAAGAAATAAGCTTGAAAATGGCGAGCATATCACAGTAGTTTCAACTTCACTTGTAGAAGCAGGCGTTGACCTTGACTTTAACACAGTTTTCCGCCAGCTTTCAGGATTAGACAGTATTTTGCAGGCAGGGGGCAGATGTAATCGTGAGGGTAAAGATGACAAGGGCTATGTGTACGTTTTTGACATTGACGAAACATACCGCAAGGGAAGCGACCTTTCCATGCGAATTAACAAGACCAAAGGTTTGCTGGAAAAGTACCAAGACATAACTTCCTATGATTGTATTAAAGAATAC
Source organism: Ruminococcus sp. MSJ-25 (assembly GCF_018917825.1). NCBI lineage: Bacteria > Bacillati > Bacillota > Clostridia > Eubacteriales > Oscillospiraceae > Ruminococcus > Ruminococcus sp. MSJ-25. The sequence continues at coordinate 117,568 of NZ_JAHLPI010000012.1, forward strand.
TACGACGGCATTTTCGACTTCAACCAAAGTCGTATAGCTGAAAACTCTATTGCAAAATATAACGAACAAAGCAATTCATTCGACCGCCAAGGCTTAATGTTACCATACAGCATACCATTCCGAAGCTATGCAATGCAGTTTGAATACATCTCCGCCGACACTATCTCTATCGTTATCGACGATCCTAACGACCAGACTTGCCATGAACTTGTTGAAACCTTGCGTAATGGTGATATGTCAGTAAGAAGAGCATTGCAGAAATATTCAGTGTCCGTCTATATGAATGTTTTCAAGGATCTCTATTCTCAGGGTGTTCTTAACGATCACGGTACAGGCATATTCATTCTTGAAAATCAGAGCTATTATAATAATGAAACAGGTTTGAACACCCAAGCCGCAATGCAGGATTATTTTATCTAAAACAAATGGCAGGCTGCCACCAAGACAGTCTGCCACTTGCTGCATTCCATATCGTACCGAATACGAATATTTTTCGACTCACATATGCGTAAGGCATAGACAAATATATTATACAAACATAAGTTTAAAAAGTCAACGTTTTTATACCACAAACCACTGAACAAAGAATTGTGCAATATGCCGAAAATCCGACACTTTTTTTATACATGAAAACTATTGATATTTTATTCATAATGGTGTATCATATATGTAGAGCAAAAGTAATGTACCAAATACAAATATAAGTTTAAAAGGAGCGATGTAAAAATGAGCTATGGTTTTAAGATCATCGTGACAGGTGACTACGCTTGCTTTTCGCGACCTGAAATGAAAGTTGAGAGGGTAAGTTACGACGTACCCACCCCAAGCGCATTGGAGGGGCTTATCAAATCGGTGTATTGGAAGCCTGCCGTGCGCTACCAAATAAACAAAATAGTGGTGTTCAACCCTATCGAGTTTACCAATATCCGACGAAACGAGGTCAAAGATAAGCTGCTGTTATCATCAGTGAAACAGCAAATGAAAGGCGGAGGCTCGGCGGATATGTACACCTCGGAGATACGAAGTCAGCGAGCGGCAATGGTGTTGAAAAATGTGAAATACGGTATCGAGTTCACGTTTGAGCGCACCTATCTTAAATCAGACCACTCTGACGAATCTGATGAGAAGCATTATAACATAATGCTCAGACGTCTCAGAAACGGCCAGCATTTCAGACAGCCATGCCTTGGCTGCCGTGAATTTGCAATAAAGAGTATTGAACTTGTTGACGACTTTGACCTTACACAGATAGCACCGCAAAATATGGGCGATAAAGACCTTGGCTTTATGCTTTACGGCATGAAGTTTGAGGACGGAGGCAAGCCTGTCAATAATGATTGGAATGACCCTAAGTTTTCTGACAAGGCCGACGCAGTTTTCTACCGTCCGCATATGATAGACGGTGTTATTGATGTTGCAAAATACAGGGAGGAGATTAAATGCTGATTAAAGCCTTGTGTGATTACAGTGCTTTGCAGGAAAATAAAACTCCTGCAGGCTATTGTAAGCAAGCCATACACTTTGAAATTCTTCTTACCCCCGAGGGCAAGATAGCTGCGATAAATGATGTAAAAGAGCCGAAGATCATTAATTTGAAGAATGGCAAAACTAAAACGAATTACGTTCCGATAATGGAACAGCTTCCTGTAAGAACGCAGAAACCGGGCATAGACAAAAACACGATCGAACACAGACCACTCTACATATTCGGTCTGAACTATGATAAAGGAACTTTGACCCCTACTGACGCTACCAACAAAGCGGCAAAATCACACAAATGCTTTTGCGAATGGAATGAGAAGTTCTTTGAGAATATCGACTCGCCTATTTGTAAAGCCTATCTTAACTTTATCCATACATGGGACCCCGAGCAGGAAACCCAAAACCCACACCTTCTTGCTTTAGGCAAGGAGTATTCAAGCTCCTACTATGAGTTTGGACTTGACGGCTCTCCTGAAATAAAACTTCACAATGACAGCAAATTCAAAGCTGCCTATGAAGATTATCTCGCCCAGCTTAACGCCGACAGCGACAGTGACGATACCGAACTATCCACCTGTTCCATTCTTGGTGAGAAGCTCCCGCAAGCCCGTATCCATGATAAGATAAAGGGTATCAAGGGCGGAATGTCCTCAGGCTGTGTTCTTGTTGGTATGAAAGAATCTGCCTTTGAATCCTATGGCAAGAAGCAGTCATATAACAGCAATGTTTCTGAGAAAGCCATGAAAATGTATACCTCTGCGCTTAATTCTCTGCTTGCTGACAGAAGCCATTACAAGACTTTTGACGACATGACAATAGTCTATTTCGCAATGAAGAAGAACGATGCAGAAGAATGCAATATGTTTGCCGGTATGTTCAGCGGATTTGAGGACGAATTAAATAAAACCGTTGTGACCGAAGCCGACCGAAACATAAACACTGTCATGACCCAGCTTAAACAGGGCAGGACAGCCGATATGCCATATGACCCTAACGTAGAATTTTACGTTGCAGGCTTTACCCCAAACAGTTCAAGAATATCCCAGAAGTTCATCTTCCATGATAAGTTCGGCAGGATATTTGACAATGTACTCAAACATCAGCAGGATATTTCATTTACTGAGGGTCAGCATCAAGTAAGCATTGAGCGTATCAAGCGTGAGCTTATCTCACCAAAATCGTCTAAAGAAAAAGTTCCGTCACCTCTCACCGCCGCACTTTTTGAAGCAATACTCAAAGGTACAAGATACCCTGACGAACTGCTTTCCACAGTAATAACAAGGGTCAAGACCGACAGTGACGAGGAAAAAAACCATTTTATAAAACTCAATGATACAAGGGCAGGCTTGATAAAAGGCTGCATAAACCGTAAACAAAATAAGGAGGAGATCAAAATGTCATTAGACCTTGAAAACAAAAATCAGGCTTATCTCTGCGGAAGACTTTTCGCAGTGCTTGAAAAGATCCAGCAGGATTCTTCAAAGGCAACAATTAACACAACTATCAAAGATACTTATTTCTCATCAGCTTGTTCAAGACCTGCAACTGTATTTCCTAAACTCTATTCGCTTTCACAAAATCATTTGAAAAAGTTTGAGAGTTCGAAACTTCGTAATTACTACAATGATAAGTGCCTTGAGATAATAGATGATCTGAACGGTGAGTTCCCTCAGACTCTTTCAAATGACGATCAGGGCAGATTTATTGTAGGTTATGCACAGCAGTACAGAGATCTTTACACAAAAAAGTCAAAGGATAAGCCAGAAGAAAATTCTGAAGTTAAACCTGAAGCAAAATCAGAAGAATAAAGAAAGGACGAAATATTATGGAAAACGCAATCAAGAACAGATATGAATTTGTAATGCTTTTTGACGTTGAGAACGGCAACCCAAACGGCGACCCTGACGCAGGCAATATGCCTAGAACAGACCCTGAAACAAGCCTTGGCATCGTTACAGACGTGTGCCTTAAGAGAAAGATAAGAAACTTTGTGGAGCTTACCAAAGAGGGCGAAGCAGGCTACAATATCCTTATCAAGGCAGATAGGGCACTCAACACAAAGTTCACAGAAGCATATAACGAGTTAGGCTTAAAGGGAAGCGGAAAGGAAACTCCTGCTGACGTACAGCGTCAGGCTCGTGATTACATCTGTCAGAACTACTTTGACGTAAGAACGTTCGGCGCAGTAATGAGTACAGGTGACGATCCATGCGGCATTGTAAGAGGACCTGTCCAGCTCAACTTTGCAAGAAGTATCGACCCTGTTTTTGCACAAAATATTTCTATCACAAGGCAAGCGAAAACAACAGAAGAGAGAAAAAAGGTCGGAGATACCGAAATGGGCAAAAAGAGCATAATCCCATATGCGCTTTATCGTGGCGAGGGCTATGTTTCCGCAATGCTCGCTCAGAAGATAACAGGCTTTAGCGAGGACGACCTTGAGCTTCTTTGGACATCTATCATCAATATGTTCGAGCATGACAGAAGCGCCGCAAGAGGAAAGCTCTGTATGCGTAAGCTTATCGTGTTCAAGCATGACTCCGCCCTGGGCAATGCCCCTGCACATATCCTCTTTGACAAGGTGTCGGTTAAGCTCAAAGACGGCGTGACAACACCAAGACATTACTCAGACTATGATATCTCCATAGATAAGGATATGCCTGAGGGCGTTACCCTTATTGAAAAGCTCTGATGAGCGAAGATGTAACTATCAATATCCGTGACATACAGCATTATATGTATTGTCCACGCAGGTTTGCTCTTTTAGAAGTTAATGACGACTGGGCTGAAAACGCCTTTGTCGTCAAAGCAAACCTCCTCCATGAGAACGTCCACAGCGGCGAGCGCAACTTTGAAAATAAGCGTAAGATCGTCCGAAGTGACGTGTCAGTGTATAATGATGACCCTAAGTACAATATTTTCGGAGTTGTAGATTGTATCGAGTTCGTCCGTGATAAAAGCGGTGACTATATAGATACCCTGGACGGCACATTCCGTGTGGAAATTGTGGAGTATAAACCCACCAGACCCAAAGCAGGGGAGTTCAATCAGACCGACGCTATACAAGTCTATGCGCAGAAGCTTTGCGTGGATAACGTATTTCATTGCAATAGCCGATGTTTTCTGTACTATGCAGATGTGCGCAGACGATCAGAATTGCCCTTTGATATTCAGGGCGCAGAGTATGATAAAATGCTTTGCGACTATCTTGGAAAAATGCGTGAGATACTTGCAGCGGATATTATTCCAAAGCGTGTAAAAGGTCAGAAATGTTCAGGCTGTTCACTGTCGGATATGTGCTTTCCAAAAGTGAAGAAATATAGCGTGAAAAATACGATTTTCTCCATGAACGGAGGCGAAAACAATGCGTAAACTGCTCAATTCACTTTATATTCTCGAAGAAACTGCCTACCTCACACTTGACGGCGAAAACATAGTGTGCAGGGCAGAGGACAGCGAGAGGTTCCGTGTGCCTTTTACCAATATCGAGGATATCTATATTTTCAGCTATTCGGGCTGTTCACCTGCGCTTATGGGCAAGTGTGCAGAGTATGGCATAGCCGTTAATTTTATTTCTCCTCAAGGTAAATTCCTCGCAAGAATTCAGGGCAAAACAAAGGGCAACGTCTATCTGCGAAAAGAGCAGTTTGAGCTTTTTTCTATTCCTCAGCTCGACCTTATCAGGAATACTGTCGCCGCAAAGCTTTCAAATACACGTTATCTTATCAGACGTTCGCTCCACGATAACCCGGATATAAACAGTGACGGAGCGCTTACAGATTGTATAAAATATCTTGAAAACGGCATAAAGACCGTCTATGAAACTGCCGATAAAGATATCATCATGGGTATAGAGGGTAGCTGTGCAAAGGCATATTTTGATATTTTTGACCGACTGATACTTCACCAAAAAGAAGATTTTTACCTTGCCAACCGCACCAAACGCCCACCCCTCGACAGAGTAAACGCCATGCTCTCGTTTCTGTATACTATCGCAATTTCATCATATACGTCAGCCCTTGAAAGTGTAGGACTTGATAGCTGCCTCGGCTTTTACCATGCCCTGCGTTCAGGCAGAAGCAGCCTGTCCTGCGACCTTGTAGAGGAATTTCGTTGCGTGGTGGAGCGACTTGTGCTTACCATGATAAACTTGAAAATGATAAAGCCCGAGGACTTTGAAACTCAGGTCAGTGGCGCAGTATACCTCTCCAAAGAGGGCAAGAAAAAAGTCCTCACCGCATGGCAGGAGCGTAAGCGCACAAGCATAGTCCACCCATATCTGGGCGAAAAGATACAGCAAGGGCTACTCCCATATGTGCAAAGCTCGCTTCTCGCAAAATATATCCGTGGCGAGCTAGATGAGTACCCGAACTATTTGCTGAAATAGAGGTGATATAAATGATGACCTTAGTAAGCTATGATGTATCAACAACAGATAATAAGGGTAAAACAAGGCTTAGAAAAGTAGCCAAAGAGTGTCAAAATTATGGTCAGCGAGTGCAGAACAGCGTGTTTGAAATAGACGTAGACTATGGCACTTTTCTGAAAGTGAAAGATAAACTTCTGAAAATAATAGACCCAAAGCATGATAGTCTGCGGATATATTACTTAGGAAACAATTGGAAGCATAGAATAGAACACTACGGCACCAAAGAGACCTATGACCCCGAAGGTGTCCTAATATTTTGACCAGCGTACCCCAAGTGATCCACAAATCCCTAGTAAGTTCGCATGAAAATGCCATGCTATTTGTGAATGCACAGTGAACAAAATCAAATCGATACCCATTAAATAAAAAAATAAGTCCGCATCACGTTGAGCAAGCACCAGATATACACAACATCAAGGGTCACGCTCCACGTGAGCGTGTGAGTTGAAATAACGCTGAAATGTACACCTTTAATCAGCTTGCAACTGTCACGCTCCACGTGAGCGTGTGAGTTGAAATTTGGCTATTTGTGGCAGGAAGAGTTGTTTTCACGTCACGCTCCACGTGAGCGTGTGAGTTGAAATTTCCATGTGTATATAGGTATTTTCCGCCACTTCGGTCACGCTCCACGTGAGCGTGTGAGTTGAAATAAACTGATAGCGTGTTTACTTTGTGCATTTATCGGTCACGCTCCACGTGAGCGTGTGAGTTGAAATGACGTTCGGATTGATGTAGGTGTTGTGCCAAAATAGTCACGCTCCACGTGAGCGTGTGAGTTGAAATTCGGATATTTTGCCATTAAATACCACGCCTAATGTCACGCTCCACGTGAGCGTGTGAGTTGAAATTCAACGTCCGCTGAAATTATATGATAATATCTATGTCACGCTCCACGTGAGCGTGTGAGTTGAAATTTGACAATGAAGTTATTGAAAACGGCAATATCACACGTCACGCTCCACGTGAGCGTGTGAGTTGAAATCGTCGGTTGCAACGTGGCAACCGCAACGTTGTTAGTCACGCTCCACGTGAGCGTGTGAGTTGAAATACATTGTCAAATGATATGCTTAAAACACGAACTGGTCACGCTCCACGTGAGCGTGTGAGTTGAAATGATATACTCTTTGATTTTGCCGATTGCATATCTGTCACGCTCCACGTGAGCGTGTGAGTTGAAATCTTTCATCGTCAGCTATGTGGCACTTGGCACTCGGGTCACGCTCCACGTGAGCGTGTGAGTTGAAATTTTGTGCGAAGCAAAGTGATGTCGCAAAGATCAAAGTCACGCTCCACGTGAGCGTGTGAGTTGAAATCGTCCTGACATTTTATCAGCCATTCCGCCGCCGCGTCACGCTCCACGTGAGCGTGTGAGTTGAAATGTTTGAGCCGTTTGACATTGGCAACAGCCAGCTGTCACGCTCCACGTGAGCGTGTGAGTTGAAATTTTCTGCATGGCATAAAAATAGTGCCACACAAGTCACGCTCCACGTGAGCGTGTGAGTTGAAATTGCAAGTCTTAAAGATTTGTCAATATGGGTGAAGTCACGCTCCACGTGAGCGTGTGAGTTGAAATTAAAGATTTTGAAGAATTTTATTCTTATGAGCATGTCACGCTCCACGTGAGCGTGTGAGTTGAAATTTTTTCATTGCCACGTTCTACCGATTTTACTAAGTCACGCTCCACGTGAGCGTGTGAGTTGAAATAAACTGATAGCGTGTTTACTTTGTGCATTTATCGTCACGCTCCACGTGAGCGTGTGAGTTGAAATGCGGAAAGAACAGGTGTTAGCAAATCCGCCTTGTGTCACGCTCCACGTGAGCGTGTGAGTTGAAATTGATAATCGGCGAAGGTTGGGTAATGGCTGAAAGGTCACGCTCCACGTGAGCGTGTGAGTTGAAATCTCGGTGTTGAGATACCACAAGCAAAAGAAATCTGTCACGCTCCACGTGAGCGTGTGAGTTGAAATAGTTATACGATATCAGCTCCGTTTGCGAGGAATAGTCACGCTCCACGTGAGCGTGTGAGTTGAAATGTTTTTCCAGCTGTTGCACCCTGTATTCCGTCAGTCACGCTCCACGTGAGCGTGTGAGTTGAAATGCAGATTTGGTTGTAATTCACAAATAAATTCCTGGTCACGCTCCACGTGAGCGTGTGAGTTGAAATGTTAACATATCTGCAATGCAAGCTGAGGTCAAGAGTCACGCTCCACGTGAGCGTGTGAGTTGAAATGCATATATTAGACGATATGATGAGGAAATTATGCGTCACGCTCCACGTGAGCGTGTGAGTTGAAATGCATATATTAGACGATATGATGAGGAAATTATGCCGTCACGCTCCACGTGAGCGTGTGAGTTGAAATTGGATGCAAAGGACGAAGAGGAAGAGGAAAAGGGTCACGCTCCACGTGAGCGTGTGAGTTGAAATAAACTGATAGCGTGTTTACTTTGTGCATTTATCCAGTCACGCTCCACGTGAGCGTGTGAGTTGAAATGCAGGAAATAATCGGCGAAAGTGCTGTAACAACGTCACGCTCCACGTGAGCGTGTGAGTTGAAATGCTATCTTCAATTATTCGTGATAGGGATGACACTGTCACGCTCCACGTGAGCGTGTGAGTTGAAATTTTAGGAGGGATAAAAGTGACAAAAGCTGAAAAGTCACGCTCCACGTGAGCGTGTGAGTTGAAATTTGTGCAAGCTTGAACATATCTTCTTTGCTTAACGTCACGCTCCACGTGAGCGTGTGAGTTGAAATGTCAACTTCGGTGAGGAAACCAACACGGACGTGGTCACGCTCCACGTGAGCGTGTGAGTTGAAATGATAAGGCGGACGATTTCCACGTCCAATTCTTCGTCACGCTCCACGTGAGCGTGTGAGTTGAAATGATTCTCGCACAAAACTCGTTGAGAAGTGGCACTCGTCACGCTCCACGTGAGCGTGTGAGTTGAAATTGTTCCCTGGCATCGTCGTCAAAATACATAATGAGTCACGCTCCACGTGAGCGTGTGAGTTGAAATTGATAGTGATATTATTGCGTGCAATATTGTACAGTCACGCTCCACGTGAGCGTGTGAGTTGAAATAAAGAGGACGATTACAAGGGATTTATCGACAGCAGTCACGCTCCACGTGAGCGTGTGAGTTGAAATTGAGGAAATAACATCTCAGTTATACGATATCAGGTCACGCTCCACGTGAGCGTGTGAGTTGAAATTGCGACTGTGGTAATTGCTCTCAAACAGCTGTTGTCACGCTCCACGTGAGCGTGTGAGTTGAAATTACAGCCTTGTTGTTTGCATCTACCTCAACGACGTCACGCTCCACGTGAGCGTGTGAGTTGAAATCCCAATATGCGCCGCACGCAGAGCCGAAGATGGGTCACGCTCCACGTGAGCGTGTGAGTTGAAATGCAACGGGTGAGAAAAGAAACTGCCCGCCTGATAGTCACGCTCCACGTGAGCGTGTGAGTTGAAATATCCGCCGTGTACATATCTTAGCAACGCAGGGGGTCACGCTCCACGTGAGCGTGTGAGTTGAAATGCCTATAGGCGTGTTTTCTATCAGACCCATATTGTCACGCTCCACGTGAGCGTGTGAGTTGAAATGACAAAAGCCGTTGAGCAAATGAAAGCATATAAAGGTCACGCTCCACGTGAGCGTGTGAGTTGAAATAGCAAACAACAAGTCATCGTTCGTTGTCTACGAGTCACGCTCCACGTGAGCGTGTGAGTTGAAATGCGTTTATAGTCATTACTGTAGATAACAAACGTGGTCACGCTCCACGTGAGCGTGTGAGTTGAAATTGTTTGTGCAAATGTGTGCAATATCTTTTGATTGTCACGCTCCACGTGAGCGTGTGAGTTGAAATATATGGCCTTGAACGCCGTATGCTGTTCGTTAAAGTCACGCTCCACGTGAGCGTGTGAGTTGAAATTCGCTTAATCCGACACGTTATCCGTCACGACCCGGTCACGCTCCACGTGAGCGTGTGAGTTGAAATCAAAAGTTCAGGATTGTCATAAACGTTGCCGACGGTCACGCTCCACGTGAGCGTGTGAGTTGAAATGCAGATAACGAGAGGGAGGTTGCTTGACGTGCGATGTCACGCTCCACGTGAGCGTGTGAGTTGAAATTTTTGTACAGACGTGCTGCCCCTGCGTTGCTAAGAGTCACGCTCCACGTGAGCGTGTGAGTTGAAATGCAGGTAACAGTTTTGCAAATCAGACCTTGTTCGTGTCACGCTCCACGTGAGCGTGTGAGTTGAAATTTGATAGCCTGAAAAGGTCAGCCCAGGGCGTGTTGTCACGCTCCACGTGAGCGTGTGAGTTGAAATTGGCACAAAATCCAAATTCAACGGTATCTGCACGTCACGCTCCACGTGAGCGTGTGAGTTGAAATATTTTTACGCCTGAGTGGCTAGCCCTCAGGCAATGGTCACGCTCCACGTGAGCGTGTGAGTTGAAATTGTACTTGCCGCCGTCCGTTAGTTCAACGTGGTGCGTCACGCTCCACGTGAGCGTGTGAGTTGAAATTTGGGAATACATGCGAAAAATCAGTGAGAAAAACGTCACGCTCCACGTGAGCGTGTGAGTTGAAATAACTCCTATGACTGCAATTAAAATGGGTCGATAGTCACGCTCCACGTGAGCGTGTGAGTTGAAATGTCAAGCGTTGACAACATCTCTGACAAAATGAAGTCACGCTCCACGTGAGCGTGTGAGTTGAAATGCGAATGAAAATGTTTTCTGCTATGAGGGCAAAGAGTCACGCTCCACGTGAGCGTGTGAGTTGAAATACGGACAAGAAACGCAAGGTGTTATGCGTACTGGTCACGCTCCACGTGAGCGTGTGAGTTGAAATGAGCCTGTGAAGAAGATGGACTATGACGGCAAGCGTCACGCTCCACGTGAGCGTGTGAGTTGAAATTGGCCGCCTGGCACAGACACCGCATTATCTATCCGGTCACGCTCCACGTGAGCGTGTGAGTTGAAATTGCTGACAGGGGCAAGATAACCCCTGAGCAGTATGTCACGCTCCACGTGAGCGTGTGAGTTGAAATCTGCCGTTCCTATGCACTGTGCACACTCTTCGGCGTCACGCTCCACGTGAGCGTGTGAGTTGAAATTTCCGCCGACACTCATGCCGACGGATTTTTTACGTCACGCTCCACGTGAGCGTGTGAGTTGAAATTGATTTTGTGCAAGTATACAAAAGTACGTCATTGTCACGCTCCACGTGAGCGTGTGAGTTGAAATATTTCGCCTGGCTTGAAATTTTTGAGGGAACGGCGTCACGCTCCACGTGAGCGTGTGAGTTGAAATGACTTCTTTGAGACAACATTTGCTAATCAGGTAGCGTCACGCTCCACGTGAGCGTGTGAGTTGAAATCGAGAAGAAAAGCACATGACTGCAAGGAACAGTCGTCACGCTCCACGTGAGCGTGTGAGTTGAAATAAAGCACTGAAAGCGTACCAAGACGAGGTGATTAGTCACGCTCCACGTGAGCGTGTGAGTTGAAATAAACTTGGCAAGCAACTATTCTCACACCGCATACGTCACGCTCCACGTGAGCGTGTGAGTTGAAATGGTTTTCATGTATTCGAGAATATGATTCATGAAATCGTCACGCTCCACGTGAGCGTGTGAGTTGAAATTTCTCGCTGGCTTAACGCTGACTGCGTAATACCGTCACGCTCCACGTGAGCGTGTGAGTTGAAATCACACGCCCCTATGGGTGTGCTAAAAGTCTATTGTCACGCTCCACGTGAGCGTGTGAGTTGAAATCTTTTTTTTCTGCCTAGTATACGTGACTGGCGTGTCACGCTCCACGTGAGCGTGTGAGTTGAAATCCTGCTTGTCGGTCATCCCGTAGTAATTCTTTGCGTCACGCTCCACGTGAGCGTGTGAGTTGAAATGTCACAAAGACAAATATTAAGGGTGGCGTGACAGTCACGCTCCACGTGAGCGTGTGAGTTGAAATCGGTCTGCTAAATGACGAAAGTGCTTTGGCGTGGTGAGTCACGCTCCACGTGAGCGTGTGAGTTGAAATCGGTCTGCTGTGCCGACGCTGACGCCTGGGCTGCGTCACGCTCCACGTGAGCGTGTGAGTTGAAATGACAAGGCGCTGAAAGAAACGAACAAGAAAAGCCGTCACGCTCCACGTGAGCGTGTGAGTTGAAATTTATTCTTACGAAGGTCACGTTTATAAACATATTGGTTTTGTCAATATCACTTGACACATTTTATTCGAACAAGAATTATGCAGCGAGAAAGATATGATCATAGTAGAGCTTTCTTCGAACTGCCGGAGGCAGCCCACCGTTGGCGGTGCAGATTCTTCTGTTAGCCCAGTAACTCATATAATATCTCCAGATCATAGTCTTC
>NZ_JAHLPI010000009.1:0-112023 GCF_018917825.1 Ruminococcus sp. MSJ-25
TGTATATACCGGATCTGTTGTTTCAATAATTTTTTCAATTTCTATAGGAAATTTTAATTGATATGGTGTATTATATTCTTGTTGGTATTTTTTCATCAAATTTATTATACCACAAAAAAAGACTGCTGTCTTGCTTTTTGGCAAGATTGCAGCCTTTTTTTCTTGGGGACTTTTTTTACAGCCCCCATGAGGGCTATTTCATCATCATTGAAATGCCGTCCATTACGTCACCGATAGCTCTGATAGCACGACCTGTGCGGCTTTTGAGCATTTTCTTTTCGCTTGATGTCGCCTCTGTGACTGCATAAGCCACTGTTCCTGCGGCTATCGCCATTGAAACGCCTGTTATCATTGACTTCATCTTCATTGCTGTTTCCTCCTTTTTTCTTTGTAATATTATTTTTTGCAGTAAGAGAACAGCTATGCCATGCAAATGAAGTCAAGAGGGTTGACGGTATTTTCCCGTGAATGTTAGTATTTTGTGATGTTGTGAAAGATATTTCAGTTGATACGCAGTGCTATTGTTTAAAATGTGATTAAAATTTTCGCATTTTATATGTAATTTTATATGTAAATGTAAAAGAGATATGTTCATATCTCAAACGTTTAGTATAAATATTATTCATAGATATATAATAAATATGTATTTGCATTAACATCAAAATAGTGGTATAATAAATGGGTATAAAAAATAAAGGATCTTGGTATGCTCTGAGATCTGATAGTAAGGAGTAATATTAAATGGGTATGACAATGACTCAGAAAATTCTGGCAGCCCACGCAGGTCTTGACGAAGTCAAGGCAGGTCAGCTTATAATGGCGAACCTTGACCTGGTTCTCGGCAACGACGTTACGTCACCTGTGGCTATAAACGAGTTCAATAAAGCGGGCTTCACAGATGTTTTCGATAAGAATAAGGTCACAATGGTCATGGATCACTTTGCACCTAACAAGGATATCAAATCCGCTACACAGTGCAAGACCTGCCGTGATTTTGCTTCAAAGTATGACATAAAGAATTATTTCGACGTTGGCGATATGGGCATTGAACACGCTCTGCTTCCTGAAAAAGGACTTGTCGCTCCAGGCGACTGCGTTATCGGTGCTGACTCACATACTTGTACATATGGTGCACTTGGCGCATTCTCAACAGGTATCGGCTCAACAGATATGTGCGCAGGCATGGCAAAGGGAAAGACTTGGTTCAAAGTCCCTGCCGCTATCAAGTTCAATATCGTAGGCAATCTTCCAAAGTATAGTGCCGCTAAGGACGTTATACTTCATATAATCGGCATGATAGGCGTTGACGGCGCACTTTACAAGTCTATGGAATTTTCAGGCGAGGGTCTGAAAAACCTTTCCATGGAGGACAGGCTTTGCATGGCTAACATGGCTATCGAAGCAGGCGCAAAGAACGGCATATTTGCAGTTGACGATGTTACACTTGATTACATCAAGGATAAGGTAGACAGAGAGTATAAGATATACAAGGCTGACGATGACGCTGAGTATGAGGCTGAATACACTATTGACCTCAGCCAGATAAAGCCTACAGTCGCTTTCCCGCATCTGCCTGAGAACGCAAGAACATTTGACGATATCCCGGAGGTCAAGATAGATCAGGTGGTCATCGGCTCATGTACGAACGGCAGGATAGAGGATCTGAGATGTGCCGCTGAGATACTTGACGGCAAAAAGGTGGCAAAGAACGTTAGATGTATCGTTATCCCTGCCACACAGAAGGTATATATGCAGGCTATGAAAGAGGGTCTGCTGGAGATATTCATAAATGCAGGCTGTGCGGTTTCTACACCTACCTGCGGTCCATGTCTTGGCGGACATATGGGTATCCTTGCAAAGGGCGAAAGGGCCGTTGCAACAACAAACAGAAATTTCGTGGGACGTATGGGTCACCCAGAATCAGAGGTTTATCTGGCTTCACCTTACGTTGCCGCCGCTTCAGCTGTGACAGGCAAGATCTCACAGCCGTCGGAAGTTATGTGATATTCGGGGAGAAAATCAGCTGACAGATCTTGCGTTGGGGGAATAATTGATATGCGGCATGACCGCATATACGACTTGGGAGCGAGAACAGATGAAAAATTATCTTAGGGAAATATTCTCCGATATACTTCTTAGTATTGTTACAAAGAAGTACGGAACTTCACTAAATGACTATCAGCGTGAGGAGAAGGCTGACGAGATCATTCAGGAACTCCATGACAAAAATACATTTACCGTGGAAATGACGCAGGCTCTTATTGACAAGAAGGGCTTCAATACCTTTTATACCTCCAATATCGGGGGTACACCTGTGTATGCTCTCGTTAAAGAGGGAATGTTCCACAAGGTAAAGATCTGCTATTTTATTACAAGAAACAAGGATACTATAGACGGCCCGTATCTTGAAAAGATATATGAAGAGCTTAGAAAACAGGCGATAGGAGAAAATATATTCCATTCGTCAGAGTTCAAGCAGGGCTGATAAAGTTTGACGAAAGGGGTTTTCATAATGAAAGCTTGCGGAAAAGTACATAAATACGGGGATAACGTAGACACAGACGTTATTATCCCTGCAAGATACCTCAACACACCTGATATGCAGGAGCTTGCACAGCATTGCATGGAGGATATTGACGTTGACTTTGCAAAGAACGTTCAGAAGGGCGATATAATGGTAGCAAAGAGCAACTTCGGCTGCGGTTCATCAAGAGAGCATGCGCCTGCTGCTATCAAGGCGAGTGGGATATCCTGCGTTATAGCAAAGACATTCGCAAGAATATTCTACAGAAACGCTATAAATATCGGACTTCCTATCATCGAGTGCGAGGAAGCTGCCGAGAAGATAGATAACGGTGACGAGGTGGAGATAGATTTCGACAGTGGCGTTATCACAAACAAGACCAAGAATGAGACTTATCAGGGTCAGTCGTTCCCTGAGTTTCTTATCAATATCATCAACAGCAATGGTCTTCTTAACTCACTTAAATAAGATATTTTGAAGCTTTAAGGGGGATCTCTCAAAAGGGGTCGCCCTTGAACTGTTTCTATGAAGGGGTGAAGCTATGAAAGCTAAAAAGCTATTTGCGGCACTTGCAGCAGGGGTAATGCTGGTGTGCAGCGCAGGCTGCTCGAAAAAAGAGGAGAGCAGTAATAAATTTGAATACAGCAGCAAGGATTTTCTGCCTTTTATGGTAATGGTGGACGGCAGCAAGATAGACCTGACCCTAAGCTCTGCAGAGATAAACAGAAAGCTTGGCGGCAGTTTTGCAAGGGGAACTGCTTCAAACAGCAGTATAGTGCTTGTGGAAAAGGACGAAAAGACCGATAAAAAAGGCGTTTCAACAAAGACCTTTGCCTGCAATAAGCCTGAGATAAATGGTGCTGGATTTTCCACTTTCAACGGACTTTGGGCGAATATAGACGAAGCAAGCATAGACAGCACTGTTTCACCCAACAGCATAAAGGTCAAAGGCTCTGACGGTTTGTCTTACTACTGGTCATATTATATGGACGGCGAGGAGATAGACTATAGTCAGGTGAACTTTGACGGCACTGATACGGCGGACAGTTATATGCAGTATCAGCTCAAAGGCATGGCTGCTGACGATTATTGCAAAAAGAAGCTTATTGACGGCGAGTGTTCGGTCTATACAGGCATTTTGTTCATGACAGCCGAAAAGCAGAGTTATTCCTGCGAGATAAGCGTTTCGACTTTAAATTCTGAGGAGGAAAAATAACATGGAAAAGAAAATAACAGTTATAAAGGGCGACGGGATAGGTCCTGAAATAGTAACAGAAGCACAGAAGGTCCTCGACAAGGTTGCTGAAAAGTTCGGTCATAAGTTTGTTTATACTGATATCCTTATGGGCGGCTGTTCTATAGATAAATATGGCGTTCCGCTTACAGACGAGGCTGTCGAGATAGCAAAGAACTCAGACGCAGTTCTGCTTGGCTCTATCGGCGGAAATACTTCCACTTCACCATGGTATAAGCTTGCTCCGAACCTCAGACCTGAAGCCGGACTTCTGAAAATAAGAAAAGAGCTTGGTCTGTTCGCTAACCTGCGTCCTGCAAATCTTTATCCTGAGCTTAGAGAAGCTTGCCCTCTTAAGGACGATATAATCGGCGACGGCTTTGACATGATGATAATGAGAGAGCTTACAGGTGGTCTGTATTTTGGTGCAAGAAAGACAGAGAACGTTGACGGCGTTGAAACTGCCGTTGATACTCTTACATATAACGAAAACGAGATAAGAAGAATTGCTATCCGTGGCTTTGACATCGCAATGAAGAGAAGAAAGAAAGTTACAAGCGTTGATAAGGCTAACGTTCTTGATTCTTCAAGACTTTGGAGAAAGGTAGTAAACGAGGTAGCTAAGGATTATCCTGAGGTCGAGCTGGAGCATATGCTCGTTGACAACTGCGCAATGCAGCTTGTAAGAGATCCTAAGCAGTTTGACGTTATCCTTACAGAGAATATGTTCGGCGATATCCTTTCAGACGAAGCCGCTATGATATCAGGCTCGCTTGGTATGCTGGCTTCCGCTTCACTGAATGACACAAAGTTCGGTATGTATGAGCCTAGCCACGGCTCTGCACCTGATATCGCAGGACAGGATAAGGCTAACCCTATCGCAACTATACTTTCAGCTTCAATGCTCCTGAGATTCTCTTTCGATATGGATAAGGAAGCAGACGCTATCGACAATGCTGTCAAGAAAGTCCTTGAAGCAGGCTACAGAACAGGGGATATCATGTCAGAGGACATGAAGCTCGTTGGCTGTAATGAAATGGGCAGTCTTGTTGCAGATATGATATAACAGCACGATACCAGTTTTCAGACGGTGATAATAAATGTATTATTATATTTTCGGAATAACAGACAAGGGAAATTACCGTGAACAGAATGAGGACTGCATTTTAATAGACCACGAGGTCATCAACAGCGGCAGCTATGAATCAACTGTCGCTGCTCCTTTTATTGCAGCCGTTTGCGACGGCGTTGGTGGAGAAAATGCAGGAGAGGTCGCCTCGGAGCTTTGTTTAAGGCATCTTTCCATTCTTGAATATAATTCAGGGGTGGATATGAAAAGAACGCTTATCGATGTTCACAACAAAATAAAAAAGCAGGGCGTAAGGGCTGAAAACGCTGCAAATATGCAGACCACCCTGTGTTGCCTTGCAGTGGACGAGGAAAGCAGAGCAATGTGCATAAACGTTGGCGACAGCAGAATGTACCGCTATGTGAACGGCACTATTAGACAGATATCCGTTGACCAATCCTACGCACGATATATGTATGAGCATGGCAGGATAGAAGACGTGTCAGAGCTTGAGCCACAGTATCAGAATGCCATAATATCTTCTATCGGCAGCACTCTCAATGAACCTGATGTGGCACAAACACCATTGGTGGCTGATTTTGGCAAAGAACCTGACGATATGATAATCATAGTGTCAGACGGCGTGTCGGATTACGTTTCTGAGGAAGAAATGGTGGTGGGGCTTGGTCTTGACCTTTCTGTTTCTGAAAAGCTTGGCGCTATAATGGAGCTTGCTCTCACAAACGGCGGAACTGACAATGTTTCCGTTGTGGGCATAAAGCCTTATCTTGACGATCATGAGCTTAAAACGCTCACAGCAAAAAAGGCTGTGGAAAAGACAGTGAGCGTGCAGGATATGCTTGAAAGTAAGAAGCCTGAAAAGGCGGAAGCTGTAGAGGAAAAGAAGCCTGACGAGCAGGCAAAGCTTTTCTCTGATACGGTGGACGAGCTTATGAGCCAAATGAATGAAAGTATTGACTTTTTAAAGCAGATATAGTATAATCATATATTGATATATTTTTATGATTTTAGATGTATTTTGTAATTTGGAGGAAATAAAAAATGTTGAAAGAGTTACGTGGCTCAGACGTTATAATTGAATGTTTGCTGGAGCAGGGCGTCGATACAGTGTTCGGCTATCCGGGCGGAGCAGTTCTAAACATATATGACTCGCTGTATAAATATTCTGATAAGATACACCATGTTATCACCGCCCATGAGCAGGCTGCCTGCCATGCGGCTGACGGTTATTCAAGAACAACAGGCAGAACGGGTGTTGTTATCGCAACTTCAGGTCCGGGTGCTACGAACCTTGTAACAGGTATCGCCACAGCTTATATGGATTCTATCCCTATGGTGGCTATCACAGGAAACGTAACAAGAGATCTGCTTGGTCTTGACTCTTTTCAGGAGGTAGATATCTGCGGGATAACAATGCCTATCACAAAGCATAACTACATTGTGAAAGATCCTGCGGAGCTTGCTGACATTATCAGAGAAGCTTTCTATATTGCAAACGAGGGCAGAAAGGGTCCTGTTCTTATAGATATACCAAAGGATATCACAGGCGCACTTATGGTCTATGAGAAGAAAGAGCCTAAGAAGGTAGTAAATCATAATCCTGAGGGCATAAACGAGGAGATAGCTGCTGCGGCAGAGCTTATAAAGAATGCTGAGAAGCCTTTTATATACGCAGGCGGCGGAGTTGTTTCTGCTGACGCAACAGAAGAAATGGCTGAGTTCGTAAGAAAAGTGGACGCACCTGTTTCATTGTCACTTATGGGTCAGTGCGCACTTGACAATACTAAGGACTGCTATATCGGTATGCTTGGTATGCACGGCACAAAGACAGCCGCTATGACGCTCAGCGAATGTGACCTTATGATAGTTCTTGGCTCGAGATTTTCCGACAGAGTTCTTTGCAACGCTAAGACATTTGCAAAGGATAAGAAGATCATACATATTGATATAGACCCTGCCGAGATAGGCAAGAATATTGACGTTTACAGCCATGTTATTGGGGACGTTAAGTATATCCTTGCAAAGCTTTGCGAGCTGCTTCCTGATATGAAGCACGAGGCTTGGATGAATACTGTTATGGATTGGAAAAAGCAGTATGCGCTGAGAATGGTGCCTATTGAGAGCGAGGACGAGGTGCTTCCGCAGGACGTTATCGAGGAGCTTGACAGACTTACAGACGGCAAGGCTATCATCTCCACAGAAGTCGGTCAGCATCAGATGTGGGCTGCACAGTATTATAACTTCAAGTGTCCAAGAAGCTTTGCTTCAAGCGGCGGACTTGGTACAATGGGCTACGGCTTTGGCGCAGGAATGGGCGCAAAGGTGGGCAACCCTGACAGAACTGTAGTAAACATCGCAGGCGACGGAAGCTTCTTCATGAACTGCAACGAGCTTTCTTCACTTGCAAAGCATAAGATACCGCTTATTGAGCTTGTTTTCGAGAATGACGTTCTCGGAATGGTAAGACAGTGGCAAAGACTTTTCTACGGCAAGAGATTTTCTCAGACGAATATCGAAAGAGGAACAGACCTTATGAAGCTTGCCGACGCATTTGGCGTTGAGGGCATAAGGATAAAAAAGAAATCCGAGATAAAGCCAATGCTTGAAAAGGCACTCAAATGCGGTAAGCCTTGCCTTGTGGACGTTATCATCAATAAGGATATAAACGTTCTTCCAATGGTACCTGCTGGCGCAGACGTTTCACAGCCGATAATGAATATCGAACTTGATTAAGAAATCGAAATATAGGGGGGTAATAAAATGGTAAAATATCCAAATGCTGCAAGCGGTATCAAAAAGGTGTTTCTGGCAAAGATCATAGGTGTTATAGGAGTTCCGCTTGCTTTTATACCGGGGATAGGTGCACTCCTTTTGATGACTTGTACCGTAGCCGCAACTATTTTCAACGTATGGGGAATACTTGAAGCTTCAAAAGACCATAATGGTTATCAGACAGCTCTTGTTTTCACAGTGGCTGATCTTATCTTTTCAATAGTTGACACATTTATTGACAATAATGCGATATCAAGTGTTCTGAGTTTTGCTGGCAATGTAATGAACATAGCGGTGCTTTACTATATCTGCAAATCAACAGGCGACCTGCTGAGGGACGTGAAGAACTACGGCCTTGCAAACAAGGGCGACCATGTGTGGAATGTAAACAAGACCTGCCTTATTGTCATGGCAGTGTGCCTTGTTGTTGCGTTTATCCCGATACTGAACATTCTCGCCGCATTTACAACATTGGTGGTGCTTGTTGTAACTATCTATGCGTCTGTGGTATATCTGATCTATCTTTATCAGAGCGGACAGTATCTCAGCCTTAACACTAATTTCTAAGCGATTTGAGAGCTGTACGGCAAAGGCTGTACAGCTCGTTTTTGTAAGGAGAAACTAATGAAATTCACAAAAAAATTCAAAGAAAATGCAGCCCTTGTGGTTCTTGGCGTAGTGCTTTTTTGGGGATTGACCAACTATGATAAGTTTTTTAGACTTCTGGGCGTAATGATCGGGGTCTTGAAGCCTGTTATATTTGGCTGTATAATCGCATTTATCCTGAATGTGCCAATGTCAGGCATTGAAAAGAGGCTTTTTAAGAAGCCTAAAAAAGAGAAATATGCCAAAACTGTGGAAACGCTGAAAAGACCATGCTCTATAGTGCTGACCTTTCTGCTTTGCCTAGGCGTTGTGGCACTTGTGTGCTGGCTTATTATCCCTGCGCTCATAAAGACTTTCTCTCAGCTTTCAGACGATATCCCTGTACTTATTTCAAATATTTCCAACAAGCTCAACAATTCCCCTGAGATAGCAGGGTGGCTTGACAGAATGAATATAAGCACTGCTGATATTATCGATAAGGTTACAAGCTGGCTGAAAGACGGCGTTGTGATCTTGAACACACTCAGTTCAACAGTAAGCTTTGTGACAGATCTTTTCTCAGGTCTTGTGAACTTCTTCTTGGGCATTTGCTTTGCGGTCTATATGCTTGCCGCAAAAGAGCGGCTCAAAGACCTGTGCAAGCGCATAAGCTGTGCTTTTCTCAGCAATCGTATCACCGACCGCATAAGCCGTATATGCCGTCGCTCTATCGACACTTTTGCGAACTTTCTTGTGGGTCAGACCACGGAAGCCATTATCCTCGGCTCCCTTTGCGGTATTGGAATGGCTATCTTCCGTTTCCCGAATGCGGTGCTTATTGCCATACTCGTTGCCTGCACTGCACTTATCCCTATAGTGGGAGCTTTTCTTGGCTATGTGGTGGGCTTCCTGCTTATCTGCGTGACGGATTTCAAGCAGGCTGTGCTGTTTTTGGTGTTCATGTTCATTATTCAGGCTATCGAGGGCAATCTTATCTATCCAAAGGTGGTAGGAAACTCGGTTGGTCTGCCGTCACTATGGACACTTTTCGCTATCACCATAGGCGGAAACCTCTTCGGCATATTCGGAATGTTCATCGCTGTTCCTGTGTTCTCTGTTATATACTGCACTTTTGGAGAGGTAGTCAACTACAGAAATGAAAAGAGAGCTGTCAAGGTGGAGGATATATCATAATAAAATAATCCGTCAAAAAAAGGCTGCACAGTTTCGTGCAGCCTTTCGCTATTTATGCTATTTTGTTATTTTACATAGCTTACATGAAGCAGTTCATGCTCTCTGCCCTTGAGGATACCCTCATAAAGCTTATCCATAAGCGGATTTTCTTCTGAACGCTTCAAAGTGCAAAGCTTGTCAGCATTGTAAAGATTAACACTGCGCTCTTTCTTCTCGTCGATAGTAGCCTTTGGCTGACCTGCGCCGCCTATACAGCCGTTTGGACAAGCCATAACTTCGATAAGGTCGAAATGCTCGCCGGCTTTCATTCTGTTCATTATGACTTCAACATTGCGAAGTCCGTTTACAACGCAGACCTTGATAGCCTTGTCGCCAAGAGGTACTTCAAGCTCCTTTATGCCCTCGAAGCCTCTTACGCCCTCGAATGCAAGATTTCTCAGGGAAGCGAGTGACTTGTCTGTAGAAACACGTCTGATAACTGCTTCTGTTACACCGCCTGTTACACCAAAGATAACACCTGCGCCTGTCATAGTGCCGAACGGCATATCAACAGCTTCCGGCTCTATCTCGTTGAACACGATACCGGCTTCTTTTATCATCATGATAAGCTCCTGAGTTGTGATGACAAAATCAACCAGTGGTTTGCCGTTCTCGTTCTTGAACTCATCTCTTGCGGCTTCGCCCTTTTTGGCAGTGCAAGGCATAACAGCAACAGAAAGTATCTTCTTGCCTTCGCCCTTGAACTTCTCGTTTATTACGGAAGCAAACATCTGCATTGGTGAGCGGCAAGTGGAAATGTTAGGCAGTATCTCAGGATACTCGTTCTCAGCATACTTTATCCATGCAGGACAGCATGATGTGAACAGCGGGAGCTTTCCGCCGTTTGCAAGCCTGTCTGCAAACTCCTTTGACTCTTCCATAACAGTGAGGTCTGCGGCTGTAGATGTGTCAAAAATGTAGTTGAAGCCTATTCTTCTAAGTGCTGCAACTATCTTGCCCATAACGTTCTCACCGTTGTAGCCGAACTCTTTTGCCACTGCAACTCTTACAGCTGGAGCTACCTGAGCCACTGCAATAGTGTCCTCCTGATTAAGCTCTTTCCAAAGCCTGTGGCTGTCGTTCTTTATGATTATAGCGCCTGTTGGACAGACTGCCGCACACTGACCGCAGCCAACGCAGTTTGAATCGCCTATAGGCTTGTCAAATGAGCAGGCTACCTTCATTTTTGAACCTCTGAATGCAAAATCTATTGCACCAACGTTCTGTACCTCGTTGCACACTCTTACGCAGTCGCCGCAGAGGATACACTTGTTGGCGTCCCTAGTGATAGATACAGAAGAATCATCGATACAAGGCTTGGACTTTGGATTGTCAAAACGTACCCTGTGGATATCAAATCTTGCGGCAAGCTCCTGCAATTTGCACTTGCCGTTTTTATCGCAGGTCGTACATTCGCCGCAGTGAGTTGAAAGAAGAAGTTCCAATATCATCTTGCGGTATTTTCTCAGCCTTGGTGTGTTTGTGTATATCTCCATACCGTTTCTCGGAGGAGTTGAGCAAGCGGCTTCCATGCCACCCCACTTGTTTTCCACCATGCACATTCTGCAGGCACCGTATACTGAAAGCTCAGAATAGTAACAGAATGTAGGAAGCTCGATGCCTGCCTTTCTGATAAGCTCAAGCAGATTTTTTTCACCGTTTATAGCAACGGGGATATTGTCGATTATCATAAACTCTTTATTCATAGCTAAAATTAAACCTCCTTGACAGCTTTGAAATGGCAGTTGGAAATACAAGCTCCGCACTTTATGCACTTAGAGGTGTCGATCTTGAACGGCTTTTTGATCTCGCCGCTGATCGCACCCACAGGACAGACTCTTGAACACTTTGAACAGCCCTTGCATATCTCAGGGTCGATCTGATATGTCACAAGCTTCTTGCAGTTGCCTGATGGACACTTCTTATCTCTTATGTGAGCTTCATATTCCTCACGGAAGTTTTTTATTGTAGATACAACAGGGAATGCAGCCGTCTTTCCAAGACCGCAGAGAGCAGTTGAGGAGATAGTGTCGGCAAGCTCAAGAAGCAGTTCGATATCCCCCTCCTGACCGTTACCATTTACGATACGCTCAAGTATCTCAAGCATTCTCTTTGTACCCTCACGGCACGGAACGCACTTTCCGCAGGACTCGTTCTGGGTGAAATTCATGAAAAATCTTGCAACTTCTACCATACAGGACTTATCGTCCATAACAACAAGTCCGCCTGAGCCGATCATAGCACCGACTTTTTTCAGCGAGTCAAAGTCAAGCTGGATATCGAGGTTAGGCGTAACAAGACAGCCGCCTGACGGACCGCCTATCTGAACAGCCTTGAACTTTCCGTCACCTCTCATGCCGCCGCCGATATCGAATATTACCTTTCTGAGAGAAGTTCCCATTGGCACTTCAATAAGACCGGTGTTCGAGATGTTGCCAGTAAGAGCGAAAGCCTTTGTTCCAGGGGAGTTCTCAGGGCCTATGCTCCTGAACCATTTTGCACCGTTGTTTATGATAACAGGCACGTTGGCAAGCGTTTCAACGTTGTTGAGAACTGTAGGCTCGTTGAAAAGACCATGTTCAACAGTTCTTGGCGGCTTAACTCTAGGCATACCACGCTTGCCCTCGATAGAAGCCGTCAGGGCAGAGCCTTCACCGCAAACAAATGCGCCTGCACCACGGTTTATATGTATTCTGAATGAGTAATCTGTGCCGAGTATATTGTCACCAAGCAGACCAAACTGCTCAGCCTGTGCGATCGCACCCTTAAGACGTGATACTGCCAGCGGATATTCCGCACGAACGTAGATATATCCCTCTTTCGCGCCTGTTGCGATACCGGCTATCATCATTCCTTCAAGAAGTCTGTGTGGGTCGCCCTCCATGATAGAACGATCCATAAATGCGCCAGGGTCGCCCTCGTCACCATTGCAGACTATGTATTTTGTAGGGCTTTTCTGCTTTGCAACGCTTGCCCACTTTCTGCCAAGAGGGAATCCTCCGCCTCCACGTCCACGAAGATTAGATTCTGTCATTTCGTTGAGGATATCCTCAGGGGACATATCGAGAAGTGCCTTTTCAAAAGCTCTATAGCCGCCTATAGCAAGATATTCCTTTATGGAAGTAGCGTCAATGTGGCCGCAGTGTTCAAGAACGATACGCTGCTGCATCTTATAGAATGGTATTTCTGACTGCTGGCGATATATCTCACCGTTTTTCTTGTAGCACAGTCTTTCAACGCACTCGCCATTGCAGATAGTCTTGTCAACTATCTCGTCAACATCGTCAAGCTTTACCTTAGTGTAAAGCCAGCCCTCCGGCTCTATTCTAACAAGTGGACCCATTTCGCAGAAGCCGTGACAGCCGCTTCTTTTTACGCCGATAGCGCCATCGTGGATATCATCATCATGTGGCTCGTCAGCAAGTGCCACCACGCACTCCAATCCCTTTGCGGAGATAGTTTCGATAAGCTTCTGGTATATGTTCAGCGAACCGCCTGCAACACAGCCTGTACCAGCGCAAACAAGCACTTTTCTAGCCTGCTTGTCAACAAGCTTACCATACTGTTCACGGGCGTTGTCAAGATCGTATTTTGTTTTCAGCAGCATATTATTCAGCCTCCTTTTCTCTCAGTTCCTTAAGCAGAGCCGCAGCCTTGTCAGGATTCATCTCAGGGTGAACAACATCATTCACAGTGAGAACAGGGGCAAGTCCACAAGCACCAAGACATGAGACAGTTTCCACTGTGAACATCAGGTCGTCAGTGGTGGTTTTCTTCTCGCTAAGACCAAGCTCTCCTCTGAGATATTCGAGAATAGGTATAGATTTTCTTACATGACAGGCAGTGCCGTCACAACATTTGATAACGTATTTGCCCTTTGGTTCGAGAGAAAAATTCTCATAAAAGGTCGCAACGCTGTATATTCTTGCTTCGCCTGTGCCAAGCTTTTTTGCAAGATATGGGAATATTTCCTTTGGAAGATAGTGATATATCTCCTGAATATCCTGCAATATGGCTATGACCGCTGTTTTTTCATGATTTTCAAGAATTTTGTCGATCGGTGAATAATCAAATTCTTTTGTCATAAAATTTCCTCCATATAATTAAAGTTAAATTTGATTACAAAGTCAATAATCAAGACATACTGTCAACTATAATTATATACTATATGACACAAAATGAATAATGTTTTTATTTACATGGGCTATATATAATTAGAATAAGCATTGACTAACTTGTAGAAATACACATAAACGAAAACGTTTATATAGTTATAATGCACAAAAAATCGAGCCATTTCTCAATGACTCGACCTGCTGATATTATTTGATAAACTGAATTAATTATAAAAAATCATAGACGTTTGTTTCATTAGATATACCTAACATTTCGTATATTATGTTAAGCCTTGCGAATACTTATCTCTCCTGAGGAAATATATTCTTCTCTGCAGTCCTCATATCTGACGTGCAGGCGGCAGTCCTCATCAGCCCCAAGCATTGTGGCAGGAGTTTTTTCGCTTCCTCTTATGACGTTTATCTTCTCGCCTACCCACAGCAAGCGTTTTCTGTATTCCGGGTAAAAGCTGTTTTCTTCAAAGCTGTCATAAAGACGCATGAAATTGTTTATTATCTCTGCGGCTATCCTGTTTCGCATATCGCTTTTTCTTTCGTGGAATATCGGTCCTGCGATATCTCTTATTGCCTCAGGAAAACCGCCTTCCGGCTCGTAGGTGTTCACACCGATACCAAGCACAGCGTAGTCAAGTCCGCCGCTTTCCATGCTGAAAGAAGCCTCCGTGAGTATTCCGCATATCTTCCTGCCGTTTATGTAAATGTCGTTCACCCACTTTATGTCAGGCTTCTGATCGCTGACCTTTTCCACAGCAAGCGCAACTGAAACTGCAGCAGCAGTGGTTATCTTAACAGCGTCAGCCGCAGCCATGTCAGGGCGGAGAAGAATGCTCATGTAAAGTCCCGAATCAGAGGGCGAGAAGAAAGAACGTCCAAGCCTTCCACGCCCCTGCGTCTGCATACCTGCAATGACTATCCTGCCCTCGGACACACCCTGATTTGCATAGTCTTTGAGTACCAGATTAGTGGAAGTTACTTCCTTATACACCTCTATTTCAAGTCCCTGACGGTCAGGGTCAAGATATTTTTTTATGCCTGCAAGGGAAAGTATATCGGTGTTTTCATCAAGGGAATAGCCCTTGTTCGTCACCGCAGAGATAGGGTAACCGTTTTCCTGCAAAGCTTTCACAGCCTTCCAAACAGCCCCACGGGTACAGCCCAGCGTGTCAGCAAGCTGTTCGCCTGAAAGATATTTGCCCTTGTTATCGTCGAGAAGTTCCAGCACTTTGTCTTTTATTGCCATAAAAATGCCTCCTTAATGAGATAATTATAGCACAAAATAATGTTTTTTTCAATCTTTAGGAGCAAATATATTTTTTCATGATAATGTATTTTGTAGTGTACTGTGTTGACAATATATATAAATGATGATATAATATAATTGAAAGATAAACACATACATTTTAATATATTTGGAGGTGTTTTGTATGGCAAAAAATCAGACTTTAGTTCAATTCCGTGTTGACAGTGACCTTAAAAATGAGGTAAGCGAGATATACAGTGCATTAGGAATGGATCTTCCTACAGCTTTCAGAATGTTTATGGTGCGTAGCAAAATGGTGCGTGGAATACCATTTGAAACAGTTCTTCCTGAAAATGCTGTTACAAGAGCAGAGGGACTTGAAGCGTTTGAAAAGCTTAGAGAGCAGGCAACTGACGTCCCTGAAATGTCTTTGGACGAGATAAACGCTGAAATAGCAGAAGTGAGAAAGAACAGGAGAAAATGATAAATGAAAGTCTGCGCTGTTATTGACACAAATGTTATCGTATCTGCTCTTATCACTAAAAATTCGCAATCTCCGCCGTGTATGGTGCTTCGTGAGGTGCTTGACGGCAGGATAACGCCGCTGTTTCATGATGACATAATAGATGAATATGCGGAAGTCTTGAACAGACCTAAGTTTCACCTAAAAGCTGAAACTATCCAAACAATGATAAATTCTATTATTTCAAATGGAATTAAAGTTGACCCGAAACCGACAGGGGAGATACTCGTGGATATGGACGACCTTATTTTCTACGAGGTAGCAATGGAAAAGCGTGATAATAATGCTTATGTTGTCACGGGAAATAAGAAACATTATCCAATGAAAGATTTTATTGTTACGCCGTCAGAAATGATGAACATATTGAATGAAACAGAATGAACTTATGCACAGTCTTATATGGGCTGTGCATTTTGTTTTGCTTGGCACTTACCTTAAATTTTCCACATTAAGAAACCATTAAGAAAAAATTGTGCAAAATGACGGATAATAATATTTGCATTTTGCACAGCTATGTTGTATAATATAATAGTATATGTATGAATTGAAACAGAAAAGGACGATGACAATGTTTTATAACCTTTTGGCTAAGACTAATAATACTACATTGGTGCTGCTTGTGCCAATGCTGTGCAGTTTTCTTATTGCTTTTTTCAGCCTGAAATTCTTCAAACGCATTTTACCTAAAGATCAGGGCAGAGCGTTTGCTGTGAACGGCGCACTTTCTGAGGGCAAGCCTCGTGGCGCAGGAATTATCTTCGTGACTTCCTTTACCCTTTGCACAGCACTTTTTTATCCTCTCGATATCGAGAACATAATCTATCTCGTGCTTGTGTATGCCGCCATGCTCAGCGGATATTTTGACGATGCTGCTGAAACTCCTTGGGGCAACCTGAAAAAAGGTCTTATCGACCTTGTTATATCTCTTGGCATTGCGTTTACATACTATTTTTATAACGGCTCGCAGGTGAAGCTTTATATCACAGATTCCACTTTCACTATCCCTGCACCGCTGTTCATCATCCTTGCAGGCGTCCTCGTTTGGACGGCTATAAACGTTACAAACTGTACAGACGGCGTTGACGGGCTATGCGGCTCGCTGGTCATGACAGTTCTTCTGCCACTTTCATTTATGGTGACAAAGAGTGGTGCGGCTGATATGCTCCTTCCTATGATAATGTTCGTGACGCTTGCAGCTTATCTGTGGTTCAACTGCTCGCCTAGCCAGATGCTCATGGGTGACGCAGGCTCGAGAGCGCTGGGCGTTTTCCTTGCTGTGATGTTCTTAAAAACTGCCGCACCGTTCGCATTTATCCCTATGGCTATAGTTATCATACTTGACGGCGGACTTGGACTTCTCAAGCTTTCTTTCAGACGTTTCCTGAAAATAAAGAATTTTATGGAGGGCATAAGAACTCCTCTTCACGACCATGCAAGAAAGAACAAGGGCTGGTCTGATACTCAGGTAGTAATAAGATTTACAATTTTGCAGATAATAGTAAATCTGTGCTTTATGGCATTCGTGCTGTAAAAAATATGTGTGGGACAAAAACGGTCTGACCTTTTAATGGACAGGCTGAAAATTCGGAGATGATGAAAATAAAAAAGAACCTGAAATATGTTCTTAATATATTCTTTATTGTGGTCATAGGCTGGCTGACAGTCAGACTGCTTTTCAGAGGAGAAGAATTTTCCGACATAGTGGCGGATCTTCACCTTGCAAAGAAAAGCTGGCTTGCAGTGGGTGCTGTGTGCGTGTTCTGCTATGTGGCAGGGGAGTCGGTCATAATAAAGTATATGCTGAGGCTTTTTGAAGTAAAAACTCCTTTCAGGCGTTGTTTGAAATATTCGTTTATAGGCTTTTTCTTTAGCTGTATAACGCCGTCTGCTTCCGGCGGACAGCCTGCGCAGATGTATTACATGAAGAAAGACGGCATAAAGATAGGCTTTTCCACCTTGATAATGCTTATCATCACCATAGCTTTCAAGGCTGTGCAGGTGCTTCTTGCAGTGGCGTTCCTGCTTTTCAACTTTGGCTTTATAAAGCTTCATGTGGGACGGCTTTGGTGGCTTCTGCTTATCGGCTTTATATTGAATATCGCCTATATCGCAGGGCTTGTGTTTATTTTCTATAAGCCTTTGTGGGCGAGAAAAATGGGCATAAAGCTTATAAATCTTCTGACACGCATAAGGATACTCAAAGAAAAGAACAACGAAAAATACATAAACAAAATAAAGCGTATCTGCGACAATTACATGATCGGTTCGGAATATATAAAGAGCAATGTACATACTGTGATAAATATTTTTCTTATCACACTGGTGCAGAGGCTGTTCCTACTGGCTGTCACATGGATTGTGTATAAGTCCTACGGCCTTAGCGGAACAGGTTTTTGGAATATTATTGCACTTCAGACTATGATAGGCGTTGCAGTTGAAATGCTGCCATTGCCTGGTGCGGCAGGCGTAACAGAGGGCTGCTTCACATATATGTTCATGAGCATTTTCACCGCAGAGCTTGTAAAGCCTGCAATGCTGCTGAGCCGTGGACTCAGCTTCTATTTACTGCTGATAATGAGCGCATTGGTAACGTTTGTGGCTCATTTTATCGTTATGAGGAATGATAAGAAGAATGGTCTTGAGGGGTCGCAGGAAGTTAAAAAAGAAGTCGAAAAAGAATGAGAGGAAAAGAAAAAATGATCGGTTTTTATAATTATTCGGTAATACTCACATACATAGGACTTGTTTCGTCAGTGTTCGGGATCACTCAGGTCTTTGAAAATCATATGTCCATAGCCTTTCTCTGCCTGCTTCTTTCGGGTATCTGCGACCTTTTTGATGGCAAGATAGCAAGAAGCATGAAAAACAGAACAGAGCATGAAAAGGTGTTCGGCATACAGATCGACTCACTGTGCGACCTTGTTTGCTTCGGTGTTTTCCCTGCTGTCATAGGCTATCACTACAATTCAGTTTATCCGCTTCGTCTTATCGCAAGCATTATGATAGTTCTGGGCGCTGTTATCAGACTTGGCTACTTCAACGTTATGGAGGAAGAGCGTCAGAGAAACACAACAGAGAACAGAAAAGAATATAAGGGTCTGCCTGTTACAACAGTTGCTATGATACTTCCTCTGCTGTTCATGGGTCAGCACAATATACCGAGAAATATTTTTCCATTTGTTTTCCATAGCTTTATGATACTTATTTCAATACTCTTTGTATTGAAAATAAATGTCAAGAAGCTTTCCATGAAAGGCGTGCTGATACTCTTTACTATAGGTTCGATAATCCTTCTCGGCTATCTTAAAATGCAGCATATAATCTAAGATAAAAGTTACCTGAATGGGAAATGTTTTTGCCGGACAGGTGTGTGAAAAACAGGACGTCGGGGGTGTCGTCCCCTACAATAATGTAAATAAAAGGAGAGAAACAGATGAAATATCGTGACAGACAGGGCAGAGAATACGAACAGACCACATCTCAGGATAGCTTTCTTGCGGCTGCCTACAGCTCGGCAATGGGCAGGGCGCTTATGAAATTTCTCGGCTGTCCGATATTTTCAAAGTGTGCAAGAGTGATACTTGACAGCAAGTTCTCAGTGCCTTTTATTTTCGGTTTTGCAGAAAAAAACGGAATAGATATGTTTGACTATGAGGAAAGAATGTATCGCTCATTCAATGATTTTTTCACAAGAAAAATAAAGCCTGGCAGACGTTTTATCACTAAGGACAAGAATCTGCTGGTGTCACCTTCAGACGGCAAGGTCACAGCTTATAAGATAACACAGTCTGATACCTTTATTATAAAGAACGCAGTGTATAATACCGCCTCGCTTCTCAGGGACAGCAAGCTTGCAAAGCGTTATGAGGGCGGCTATGCAGTTATCATCAGACTTTCAGTGGACGATTATCACCGCTATTGCTATTGTGCAGACGGTGTGAAGAGCCACAACAGAAAGATAAATGGTATTCTTCACACTGTGAACCCTGTGGTGAACAATTATCTGCCTGTTTTCAAGGAAAATTCCAGAGAATATTGCATGATAAGAACGGAGCAGTTCGGAGATATTATTCAAATGGAAGTCGGTGCTCTTATGGTGGGCAGGATAACTAATCTGCACACTGAGGGGGGCGTAAAGGTCACAAAGGGCGAAGAAAAGGGATATTTCGAGTTTGGCGGCTCAACTATCCTGCTGCTTCTTGAAAAGGACAAGGTAAAGCTTTGCGATGACCTGCTTAAAAATACGAGGGAGGGCTTTGAAACTAAGCTTCTTCAAGGCTCGGTGCTTGGCGAAAGTCTGAAGTAAAAATATCTAAGACGTAAAAAAATATAGGCAAGGGGCATGGTTGATGTACAGATTGAATTATGAACAGTTCGACAGAGATAATCAATATATAGGAAACGATCTGGGTGCGGTCATGAAAGAGGGCAAAACTGTGTTCAAAACATGGTCGCCGCTTGCAACGGGAGTTTATCTTAATCTGTATCTTGACGGCGAGGGCAAAAGCCGTCTTGAAAGCCTGCCTATGGAAAGGCTTGACCACGGTGTTTGGTATGTGGAGATACTCCGTGACCTTGACGGTGTTTTTTATACCTATACATTTGAGTTTGACCACAAAACAAGGCATGAAACTATAGATATCTATGCCAAAGCCTGCGGAGTCAACGGAAACGTTGGTGCGGTGGTGAATTTCAAGACCACCGACCCTGAGGGCTGGGACAAGGTCAAGAAGCCTAAGTGCAGAAATGCCTGCGACGCAGTGGTATATGAGTGCCACGTCAGAGATTTTTCTGCGGACAGTTCATCAGGCGTTGCTCCTGAGCATAGAGGTAAGTATGTGGCTTTTGCCGATAAGGGTACAAAATATCAGGGTGTGAACACCTGTATCGAGCATCTCAAAGAGCTTGGCATAACCCATGTTCACCTGCTTCCTGTGGAAGATTATGCCACTGTGGACGAGAGCAAGCCCTGGCTCAATCAATATAACTGGGGTTATGACCCTAAGAACTTCAACTGCCTTGAGGGGTCATATTCCACAGACCCTTATGACCCTAAGTGCAGGATAAGAGAGTTCAAACAGCTTGTTATGGCACTTCACGAGAACGGCATTGGCGTTGTAATGGACGTGGTATACAATCACACTTACTATACCGAGGAGTCAGCTTTTGAGCGTTCTTTCCCATATTATTATCATAGAATAAGAAATGACGGCTCTTTTTCAAACGGCTCGGGCTGTGGAAACGAAACGGCTTCAAACCATATGATGATGAGAAAATTCATGATAGATTCTCTCAGATTTTGGGCAACGGAATATAAGATAGACGGCTTCCGCTTTGACCTTATGGCGCTTCACGATATTGAAACTGTGAACATCGTAAGGGACGAGCTTAACAAGATAGACCCTCAGATATTAATGTATGGTGAGGGCTGGACGGGAGGAGAGTCACCGCTCCCTGCTGACAGGCTTGCATATAAATGGAATTCATATCAGTTTGGAAGAGTTGGACTTTTCAACGATAACATCAGAGATTCCATTAAGGGCGGTACTTTCAATCCATATGACAAGGGCTTTGTCAGCGGAAACAGAAATGCGGCTTCTACTCTAAGGCGTGGTATAGCCGGCTCTGTGCCACACTATCAGATAAATGACGCAAAAGAAGCTTGCTGGGCTTTTGAACCTACTCAGGCGGTGAATTACTGTGAGGCTCATGACAACAATACTTTGTGGGACAAGCTTTGTATATCGGCAAAGAATGACAGCGAGGACGTAAGGATAAAAATGGATAAGCTTGCGGCGGCGATAGTGATACTTTCACAGGGCATGCCGTTCATACAGCTTGGTCAGGATTTCCTTAGGTCAAAGCCGAGGATACTTAAAGAGGGCGAAGAGCCAAACGATGTGAATATCTATTCACATGACAGCTACAATGCGCCTGACTACACTAACTCCATAAAGTGGAACAGGAAGCTTGAATATAAAGAGGTCTTTGAGTATTACAAGGCTCTTATAAGGCTTAGAAAGGGAAGTCCGCTTTTCCGAATGAACACTAAAGAGGACGTGAACGCACATCTTCATTTTATGCACAATGACGATTGGAACTGCGTAAGCTGGAAGCTTGAAAAAGACGGACAATGCTATGTTGTCGCACTTAATCCATATTACGAGAACAGGGGCTTTGGTCTGCCTGAGGGAAGCTTTTATCTCAGGCTTGACGAAAACGGCAAGATGAACAAACAGCCTGTTTCAAGCAGCTTTGTCTGTCCACCGCTGTCGGCTGTGGTTTATAAGAGGATAAAGAATATCTAACAGTCTTGTTAATAAAATGACGAATAAACATTAACAATAAATTAATGTATATATCTTGCAGATAGAGTATAATTAAATTATTGGATCGAGAAATATTAAGGCAAAAGACACAAAAAAATTAAAAAACGGAGGAAATCATAGTATGAAGAAGTTTTTTGCAGGCTTTTGTGCTGCAGCTATTGCAGCAGGCTGCATGGGAATGACAGCCATGGCAGACACAGAAGCAACGGACAAGCTCACCTCTTATGAGGCAACAAGCGATAATGTTAAGCTTATCGGTCGTACTTACAGAAAGGGCGACACAACGATACTTGGCTATTCTGCAAGCGGTATCGAGTTCAAATGCACAGGCACAAAGGCTGTTTTCAATGTAAACGGCAGTGTAGGTGAGGCAAGAATTGGCGTATTTGTAAACGGCAAGCTTGTTAAGCAGGGCTACATAAAAAATAAGAAGACAAACGCAGTTGAGGTAGAGCTTCCTGAGGGCGAAAGCACAGTTAAGCTCATAAAGCTTTCAGAAGCTGCACAGAGCGTTATCGCAATTGACAGCTTTGAGGTAGACGGCAAGCCACAGCCAACAGAGGCAGCAAAGCATTCTATCGAGTTTATTGGTGACTCTATCACTTGTGGATACGGCGTTGACGATCCACTTGGAAAGTCATTTTCTATCTACAACGAGAACGCCGCAAAGACATATGCTTACAAGGCAGCACAGAATTTTGGCGCTGACTACAGCTTTGTATCAGTAAGCGGAGCAGGTGTGATCTCTGGTTATTCAGGCAACGGCAAGATAAATGACGCACTGCTTGTGCCAAATTTCTATGATAAGTTCTGCTTTACATGGAGCTGGTTCGACGGTGAGCAGACAGCTAATTATGATTGGGATTTCTCACAGTATCAGCCTGAGCTTATCGTTGTAAATCTTGGTACAAACGATAACTCATACACAAAGGGTGACCCTGATAAGTGTGCTGAGTTTGAAAAGGGCTATGTAAATTTCCTCAAGGAGATAAGAGCTAAGAATCCAAATTCTGAGATACTTTGTACACTCGGTATTATGGGACAGGAGCTTTATCCTTCTATTACAGATGCAGTTGACACTTATAAGACTGAAACAGGCGACAGCAAGGTATCAGTTTTCCAGTTCAGCGTTCAGGACAGCGAAAACAATGGTTATGCAGTTGACTATCACCCATCAGCTGTTTCACAGAAGACAGCAGCTTATGAGCTTACATATGCTATTGAAGGCATTTACGGCTGGGAGAGAGTTGAGTTGGTTAACGACGGCGTTGACGAAATGACAAAGGACGACGACGTTGAGTTCAATAACGTTGTTGAGGAGTCGTCAAGTGAGGAGAGCAGCGAGAGCAAAGCAGAGGAGTCATCTTCCGAGGCTTCTTCTGAAGCAACAAATGACAGCAGCGCAGCGGCTTCATCATCAAAGACAACGACAAATCCTAACAGCACCAAAAACCCTAATACAGATGCGGCAGTGGGCATCAGCGTAGGTCTGGCAGCACTTGCAGGTGCAGCTTTGGTGGTTTCTAAGAGGAAGTAATAAAGTAGATATTTACACCGCACAGAGGTAAGGCTTTGTGCGGTGGTTTTTTGTTTGGTCTGAAAAAAATTGCCGAATTTTTTTGCCAATATCATTAAGCTAAAAAAGGAGCTCACACGAAAAAAGTGTGGGTTCTTTTTTTTGACAAGAACACCGGAAAATCTTAATAAATTGTAAAACATAGCGAAAACCAGTTGACAAACCGCAGAAAATCTGCGGTTTCATTGTCTTTAGACAATGAAACCCTTTGAAGTAGGTATATGTTTTCCCATTTCAAGGAGGGTTTCATTATGAAATATGTCGGCAGATTAAGAAAAAATTGATAACAGCTATTAAACATGTTTGTTCTGAGCGTAATACTTGTTTTATCTCTCCCAAAAGAGATTTTACTCGTTCGAGCAAGATCTCTCCTCAAGATATTTTTAAGTGCCTTTTAACAATGGAAAGTTCATCTCTTTCTCATGAACTCTTGAATTACTTTGACTATTCTACCAATATTCCAACTAAATCTGCCTTTGTTCAAGCTCGCGCAAAAATCAGATCTGAAGCTTTTGGCTCTCTGTTTGACAAATTTAATGCTCTTTCTTCTGAAATTAAGCTTTTTAAGGGTTTCAGTCTTCTTGCATGTGACGGTTCAGATATACATATTCCGACAAATAAGAGCGATGCTGATTCGTTTATTTCTGGAAAGACTGGTTCTAAGCCATATAACATGCTACATCTCAATGCCTTGTATGATCTTTTATCCCATATTTACACTGATGTTATTATACAGAAAAAGCACTGTTCTAATGAGCACAGCGCTCTTCTCTCCATGGCACAGCGCCATTTTATAGATCTTGAGCAAATCATTGTTATTGCTGACAGAGGTTATGAATCTTACAATACTTTTGCACATTTTAATGAAGCAGGTCAAAATTTTCTCATAAGGATCCGTGATTCCAAGAATTGTATTATGTCAGTTCTTGATCTGCCTGAGGGTGAGTTTGATAAGTTAATTACTTTCAAACTTGTTCGTAAGCAGACAAATGCTATCAAAAAGCAATTGCTAAGCGATCCATACTTGAAGTTCATCTCTTCAAGCTGTACCTTTGATTTTGTTCCTTCAAAAAACAAAAAATCAGAGCCTACTGTTATTTATGAGTTGCCTGTACGGATTGTTCGCTTTAAAATATCAGATGACAGCTATGAAGTAATTGCTACAAATTTATCTGAAGATCTTTTTTCTTCTGATGACCTTAAAATGCTTTACTCCATGCGTTGGGGCATTGAAACATCTTTCCGAGACCTTAAATACACCGTGGGGCTTAGATATTTTCACGCAAAAAAGACAGAGAGCATCCTTCAAGAAATTTATGCTCGGTTGATAATGTACAATTTTTCTGAACTTGCCGTTTCCAATACTGCCGTTCAGCCCAATGATAGAAAGTGGTCTTACAGGATCAATTTCTCCCATGCTGTACATGTTTGCCGTAATTTCCTTTTAAAAAGGGTGCCTCTGTCTAGTGTTGAAGTTCTCATCGCAGCTGATATCCTTCCCATTCGCACTGGTAAGAACAATCCTCGTGCTCCTTCTCAAAAACACGCTGCATACTTCATTTACATAATAGCATGATTTTTTACCCTATACTTGATTTTATGGAAAATAAATGCTATACTAATAAATGAAAACTCAATATATAGGGGGAAACAGTAATGATGAAGAAAATTATCGCTTTTGTGGCTGCGCTGTCGCTTATGTCAACGGGGTTTGCGCAGACCGCTTTTTCTGACAGCGAGGAAACTGCGGAAATCGTAACTTTCAGTGCTAAGGACAGCTCGGCTGACGATACGGAGGAGGTTTCGCTCCAAGCACCGATCGGTCTTAAGTCTGTGAACAATACTTCGTCCTCAAACACCTTCGCTTGGACGGCTGTTGACGGCGCAGAGGGCTATGAGGTGTATTATTGGCGTTCGGGGGAGTTCGTGAAAATAGGTGAAACAGCTGATACTAAGTATACATACAGCAAAAAGTCTTCTGCTACCAAGTATATGTACAAGGTAAGGGCTTTTAAAACTGTCAATGATGAAAGAGTGTTTTCTGATTTGTCACAGCAGTTCACTACCTGCACATTGCCGTCGGCGGTGAAAATGGACTCCACTATCACTTCAAAAAATTCTCTGAAACTGCGCTGGTCAAAGGTGTCAAAAGCCACAGGCTATAATGTTTATATGTATTCAAACGGCAAGTGGGTGCATTTGGCAGATACCACAAAAACTGAGTTCACTATCGACAGGCTTGAAAGCGCAAAGCAGTATAGATTTAAAGTCAGAGCATATAGGATATTCAACGGCGTGACTTACAGCGGCTCATTCAGCAGCGAAAAGAAGTCTTACACAAATAAAACTGTCAAGACCACAAGATATGTGACGGTGTATCGTTCAAAGAACGATAATGTTGTTATCGGCAGTATCCCTGCAAACACTGTGCTTTCGCAGTTCGGCGCAGTACAGAATGGGCGTATCGACGTTAAAATGCCAAAGACAGGCAAGCATGGCTGGATAAATGCTTCTTATGTTCAGCGTTACAATAATCTTGTGGTGGCTTGTATAAATCAGAACGGATATGTGGGCGGCTCGCCAATGCCAATGGGCTGTGAGGCGACTTCTCTTGCCACAGTTTTAAACTACATAGGCTTTTCAACGAATAAGAATTATGTTTCAAACGCCTATATCCCACACGGCGCAGTTGGAACTGTAGACCCTAACTATGCTTATGCAGGCTCGCCTTATACTTACACAGGACCCGGAGTTTATGCGCCTGTTATTGCGCAGACGGCAAATAAGTTTCTGAAAGACAGGCATTTGCAGAATAACTATCAGATAGAGCTTTACACCGATTATATCACAGGCAAAAACGTCAACAAAGAAAAGATAAGCACCAGCAAGCTCGACCTTGGAAGCACAAAGTCAGCTGGCGGACTTACCCCAGAGCAGATAAAGACCGAGATAGACAAGGGTCACCCTGTTATAGTGTGGATGGCGACAAACGGCAAGCCTATGTATCTTCTGCAAAATTGGAAGCTTACAAGGGGACAGAGATACACCCAACCGGGCTCAGGCAGTTACAGCTTCTTGTGGTATGCGCCGCAGCACTGCCTTGTTATAACAGGCTATGATGATGTCAGCGGAGATTTTATCTTCGGCGATGTGCTTACAGGCACAAAGAACAGACGCTTCTCGTACTCGAATTTCCAGAGCAGTTATAACATTTTGGGCAGACAGAGCGTTGTGATCTATAAGAAATAATTTTGTATATTGAGCAAAACAGCGTATCGCAGGGTTTCCTGCGGTACGCTGTTTTCATATGTAATTACTTCTTTGTAGTAACACTCTTTGAAGCCGACCAAGCGCCGTAGTATTTCGTACCCTTTACAGTAGTATACGAGCGAACACGAACATAGTACTTCTTTTTGCCCGAAAGCTTTGAAACAGTGGTCTTGTCTGTCTTGTTGCTTGTTATAGTAACTTTCTTTGCACTTGTAAACTTAGAGTTTGTAGCATACTGAATTTCATATCCAGAAGCAGAGCCTTTCTGCGCCCAATCCACAAAGAAAGCCTTGCTCTTAGCTGTGAGCTTCTGTATCTCTTGCTTGGCAGGATTTATCTTGAACGTCTTTGTGATAGTGCCTGTGTAAGAGCCTTTTCCTGCAATTTTTACTGTGGCAGTACCTATTTTCTTGTTGCTTGAATAGGAAACTGTATAGTCAGTGCCATTTTTCAGCGTTTTGCCGTTGTATTTAACAGTAATGCTCTGTGTAATATTCTTGCCCGTGTATGACTTATTTGAAATGCCCGAAACTGTGGCTTTCTTGAAGTTATTTTTGATTTTGAAGGTCTTTGAAACAGAACCTGTGTAGTTGCCCTTGCCCGTGATCTTTACAGTAGCTGTTCCGACCTTGGTGTTGTTTGAATAGGAAACTGTGTAATCTGTACTATTCTTCAAAGTTTTGCCGTTTAGCTTGACCGTTACACCAGGCTTCTTTGCCTTGCCATCATATGCGTAGGTCGAAGTTGAAAGTGTCACGCTTGCCTTTGAAATGCTAATTCTTGAAAGTGCAGGGATCTCGGCAGTTTCAAGCACCTTTTTGCAAACAGTACACTCTCTGTGCTTTGAGCCTTTAACTCCGATAGAAGCCGCCTTGTCGACTATCCAGCCGCTTGACTTGTGGCCTGTGGCTGGGATAGTTTCAGTGTAGCTGTCACCGCATGAGCAGGTGTATGTTCTTGTACCACTTACTGTGCAGGTAGGCTGCTTTGTGATCCTATTTGTATAGCTGTGTTTGTGGTTTGGGTCATAGTTATAATATCTTGTTGAGTTTGTTAAACACTCATTGAAATCAAGTATATTTATTTTCTCCCAATCGGCTTTTGAACCTTTATAGTAAACATTTTTCAAATTAGTGCAGTCATAAAATGCAAACATGCCAATGCTGTTTACACTTTTCGGAATCGTGATATTCTTTAATGTCTTACAATTAAAGAAAGATCTGTATGCGATCGTGTTAATAGTATCGGGAATTGTATAATCGGATCTGCTTGAATTAGCAGGATATTGCATTAATTGCGTCATTGCTTTGTCAAACCAAACACCGTCTTTAGAACAATATTTTTGATTATCAGGATCGACATTTATGCTGATAAGGCTGTCACAAAAATAAAATGTATCAATCTCTATGTATTCAGTGCTTTTGGGGATTGTGACCGTAGTTAAACTTGAACATTCGGAAAATGTAGCACTTCCAATGTACTTTACGCTCTCTGGTATGTCTATGCTGACAAGACTTTTACAACGAGCAAAAGCAGAGGAAGGAATGTTGTCAATATTTGTTGGCATTTTTATATGTGTTAAATTTGTACAGCCAGAAAATGATGATGTTCCAATATATGTGACACTATCAGGAATAATTATATCTGTTAGACTATCACAGTTTTCAAAAGCCCCATTTCCAATACTTGTGACGCTTCCAGGAATTGTATAGGATGATTGCTTAAGACCAAGTGGATATATCAACAAAGCAGTTTTGTCTTTATTAAACAATACTCCTTCATCTGAAGAAAATGAAGTGTTATCATTGCTGACAGATATATCTGCAAGAGCGGTGCATCCTTCGAAAGCATTATATGTAATGTTTGAAACACTATCAGGAATAAAAATATTTGTGAGTTTTTTACAGCCTGAAAATGATTTGTATTCAATGCTGTTTAATCCGTTAGACATTGTTATAGCCGAGAGATTCTCACAGCCCTTAAAAGCTTCATTTTCGATAGTTTTGACGTTTTCGGGAATAGTTATGCTTTCAAGACTTTTACAGCAAAGAAAGGATTGTTCTGGAATGTTATCAATATTTGATGATAATTTGATATCTCTGAGAGCATAACAATTTAGGAAAGCGTACTTTTCAATGCTTGTGATGCTATCAGGAATAACAACATTAGTAAGTGCTGAACAATCAGAAAATGCTTTTTCTCCAATAGTTTCAACACTGTCTGGAATATCGATTTTTTTCATACCTGAACAGCTTGAAAATGCAGATTTTTCAATTCTGACAACTCCATTTGGAATAATAACATTATCGAGATTTGTACAAGAAAAAAATGCTTCTTCTGGAATAGTTGTAAGGTTTGCTGACAGGGTAATATCACTGAGACTTGTACAGTAAAAGAACATGGATTTTCCTAAACTTGTAACACTATCAGGTATTATTATACTTTTTAATGCGGGGCATTCAGAAAATGCGAGATCTCCAATGCTTGTGACCCCGTCTGGGATAGTTATATTTTCAAGATACAAGCATCTTGTAAATGTGTTATCCTCAACACAAGTGATAGTGTCAGGTAGTGTTAGGTTTTTGATGCTTGTTGCCGAGAATGCATTTTTTCCGATACTCTTAACACCATTTTTTATATCTATTTTTTTAAGAGTATTACAATCTTCAAAAGCAGACGCTCCTATAATTACAACACTTTGTGGTATATCTATGCTTTCGAGGCAGGTGCAACCATGGAAAGCATAAGTCCCGATACTTGTTAGACCATTTGGTAAGGTCACATTTTTGAGTATATCACAATTTTCAAATGCGTTGTTTTCGATTTTTTTTACTCCGTTTGGGATCTTAATACTTTCTAGCTTCCTATTTGAATAAAAAGCACGATTGCCTATACTTGTTACCTGTTTACCATTTATATATGCAGGGATAGTCAGATTTTCGGTTTTTCCTGTATATTTGGTAATCGCTATGGTACCGTCATTCAAAACACTATACTGGAAATCACCATAGGTGTCTGCACTAGCTGATATGACAACTCCGATTTCCGTGGCTTGTTCTGCAATAGGCAAAACAGTGCTACTAAAAGTGATTGCAAAGGCAGCAACACAAGCTAAAATTTTTTTCATACATAATCACTCCCACGTATTTTATTTTTTTGAAAAAGATTATAACATCATGATAACACTTTCTGCAATAAATGTCAATATTGGAAATGTAATCTAAGCGAATTATAAAGTTAGTGAACAAAAACAGCGTATCGCAGGGTTTCCTGCGGTACGCTGTTTTCATATGTAATTACTTCTTTGTAGTAACACTCTTTGAAGCTGACCAAGCACCGTAGTACTTCGTACCCTTTACAGTAGTATACGAGCGAACACGAACATAGTATTTCTTTTTGCCCGAAAGCTTTGAAACAGTGGTCTTGTCGGTCTTTTTATTTGTTATTGTGACTTTCTTTGCACTTGTAAACTTAGAGTTGGTAGCGTACT
This sequence comes from Ruminococcus sp. MSJ-25, assembly GCF_018917825.1. Classification (NCBI taxonomy): domain Bacteria; kingdom Bacillati; phylum Bacillota; class Clostridia; order Eubacteriales; family Oscillospiraceae; genus Ruminococcus; species Ruminococcus sp. MSJ-25. Next base: position 30,003 of record NZ_JAHLPI010000009.1, read on the forward strand.
GAATCTCATATCCAGTAGCAGAGCCTTTCTGTGCCCAGTCCACAAAGAAAGCCTTGCTCTTAGCCGTGAGCTTCTGTATCTCCTGCTTGGCAGGATTTATCTTGAACGTCTTTGTGACAGTGCCTGAGTAATTGCCCTTGCCTTTGATAGTGACCTTTGCCGTGCCGACTTTTGTGTTGTTTGAATAGGTCACGCTGTAATCTGTACCATTCTTCAAAGTTTTGCCGTTTAGCTTGACCGTTACACCAGGCTTCTTTGCCTTGCCGTCATAAGCGTAGGTCGAAGTGGAAAGTGTCACGCTTGCCTTTGAAATGCTAATTCTTGAAAGTGCAGGAATTTCAGCCGTTTCAAGAACTTTCTTGCAGACTGTACATTCCTTGTGTTTTGAGCCTTTAACTCCGATAGAAGCCGCCTTGTCGACTATCCAACCGCTTGACTTGTGACCTGTGGCTGGGATAGTTTCGGTGTAGGAGTCACCGCATGAACAGGTGTATTTTACTGTGCCTGCGGTGGTGCAGGTGGCATTGCTGTGAACTGTTTTTGTATAGCTGTGTTCATGATAATCGTCCAGCGCAAATGGTGAGAGTTTGTAAAGGGTCGGTGCTGAATTATTTGTGACATACCATTTTACCATGCCGTCACTGCATACAACAGGTTGACAATCTGAAAGTCCGAAGGAGTGAGAAATGGCTTTGGTAACAGTTTTGCCGTTTGAGTCAACTGTCATTGTCTTTGTGGCGGTCTTGCCTGTGGAACTGTTGTATTCTTCCCACATAACAAGGAACAGATTGTCATTTATCTTTATAAGCTGAGGGGTGCGGCAGGTCACTTTACTTGATGTGCCGTAGTTTGTGAGGGCAATGTTCTGTGTGCCGTTGAAAAGCTCGTCTGTGACGCTTATGTAAACATTTCTTGTCTTACAATTGCTTGAAACGTCTTTTGCATAGGCTATCAGACAGTTTCCGCTGCAAAGCTCAAAACCGCCTATTGAAGCGCCCGTGTAGTTGCTTTTGTTCATATCGAACTTAACAGGGATAGAAACGTTCACGGCTGTTGATTTTCCGTCAGCCTTATATTTTGTGAGAGTAATACCGTTTACAGAAAGGTAAGAGCCGTTCATTGTGTAGTTGCTTGATTCTGAGTGGTCAACTCTGTAGATGTATTTTCCGCTTTCGTCAGCTTTGATAAATTGGTTGAATGAGTGGCTAACATAGCCGTCTGTAAGATTTGAAACGTCATACATTGAGTCGGTCAGTGACATGGAGGATTCGTCAATGGTGAAAAGCATATTTGCCTGATGATTTATGCCGTCGCTGTCAGCATACATCTCATGGCAGGTGTAAACATAAAGCTTTCCACTCGCTTCTTCCATTCTCAGTGAGCCTGCCGAGAACGGCTTTGTTGTGTTGACTCCTGAAATGCTGCAAGAATTTACTTTGCTCCAGCTTTTGGTGTATTTGACTACTCTCACAACTTCCTTGCTGTCGCTTTCGGAAGTGTTGTTCTGACCGAACACAAGATAGTTATAGTCTTTTCCCGAATAGAAGCCACCGAATATGTTAAGCCCTTTTGATATGGTGCGTTGTGAGATAAGCTTTTTGCCGTCTGCGGAGTAGTTTTCTACCACAATGCCGCTTGATGTGTTTTCAAGCCTTGTGAGCGTTTCGTCGCTGTTTTGTACAAGATAAGAGTTTGTGACCGATGACCATGTGTTGTAATGGTTATCTGAAGCATTGTCTGTTGCACGTCCGCTGAGTATAGTGGCAGAGCCTTTTGTGTCGCTATCCATAGGCGTAACTGTCACTGTACAGCTTGCTTTCACACTGTTGTCGGTGGTGGCGGTTATTGTGCATACGCCTGCCTTGTTTCCGTACACCTTGCCGTCTTTTGTAACAGAAGCCACAGAATTATCACTGCTTGACCATGTGAAGCCGTAGTCTATATCGGAATTACTCTTTGCAGAAAGGTTAAGGCTGTCGCCCGTTTTGAGCGTGGCAGAAGAATTTGAAATCGTAACACTGCTAGGCATTTTCCAAGCAATATTCTCTGAGTAGAAATTGCCGTCAGTATCACGCTCTATGGCTGTCACAGTGCCGTTCGTATAATACAAAGCGAAAACAGGATAAGCTGTTTTATATGAAGCCACCTGCTTGAAATCATTGTTGAACTCCATAAGAGTGTTGTTGTTTACATACATGATAGTGCTGTCATTTTCGCCGTTGTATACAGTTCTTGTTCCAACGCTGTTATATAGATCATTTTTGTTTTCATGTTCCGCTCTTGAAACGCTTCCAAAGAGAGATAATGTATCATCTGTTGATGTATGAAATTTGGCAGATTCCACGATGTTTACAGTGCCGCTTGCAGAAGAAGTCCACGCAAGCTTGCCGTTGCCAAGCATTTGTGCGTTGTCATAATGATAATCGTAATATTTCTGATAGAAATAGTCGATAGATTTATCAGACACGGTTATTTTGTTATTTGAAATGTTTCCAAAGCCAAGGGCGTTCATTTTGTGAGTATAGCCCCAATAAACGTAATCAGCGTTTCTTTCAAAATAGAAGTTTCCGTTTGTGCTGTCAAAGCCTGAGAATTTTGTTATGGCAACTTCGGTGCTGCAGGAGGACAGCTTATTTCCGTTTGAGTCCAGCAGAAATAGATTATCGCCTTTTTCAGCACCGCTGCTGTCTGTTACATAGTAATATATCCTGCCGTTATCGTCAACGCCAAAACAGTTTGGGTAATTTAAAATACCATTGGGCGTATACTTGCTTACATTAACGCTTTTGGTCACCTTTTCCGTATCGGTGTCAAAGGTCTTTATGTAATAAGAATATGACGAACCCTTCACGCTGGAATTGTATGTGCTGGTATCTCTTTCGATATAATAGATCTTGGAGTTATTTGCATATACATTTATAATGTCACCAAGCGTTGCTACAGTTCTCACGGAGTTGTTGGAAAAGCTATAGAATTTAATTAGCTTCTTGTAGTTTTCCACAGTATAATAGTATAGTCCGTTTTTAGTGGCAGAAACCACGTTTACGAAAACCTGATCGGAGCTGTTAAAAGTCAGAAAATCTGACGGCATTTTTACGGCGCCGTTTGCAGAATAAGCCTGAGCTGATATAGCGGTGTTCCCCAATATGCCGTTAATGCTTTCTGGAAGCGGAAGCAGTGCGGCAGAAGCTGTTATAACAAAAGCTGTAAGTCCGGCGGCGATCTTTTTAGTCAACATATTTATCCCTCTTTACTATGATCTTTACCCCGCCCCTATGTGTATATTATACTACTTTTTTTGCCTGATTTCAAGTAAAAAGCTCCGCCACAGCGAATGCCACGGCGGAGTTTTTAGGACTTTTAGGAGAAATTACTTGTTGCCTGTTGTCTTGTAAGCGTCGATCATCTTCTTGACCATCTGACCGCCTACAGAGCCGACCTCACGAGCTGTAAGATCGCCGTTGTAGCCCTGCTTGAGGTTTACGCCAACTTCGTTAGCTGCTTCCATCTTGAACTTGTTGAGTGTTTCTCTGCCTTCCTGAGTTGTGATACCTTTCATTTTCGTATCTCCTTTTCATTTGTTTTTCGGGTTTGCAATAATATTATATGTCTGCATGATTTGATTATAAGAGGTAATTTATAGAACGAAATGGGGCGGTTTTTGGAATGAAAAAAATTAAAAGCTAAAATTAGTATGATTTTAAACGGAGCAAAATTCAAAAAAAATCATTTACATATAAATTATACTTCTTTTGGAAATTGTGTGATTTTGTATAGTCGCTGTTTTCAATTGTCAAAATACCACTGGACACAGTGATTACATGCCCTGCACTGCTGCTGCCGTATTTCAGCATATAACCGTTGAGATCAAGGGTGACGGTGCGGTTGACCACTAATGTGGTGTAAATGGTAATGTCTGACGTCAGTTTGACTGTTCCGTATGAAGCTTCTCTGATTGCTGAAACCAGTTCCGCCGCTGTGGAAACTTCCGCCGTCCCACTCGCTGCCATATTATCCTCGGCAAATACACTTGTCGACACAAGGCAAAGAACCATACAAAGGGTGAGCATGATACTGAGTATTCGTTTTTTCATTTCTTGCTACCTCCGTTTTGTATATGTCGGCTCAATCAAGAGCAATGATTGTAATATTATAGACAGCACCGTTCAGCTGTGTGCCGGGGGTCAACTGGATAAATTCATATTGCAGCACAATATCACTGCCGGCATTGTAGATGCGGTTGAATGCAAACGGCATCCACACTCGTGAATTATCTGCATCGTTCATATACCTTTCGATCAATGTATCATTAAGAATGCCTTGTCTGCCTTTCAATACTACCGAGTACCATCCACCCATGTCGTGAGAAATGCAGACCGAACCGCTGAATGAAATACTGTATGTATGTCCGGCTTTCAGCGTTACGGTTCTATTGGCTCGATCCCATACAAAAAGTCCTCCGGAATTGCAATCTTCAAACAACTGAAGCGGCTGATTGAATGAAGCGCCGGTGCCGCCGTTTGAGGCGTGAAAATACCCCGAACAGCTGCCGTTCTGACCGGCATCGCCCTTGTCGCCTTTATCTCCCTTATCGCCCTTGTCACCCTTTTCGCCTTTGTCACCTTTTTCGCCGTCGATGCCGTCAGTACCGTCTGTTCCGGCAGCCTTTACGCCCGTATCGGTTTCTCCGATCCACCAGTTGCCGTTTTCACCAATGAAGGGGGTGTTGCCGTCCGCACCATCGGAGCCGTTTTGTCCGTTTGTTCCATCCTTGCCGTCGGCTCCGTCCTTGCCGTCAAGACCTTTCAAAACCGAAAGATCGTACAGGTTCAGCCATATTTTATCGCCGACATAGCGCCACTGCAGGGTGTTTTCGCTTACACGGAACTCCGGTGTCTTTCCGTTTGCTCCGTCTGCACCTTTCTGCCCGGTGGGACCTGTGATGTCGGCTATCGCCACAAGGTCCTGCCATTCATCGCCCTCGTAACGCCACTGTATGTGGGTTTCAGCTCGCTGCACCTCTATGCTTTTGGCGTTAATGCCGTCAGTGCCGTTGATACCGTCTTTGCCGTTGGCACCGTCAATTCCATCCTTGCCGTTTTTTCCATCGGCTCCGTCTTTACCGTCAACTCCGTTAATGCCGTCTTTTCCGTTTGTGCCGTTTATTCCGTTCTTACCGTCGGCACCATTAGAGCCGTCTTTACCGTCTGTGCCGTTCTTTCCGTTTTCTCCGGCAGCGCCCCGCAGCTCGGTAAGCGCCACAAGGTCGTGCCAGTCGGCTTCGTCGCTGTATTTCCATTGAATCGCCGTGCCGTTGTTTCGTACCTCCGGCAGTGCGTCGCCTGTTTTTGCTGCCTTGCTCCATCCTATTGCAAGCACGCTGCAAAGCACCAAAAGAGCGGTGCAAAGCGCCAAAAGTGTACCTGTGAGTAGTTTTTTTCCTGTTTTCATCTTTTTTCCTCCGTTCGGAATTGTTTATCACGGCGGAGCTTTGCACCGCTGCCCACGCCGTAAATGAGCGGCGGTCGATAGGCTTATGCTTGGTTTGCTTTGTACTTATCCACAAACAGGGCGACCCCCTGTTTTAAGACCTCCATCTGGGTTTTCAGATAATATTCATCCTCAAACATCGCGTAATGAACGCAGGCGCGGACGAATATAAAGATCAGCGGCGTGATGACCGTATATGGAATGCCTATCTTCGGCTCCAGTCGCTTGGCGTACTCGGTATAGCGTTCGTTCACGCCTTCAAAGAATTTCTTGCCGTGCTCGATATACTTCGGGTGCGTATATATCTGATACATCAGGCGATATTTTTTTCCGTGCTTTTTTGCTGTCCAATACGGGACCTCCTTCACAAAACGGACAACATCCTCGGGGTCGGTGGGTGCCATCTCCATAAAGTCGTCCTCAACCTTTTCCATACAGTATGCCGTTGACTCAATGATCAGTTCATCAAGGTTTTTAAAATACGAATACAAATTTGCTTTCGTGCATCCGCACGCATCGGCCAGTGCTTTAATTCCTGTGCCTGTGAGCCCGTTTTCCGCATAGCACTCGAAGCACTTTTCCATTAGTTCACGTTTCCGCTCATTGTGCTGTTGCTCAGTTGTTTTCATGTTGCTTCGCTCCTTTTATGCGTACCGACCGTTCGTTTATGATTAGTATAACACAGATTTGTAACAAAGTCAAGGATTGTTCAAAAAATGAAGAAGATAAAGTTTCAACATGATCTTATAAAAAAAGTCCTTACAGCAGAAAGAAAATAGCGGCTTACCTCAACGATCAAAACCGTACTAATAAATATGTCCATAAGACTTATGGAAAGATGGGATAGGCTTATTGACTTTCCATGTTCTCATATGATATAATAAATTCATATTAACACAACATTTCTGCTCAGGGGGTATATCAAATGAAAAAGCAAAATGCAGGGCTTATCGCTCTGAGTATCGTTTTTATTCTTATGGGTGGTTTCTCTACTATCTATAACCTCAGCAAGTATGTTTCAAACAGGGTTTTCATGTCAAGTGCTGAGAAAACCACAGGCTATGTGAAGTGGATAGACCATGAGTTGAAAACTTGGGGACATAACAAAAAGGCAAGCAACAAAGCTGAAACATATTACATAACTGTCGCTTTTGATGTTGGCGGCAAGGAGTACACAAGAGAGATCTTCACAGGCACATATTATGTGAGTCAGAACGAAAAAGTGAACGTGTATTACAACACTGACAAAAATGGTGAGCCTGATAAGGTCGTGACCGATATTGATAATGATAAAAGACCGTATCTTACTTGGCCGCTGATACTTTTGCTTGGCATTGTGCTACTTGTGCTTACTAAGAAAAATATTATCTCAGTGGGGAGAAGAAGATAAAAAAGTAATCATTAAAATAGTAACCAAAAGAAACTTTGTGCAACTAAATAACAGAAAAGCAGAAAGGAGATCTTTATGAAGGTGATCTATAAATGTGCCGCCATTTTGACGGCGGCGATATTGTCAGTGCAGTTTCCTTGCGCAGCTTTTGCGGATGCGGAGCATGGCGGAGATAATGACAGCCCGAAATTCAAGATGGGCAGGATAATTTTTACTGATAATGGTTATGGCTACGAAAAGGAAGGTCTGGAAAAATCGGAGATCGCTGATGAGGATCTGACCGATACGGAAGACGGGGTTTCAGCTTATGCACAGAGGGCAACGGCTTCACTGCCTGCGAAATATGACCCCAGATCTAAGAATACGCTGACGACTATCAAAAACCAGTTCCAGACAGGCACTTGCTGGGCGTTTGCGGCACTTTCCTGCACTGAGAGCAATCTTATCCAAAAGGGGCTTGAAAATCAAAACGTGCAGTTTTCTGTGCCGAGCCTTGTCCTTTCTACATATGCTAACGGCGGATTTGACGAGTCAATATGGGATTGCGGCGGAACGTGGATGGATTCGTCCCTTGCAATGGCGGCCCATAGGGGACTTTGCTATGATGAATATGAGCCTTTCGTGTCTGACGCAACGGAAGCCACTATCGTATCTGAGGAGAAAAAGGGAGTTTGCGAATATCAGCTTAATTACGCTTCCACTATCACAGGCGGACGAAACGCCATTAAAAACAAGATAAAAGAGCTTGGCAGCGTAATGGTGAGCTATTATGCAGACGACCTGTATATGACCTTTGATAACAAAAGCTATTACGATCCGGAAACTACAAAATATAGTGGAATAAATCATGCCGTAAGCGTAGTGGGCTGGGACGATAATTACAGCAAGTCAAATTTCCTTGCAGGCTATCAGCCAAAGAAAAACGGGGCATGGCTTGTGAAAGGCTCTTGGGGAGTATCCAGTGGCACAGACGGCTATTACTGGATATCCTATGAAGAGGCAGAAATGACCGATTGGGTGGCGTTCGACCTCACTGAAAGCTGTGATAATAATTACCATTATCCTGCTAATAAGGATAATTCTATATTTTATGTTAGCAATGAAAATAAAATGAGCGGTGCTGATGTTTTTACAGCAAAAAAAGACGAGCTTCTTGACAAAGTGGGCTTTATGTATCTTGGCTACACCGGAAAGTCTGACTACACCGTGCAGGTCTACACTTCTGTTTCAGACAGCACTCCTGTGGGGATACTTGAATGTGAGGTCAGCGGAAAGGTGCAGAGCGACGGCTTTTATACTGTGGATATCCCTGATGTTGAGCTTGACGAGGGCGAAAAATATTCTGTCGTGATGACATTCAGCGGTGATGACGGCTCAGGCTATGTGACCGTTTATGGCTATTCAGACGGGGTCACGAAGCCTGGTCAGGCGTATATTTCCAATGACGGCGACAGTTGGACGGACGTTACCGACAAGGACGCTTATACTGGTCAGCCTATAATATTTGCCTATACCGATGATATAGATAAGTCTGATAAAAGCGAGCTTGAAACACTTGTGGCAAAGTATGAAAAGCAGAGCGGTTATGAGCGTGAGGTCAACAACGGCAAAAAAGTTATTGCAGACGAAAACGCTTCAAAGAACGATATCACCAATGCCAAGCTTCTTATAAAGGCAAAGGCGAAAGAGATAAAGGAACAAAGCCTTGTTATAAAGACAGCGACGGATTGGAAAAACTTCGCAAAGCGTGTATCAGGCGGTGAAAGCTTTGCAGGAAAGCGTGTTGTGCTTGAAAAAGACATCGACTTCGGTGGTGCAAAGATATCGGCAGTAGGAACGGCCTCAAAGCCTTTTTGCGGATATTTTGACGGCAACGGACACGTTCTGAAAAACGCTGTTATCCAAAACAATTCTTATGCAGGTCTGTTCGGCTACGCTGAGGACAGAGCGCAGATAAGAGATCTCAGCGCTGAGAAAATAACTGTCAGCGGTAAGTATGCAGGCGGGATCGTTGGTGAATTTGATGCGGTATCTATCCAACGCTGTACGTTCAGCGGAACTGTCAAGGGTACAAGCTCGGCAGGCGGAATCGTGGGCAAAGCAGGTGGTCTGACCCTGACAGAGTGTGCTTCAGACCTTGCAAAGTCAAGCAGTTCAAATGCTAAAGCTATGGTGGGCAGCATTGATAATGACGCTTTTTATTATGGACAGCAATCTGCCGATTGCTGGTATAACGGCAACTTTTCTGACAGCAAGGTAAAGAAAACGGCTTTGTCTAACGTTACAAGCTCTGCAGCTTATTCGCTGAATACCATTGGCGGAAAGCAGACAGACAGCGGCAGGTGGACAATGGCAGGCGGCAAAGCAAGGCTAACTCGTCCTGGGGAGCAGGCTTCGCACAAGATAACATTTGAAGCCCCTGACGGCAAGCATTATGCCTGCACTGATAAGGACGGCAAGGTGAAATATCCTGCTGTCAAAGTGCAAAGCGGTTATGCTCTTAAATGGTACAAGAACGGCATTGCTGTCGATGCGAACACAGTTTATACTGCTGACAGCACAGTAAAGGCAAAGCTTGTTGAAGCAAAATTTGTCACTATCGACTATGTTTTAAATGGCGGCACGAACAGCACAGGCAATCCAGAATACCTCAGCAAAGACGAAAGCGTGACGCTTTCCGAGCCGACAAAAGAGGGTGCAGACTTTGCAGGCTGGTATGATAACGCTGAACTTTCAGGTGAAAGAATAGAAAGCATCTCATATTCAGGCGGTGCAAAGACCCTTTATGCCGCATGGAAGCCTTATACATATAACGTTACGTTTGTGGATAAGGACGGCAAGGTGATAAGTCAGCAGACAGTGGAATATGGTAAGTCTGCAAAAGCTCCGAAAGCCCCTGCTATAAAGGGTCTGCGTTTTACAGGCTGGGATAAGGACTATAAAAACGTCACAAAGGATATGACTGTCACAGCGGAGTATTCTGACAGCAAGCTCATTGCAGACTGCGAGATATCAGGCTTCAAGAACAGCTTCACATACACAGGAAAGAATATTGAACAGCCTGACGTAACGCTCACCTATGAGGGCAAAGAGCTTAAAGAGGGCGTGGATTACACTGTTTATTATAAGACCAATCGTAACGCAGGACCTGCAAAAATGACCTTTGTTGGAAAAGGCGAATACAGAGGCTCTGTTGCAAAAAGCTTTACTATCCAGCCAAAGGACGCTTCCAAGTTAAAGCTTTATTATGCTACACCGCTGTCGTTCACCGGCAAGGAGATAACACCTGATGTGCTTATAAAGGACGGCAATAAGACCCTAGAGCGTTATATTGATTATATGGTGATGTATTTCTCAAACGTGAACGTTGGCACGGGCAAGATAACAGTTGAATTTTACGGAAACTATAAGGGCAAGCAGACCGTTTCCTTTGTTATAAATCCTGCAAAACAGCAGATACAGGTGCTTGAAACAAGATACAAGGGCTTTTTTGTGGATTTTGTGCAGAAAGGATCTGCAACAGGCTATGAGGTCCAGTATGGCACAAGATCTGATTTTTCAGATGCTTCCACTTACAGATCCACCAACAACAAGACGGATAAGATTACGGTACTTGGATTAGGGAATTCAAAAACATATTATGTAAGAGTTCGCTCTTATACTGTCAAGGGTGGAAAGACCTATTACGGCAATTGGTCAGACGCTAAAAGCATTGTGACGGCAAAGACTAATTTTGCAAACGCAAAGGTCAGCGGTATTTCTTCAAAAAGCTTTACCGGCAAGGCGATAACGCAGAAGATCACAGTAAAATACGGTTCAAAGACCCTTAAAAACGGCACAGACTATACTGTGAAATATTCTGCAAACACAAAGGTCGGCACCGCAAAGGTGACTATCACAGGCAAGGGAATTTACGGCGGAGTTATCACCAAAAGCTTTGCTATCTATCCTGCAAAGCAGGTGATACAAAAGCTTTACGGCACGTATGCAGGCTTCTTTATAGATTATGCACAGAAAGGCTCTGCCACGGGATATGAAATATCATACTCACAGCGTTCCGACTTTAAGGGAGCAAAAAGTATAAAGGTAACAAACAACCGCACCGATAAAAAGACAGTTTCCGGGCTTGCAAGATATCAAAAATATTACGTCCGTGTAAGAAGCTACACTGTCAAAGGCGGAAAGACTTATAACGGAGCGTGGTCCGATAAAAAATGGGTCTATACTCAATGATATGACAGACGATAAAAATGCCCCTGATCATTTTCTGGTCAGGGGTGTTTTTGTATGCTTAGAAAAGTTCTGCTTTGTACTTGATAGAATCCTCCTCAGTTATCTCACGGATAACTCTGCATGGATTTCCTGCCGCAAGAGAATTTGGCGGTATGTCACGGGTGACAACGCTTCCTGCGCCGATAACACAGCCCTCGCCTATGGTAACTCCGCCTGTGATGACAACATTGCTCGCTATCCAGCAGTTGGAGTGTATTGTGATAGGCTTGCCGTATTCATCATCATAAACAGTGCCGTCAGACTTTTTCTTCATGTTACGCTCCTGCCATCTGAATGGGTGAACAGGTGTGGCAATGGTGCAGTTGGGACCGAAAAACACGTTGTCGCCAATCGTCACAGGGCAGGTGTCAAGCACTGTCAGATTGAAGTTTGCATAGCAGCCTGAGCCGAACTTTGTGAAAACGCCATAGTCAAAATACACAGGACCTTGGAGAAAAAAAACCTCGCCATGGTCGGGCAGAAGCTCATCAAGGATAGCGTTTCTTCTCTCATCATCTTCATACAAACTGCTGTACTGCTGTGAAAGCTTGTGAGCCTTTGTCCTCAATTCTGCAAGCTCCTTGTCGGAGGAGTCATATATCTTGCCAGCAAGCATTTTTTCTTTTTCAGTCATTATAAAACGCCCTTTCTGCGTGTAGTTTCATTTGATTTTGTTGAGAGTATAGCACAAGTTTCGGGCTGTGTCAATAGTTTTTGGGGGTCGAGTGGTAGAATAAAAAATGGTATACAAAAAGTGGAGAATGCTTATGGGCAAAGCACTCTTCACTTTATTATACTATATGAAAAGCTTGGCAGGGTAGAAAAAGTTATAGGTAAAATCCCTGCATATAATTTGTGTACATAAATGTGTCCTCGTCATCAGCGATATTGTCACCAGCAGGCTTTTTTCTGCCACTAACGCAAGAAGCCAAAATTATCAGACCGCCTAGAACAATTGCAACGCTCACTCCAAGGGCTACCAAAACCGCACAGAAAATTTTTACTATCATAAACACCGCTCCAATCATATTTCTCATACTTCGCCATAATTACTATTATGATTATATGCTGGTTTTGCCTGATAATCAATAAAAGCCGTGTAAAATGCAGATAAAAATCAAGTCAGCTTTTGTCTGGATCAAAAATCTTGTGGTAAAAATATTTTTCAAAACGTTTCATGATTTAACAATTTTAAGTGAAAAAAATTATAGCTTTCAGCTTAGTATAAAAATGCACAAACTGAGCTTTTTGTAAATGGTTAGCATTGTATATTACACTGAAAATGTACGATTCTTGAAAAAATATACATAAATATGGGGCGAATACTTGACTACATTAAAATTTTGTGATAAAATTATTAACGTGAATGAGTGTATAGTTTATATTACATTTATTGCTGATGCATTTTAGTTGTGAAAGAACTCGAAGTATAAGGAAGTTTAAGAAAATGAACAGAAAGATAGCAGTAGCAGGAACAGGTTATGTTGGATTGTCGCTTGCAGTATTGCTTGCACAGCACAATCATGTAACGGCTGTTGACATTATCCCTGAAAAGGTTGAGCTTATCAATAATAAAAAGTCTCCTATTCAGGACGATTATATTGAAAAGTATCTTGCTGAAAAAGAGCTTGATCTGACGGCAACGCTTGACGGCGAAACGGCGTACAAGGATGCAGAATTCGTAATAATTGCAGCTCCGACTAACTATGACAGCAAGAAGAATTTCTTTGATACTTCAGCTGTAGAAGCAGTTATAGAGCTTGTTATGAAAGTCAATCCTGAGGCTATCATGGTCATAAAAAGTACTATCCCAGTTGGCTACACAAAGTCAGTAAGGGAAAAGTATAGCACTGATAAGATAATTTTCAGCCCTGAGTTTCTCCGTGAGTCAAAGGCTTTGTATGATAATCTGTATCCAAGCAGAATTATCGTAAGCTGTGATGATGATACAAGAGAAAAAGCAGAGCTTTTTGCAAAGCTTTTGCAGGAGGGTGCGATAAAGGAAGATATTGACACGCTCTTTATGGGATTTACCGAGGCTGAGGCTGTTAAGCTGTTTGCAAATACTTATCTTGCGTTGAGAGTTTCGTATTTTAATGAGCTTGATACTTATGCAGAGGTAAAGGGACTTAACACTCAGGATATTATAAATGGTGTTTGTCTTGATCCTAGAATTGGCAATCATTACAATAATCCAAGCTTTGGTTATGGTGGATATTGTCTGCCAAAGGATACAAAGCAGCTACTTGCAAACTATGAAGATGTTCCACAGAACATGATGTCTGCTATTGTTGAAAGCAATAGGACTAGAAAAGATTTCATTGCGGATAAGGTGCTTGAGCTTGCAGGCTATTATACGGGAAGCAGTAATTGGGATAAGGATAGAGAAAAGGACGTTATTATAGGCGTTTATAGGCTTACAATGAAGTCCAACTCAGATAATTTCCGTCAGAGCAGTATCCAGGGCGTTATGAAGCGTATCAAGGCAAAGGGCGCTACGGTTATAATTTATGAGCCGACCCTTGAGGACGGCGACACGTTCTTTGGCAGCAAGGTGGTAAACGACTTGGAAAAATTCAAGTCAATGAGCCAGTCTATTGTTGCCAACAGATATGACAGCTGTCTTGATGATGTTAGGGATAAGGTCTATACTAGAGATCTGTATGGAAGAGATTAATTAGCTAGGAGCTTGATTTATGTACAATAACAAAGATGATCAGGAACCCTTTAAACAAAAAGTATGGCTTGCGTCACCTACAATGCATGGTGAGGAGCTTGAATATGTTACTGAGGCTTATAATACCAACTGGATGTCTACAGTCGGTAAGAATATAAATGAGGTCGAGAAGATAGCGGCGGAGAAGTCTGAAGTCAAGTATGCTGTTGGCCTTTCATGCTGCACGGCTGCGCTTCATTTGTGCTGTAAGCTTGCTGGCGAGAGGCTTTATGGCAAGCCTGCGATATCTCATGGCGCTCTTGAGGGCAGGAGAGTTTTTTGCAGCGACATGACCTTTGACGCTACTCTCAACCCAGTTGTTTACGAGGGCGGTATCCCTGTTTTTATCGACACTGACAGAGATACTTGGAACATGGATCCTGTGGCGCTTGAAAAGGCTTTTGAGATGTATCCTGAAGTCAAGCTGGTAGTAAGTGCTGAGTTATACGGTTTTCCTGGAAGAATGGACGAGATAAAGAAGATATGCGAGAAGCATGGTGCGCTTTTGATCGAGGACGCTGCTGAGGCTATGGGCGCTACCATTGACGGCAGACAGTGTGGAAGTTTTGGCGATTACAGTGCGGTAAGCTACAATGGCAATAAGATAATAACAGGTTCTAGCGGCGGATGTTTGCTGACGAACAGCCTTGAAGATGCAAACAGGGCTCGTAAGTGGTCAACGCAGGCTCGTGAGAATGCGGCATGGTATCAGCATGAAGAGGTCGGGTACAACTATCGTATGTCGAATGTTATTGCAGGAGTCGTTCGTGGTCAGTATCCGCATCTTGAGGAGCATATTGCGCAGAAAAAAGCAATATACGAGAGATACAAAGAGGGTCTTAAAGGGCTTCCCGTTAAAATGAATCCTATCGTTGAGGGAACAGAGCCAAATTATTGGCTGTCTGCACTTATCATAGATAAAGACGCAATGTGCAAGCAGGTCAGAAATGACAGCGAGGCTTTGTACATCAAAGAAGCCGGCAAGACTTGTCCTACTGAAATTTTGGAAGCGATAGCAAGCATAAATGCAGAGGGAAGACCAATATGGAAGCCAATGCACATGCAGCCTATGTACAGAATGCACGAGTGCGTTGGTCGCAACGGCAGTATCAGATGCCGCACAAATGCTTATATTGCAGGCGGTGCAGAAGATGTAGGCGCTGATATCTTTGACAGAGGCGCTTGCCTGCCTAGCGATAATAAGATGACTGAGGAACAGCAGGAGAGAATTATTCGGGTTATCAGGAGTTGTTTTGAGTAATGTATGCGAAATACATAAAGAGAATACTTGACTTTGTTTTGAGTTTAATGGCACTTATCGTGCTGTCTCCGCTGTTGGTGATATTGATAATTCTTGGTGCAGTGTTTATGAGGGGCAACCCGTTTTTTACTCAGGCACGACCTGGTAAGAATGAGAAGATCTTTAAGCTCATAAAGTTTCGGACTATGGACAATCGCAAGGACAAGGACGGAAAGCTTTTGCCTGATGATGTGCGTTTGAATAAGTATGGAAGGATACTTAGGAGTACTTCGCTTGACGAATTGCCAGAGCTTATCAATATTTTGATAGGGGATATGAGCATTGTGGGTCCGAGACCGTTGCTAGTGAAGTATCTTCCGAGATACAACGAAGAACAGCGTCATCGTCATGATGTTAGACCTGGTTTGACGGGATATGCCCAGGCACACGGTAGAAATGCTGTTACTTGGGAAGTAAAGTTTAAAATGGATGTTTGGTATACTCGCAATATTTCGTTTATAACAGATGTAAAAGTTATAATTGATACAGTTAAAGTTGTATTAAAAAGGGACGGTATTAGTTCTGATACATCGGCTACTATGGAAGAATTTATGGGAACTAAAGAGGTAAGTTAATGAAACAATTACTTATAGTCGGTGCTAGTGGGCATGGCAAAGTTGTTGCGGATATTGCAGAATTGAATGGTTATGATAGCATCTTGTTTTTTGACGATAACGAAACTTTGAAAAAGTGTGGAAAACATACAGTTGTAGGTTATTCTTCTGAGATAGATAGGTACGAAGGCGATATCATAGTAGCTATAGGCAATGCTGAAATTCGCAGTCGTATACAAGACAGCGTGGCTAGCAGAAATTTTCCGACTTTAATACATCCAAGTGCGGTCATATCGCCGTCTGCTCAAATAGGGAGCGGAACTGTCGTTATGGCAAATGCGGTTATCAATGCCGACGCTGTTGTAGGAAAAGGCTGTATAATAAATACCTGTGCCTCGGTCGATCATGATTGTATAATTGGTGATTATGTGCATATATCAGTTGGTGCTCATGTTGCTGGTACGGTTGATATTGGTAATAAGACATGGATCGGTATAGGTGCGACAGTTAGCAATAATGTTAGTATTTGCGGGGGTTGTATTATCGGTGCAGGTGCTGTTGTTATTAGAGATGTGAATGAAAGTGGTACTTATGTTGGGGTACCAATAAAAAGGTGTTTGCTGTGAAGAAGATTTGTTATGTGGTAACAATTTCAGGTACTATTCGTTCGTTTTTTATTCCGCAGTTGAATTATTTGGCAAAGAACGGATTTGATGTTAGCGTTATATGTTCTGATGATGGAATGATAGGTAGTGAGCTTGGTGATTTAGTCAAATTCATTCCTGTAGATATACCACGTGGTATTTCTGTTTTTGGATCTATAAAGGCAATAAAAAAACTTAAGATTATATTTAGACGTGAAAAATTTGATGTTATTCAGTATTCTACACCCAATGCTGCTTTGTATTCTTCGATAGCTGCAAAATGGGCAGGTTGTAAAATAAGAAATTATCATTTAATGGGTCTGCGCTACTTAGGTGCACATGGAATTGGAAGAAAAGTATTAAAAACATTAGAGAAAATCACATGTAATAATTCAACTTCAATTGAATGTGTTAGTAAATCTAACATGAAATTGGGTGTTAAAGAAGGCTTATTCCCAAGTGATAAAGTTACTGTTGTTTGGAATGGAAGCACTGGTGGAGTAGATCTATCAAGATTTGATTTTTCTCAACGGAAGAAATGGCGTAGCGATGTTAGAAAAAAATTAGGTTATACAGAAGATGACTTTATTTATGGCTTTGTTGGTAGAATAACTAGGGATAAAGGAATTAATGAATTGTTGAAATCTTTTTTTAGTTTGAAAAGCGATGCAAATCTTCTTTTGATTGGTCGATTTGAGCATGAAGAAGATTTGGATCAGGGGTTGTTGACAACTGCAAAAGAAGATAAAAAAATATGCTTTCATGATGCAGTTACTAATATAGAAGAGTATTATGCCGCTATTGATATTTTGGTTCTTCCTAGTTACAGAGAGGGATTTGGTAATGTTGTTATTGAGGCTGGCGCTGTAGGTACCCCAGCAATTGTGTCAGATATTCCTGGCCCGATAGATACTATTATTCAAAATGAAACGGCTTTAGTTGTTCCTGTAAAAGATGTTCATGCGTTGACTGAGAGCCTTGAACAGGTACGAAAAGTTGATTATAATGCTATGGGAAAAAAAGCTGCGCAATTTGCCAGAGAAAAGTTTGATAGTAAGATTTTGTGTGAGAAGATTTTGGAAAGAAAGCAGTTATTAATTGATAAAGTTGTTGTATAAAATGGTGACGATTTAATAGGAGTTTAGTATTCAAAAAAGAGGTGTAGTATATGGATGACTTGATTAGTGTTATTATTCCGGTTTATAATGCCGAAAAGTACATTGAACGTTGTGTTAAAAGTATTCAGAATCAAACCTACACCCATTTTGAATTAATTTTAGTAAATGATGGCTCAACAGATAATTCACTGAACTTATGTGAAATTCTAGCATCTAATGATGACAGAATAGTCGTAGTGACTCGTGATAATGGCGGTGCTAGTGCTGCTAGAAATACTGGTCTTGCCCATATTCGTGGAAATTATGTCATATTTGCCGACAGCGATGATTATGTATCTCCGAGTTATTTAGAAAATTTATATTTTGCAGCAAAACAAGGTAATTATGATATTGTACAATGTAATTTGGAAAGCACATCTGATACTAATAAAAAACTTCAAACAGTTGCCTTTGATTCTTCTGATGTAAAAGAAATTACAAAAGTTCAGGCTTTAAATGAAAGAAAGTACAAAGTTTGTGTATGGGGAAAAATTTATCGTTCTCATATTTTTTGTGATTTCCATTTTCGTGAGGGCATTATATACGAGGATGATGCATCTTATTATATTTTTGTTGATCGAGCAAAGAAACTTTCTATATTAGATGAAACATTGTATTTTTATTTTATGTCAGAAAACAGTGTAATGCGTAATAATCAAAAAGATAAAAGCACTGCATTTGTTAGTATTTACGAGGATAGGATCAAGTATTTTTCTGAAAGAGATGAAAAGGCTCTTTTGGAAGGAACGTATGATAGATTTTGTTTAGTATTAATGCTGAGTTTTTCGTCATCATTGGAGCATGACAATAATATTAATGATAGGAAACATTGGTTGAATTTATTTAACAAATATTATCCTTTGGTAATAAAAGCCAAGTTTGTTAGCACTAAAGATAAGGTAATGTTTACGTTATTTAGGCTTTCACCTAGAATCATAGGTCGAATAATCGGAAAATTAAGGTGATAAAATAATGACTGTAAGTTATAGTGGTATCACCGTGGAGACAGTGGGAGAGTTTCTTGTATATCTGCACGGATTAGAGCTAACACAAAGATAGGTGAAGGCTATGTTGTGACATCAGATATTATGGATAATGTTGCAGTTATTACGGATAAACAAAAATTTGTTATTTATAAGGGATAAAGGGTCTTAAACACTATGAGAGTTTTGCAAATAAATGCAGTGTACGAAAAATTTAGCACGGGACGTACTACTAAAGAACTACATGAAGCAATGTGCAATAGGAATATTGAATCATATGTAGCTTGTCCCGATATTGCACTTTTATCTGAAAATGCATATAAAATTGGAAATAAAATAGATAGGAAGATACATGCCTTGCTTTCAAGAATTACAGGTAAGCAAGGATATTTCTCACATTTTGCTACACAAGGTTTGCTGAATTATATAAAAATAATTCAACCTGATGTGATTCATTTAAGAAATCTTCATAGTAATTATATAAATCTATCAATGCTATTGGAATATATAGCAAGAAATAATATTGCGACTTTACTAACTTTGCACGATAGTTGGTTTTATACTGGAAAATGTGTTTACTACATAGAGTGTAATTGTAATCGGTGGAAGGAACATTGTGGGGATTGTCCTGCTTTGAAATTAGGAAATCCAAGCTTTTTCTTTGATAAAACTGAAAAAATGTTAGCTGATAAAAAGGAGTTATTTAGTTCTATTGAAAGATTGGCTGTCATTGGCGTTTCACAGTGGGTCACAAAAGATGCAAAAAAATCGATTTTGAAAGATGCTCGTATAATTCAGTGTATATACAATTGGATTGATTTAGAATGTTTTCGACCTAGAGATTGCAGTGAATTAAAGCATTCTATGGGATTAGATGATAAATTTATCGTATTTGGAATTGCAATGAGTTGGAATTCTCAAAAAGGCATTAACCTTTTTCATGAACTTGCAGATTTATTACCTGATAATTGTAAAATTGTATTGGCTGGAGATGATTCTTCAATACAAATAAAGCACTCAAATGTTACATATTTAGGAACAATCAAGGATATTGATCTTTTATCAAAACTATATTCGATGGCAGATGTTTTTGTAAATCCTACAATTCAGGAGACTTTTGGTAAGACAACAGCTGAAGCAATGGCTTGCGGAACACCCGTGGTCGCATATAATGGGACAGCAACGCCAGAATTAGTTGGACTAGATGGTAGTTGCGGCTTTTTAGTTGACGAAAATGATCCAAAACTTTATTGTGAAAAAATCTTAAAAATACAAGAACATGGTCAAATGGCATTTGGAAAGGCAGCTCGTCAACGAGCTGAAAATATGTTTTCAAAGGAAAAAAATATTCAAGCTTATTTGGATGTTTATGAGAAATTATTGAATAATGAGTGGAGTGTGTAATAATGAGGATACTAGTCCTTTCAAATGAAGTTTGGAATGACAGGATAAATGGAAATAATGTTACAACAAACTGGTTTGAGGGGATGGATGCGGAGTTTGCTAATATATATTTAAGTCCTGATGCACCATATAACAAATGTTGTGAAAAATATTTTCAAGTTACAGATACTATGATGTTAAAAAGCATTTTGAGAGGTGAAAAAGCTGGAAAAACGGTAAAACAAATAGACTTTGACAACGGAGATCGATCTGATACCGCTGAAAATGAACCTCAAAAATTATATCGATTTCTAAAATCCATAAGTGGAGGATTTTTAAGGTTGGTGAGGGAATTTCTTTGGCTTTGTGGAAAATATAATATTGAGTCTTTAAGAAAATTCATCAGTGACTTTCAGCCAGATGTTATTTTTTCAGAGAGAATGGCAACTTGTAAGATGCTTCGATTGGAAAGACTTGTTTGCAGTTTAACTAAAGCCCCTATATTTGCTTTTACAGGAGATGATGAGTATTCATTGAGACAATTATCTTTTTCTCCTTTTTTTTGGATAAATAGGTTTATGGTTAGAAAGATGCTCAGGAAAAACGTAAAAGAATATAAGGTGTATTATACTTTGTCATTGGAACAAAAAAAGTATTATGAAGAGGTTTTTGGCTGTCAATGTAAATTGTTGCAAAAATGCGGAGATTTTGGTGCTATTGCCGAGAGAAAAAATGTTAATCAGCCAATAAAAATGATTTATGCTGGTAAATTTTATTGTAATAGATGGAAGGTGCTAGCAAAGATTGCGGATTCAATTCGCAGAATAAATAAGGATGACGTGAAAGTAGTCCTTGAAATCTATACAAAAGATATTCCTACAAAGAAGCAAAAAAAGTTGCTCGATGATGGACGGAATGCAATAATTAAAGGTGCTGTTTCTCAGGAAGAATTGATGAAAATATACCACCAATCTGATATCGCATTACATGTAGAGTCTAGTGATGTAAAGTATAGACTTGCGACGAGATTTTCTTTTTCTACTAAAATCATTGATTGTATTTTTAGTGGTTGTGCCGTTATGGCGTATTGTTGGGATCAACATTCTGGGTACACTTATCTAAAAAGAGAGAATGCTGGAATTTGTGTATCATCAGAAAAAGAGTTAGATTTGATTTTAAGTGAAATTTGCACTAACACAGATATTATTTATGACTATTCATATAAAGCATATTTGTGTGGAAAAAGAAATCATAGTAGAAAACAAGTTCAGAAAATGCTGCTTGATGATTTTGCAAGGTACAGTTAATGCGGGAGGATATATTTAGTAATGGAAATATACATTGTAACATTAATAGTATGCTTGTTTTTGTCTGTATTTGCATATCAATCGGTATATGTCGAACGGTTAGGTGTTTGTGATTATGAAAAACTTAACGATAAATATAAGAAGCTTTTTATATTAATTGCAGTCTTTATGTTATTAATTGTTGGACTAAGAGCTGACATAATAGGTATTGACACTCTGAATTATAAGGATACGTACTTAAATTTCGGATATTATGATTTTTCCTTATTAAAAAAATATAAATGGTATGAGGAACCTGGTTACGCATTTGTAAATCTGTTGTTTAATAAATTTGGTCTGTCGTGGCAGGTTTATGCTGTGTTTATGGCGTCTTTGTTTATTATTCCAATAATGGTTTTGATTTTCAAAAATAAGATCAACTGTTTTTGGGCAATTACTATTTTTATTATGAGTGGATTGTGGACATTTTCAATGTCCACAATGCGACAAGTAGCAGCAATTGGGATAACTGTTATTGCATTTTTGTTTGAGGATAAAAAGAAGAATTTTTGGAGTCTTGTTTTTATTTTTATTGCTTCATTATTTCATGTGTCAGCAATGTTAGCATTATTATATTTCATTGTTCGAAAAATACCAGTGACCAAAAATCGTTTTTTATGTTGGTTTGGTGTTGGATTTTTAATAGTTGTTATAGGCATCGGTCCGTTGCGGAATGTTTTGGTTGGAGTAATGATCTCGTTCGGTCGCGATTATCAAGTGGATAGTGCAACTGGTGGCTTATTAAAAGAGGTATACTTTATATTAACATTGTGCGTGGGTTGGGTTTGTGGCACAGATAAAGACGATAGGTATTGGAAGTATTATAAGGCGATATTTCTTTCTGCGGTACTTTTGCCAATTATCAGAATTAATCCAACGCTATTTAGGGTGTACATGTATTTCTCTATATATGAGGTTGTTTTTGTCCCTATGATGCTTTCTAATATAAAACATAACAAATTTAAAATAATAGGTTACATTGGTTATGGAGTTACGTATACATATCTGTTTTTTTCACAAAGTATGGTAAGTTCACTGAAATTAATTCCATATAAGTTTTTTTGGTCTTGAGGTGTTTCATGAAAAAATTGTATTATATTGGTTATTATAGTGATCCCAAAAGTGAGCGTAATCGTAAAACTGCCCCAGCAGCAGATACAAAAATGGATTATATCGTCAGTACTTTGAATAAACTGGGATATGCGGTGGAAGTACTTTCTTTTTGTATTGATGATGACAGGAAAAGTGTTTTAAAAAAGAAACCAGGTTATAAAACTACAATTAAAGGTACTCGTGTTACATACTTTACTAACTATGCATCTAAGTTTCGTTGTATCAGAGTTTTGGGTAGGTTTATATCGTGGTTGAAAATAAAGAGATATTTATGTAAAAATTGTATGGGAGAAGACAGCCAAATTTTAATCTATCATTCTTTAGGACTATTAAAAGTTTTAAATCTTTTTGAGAAGAAAAAGAAAAAATTTGTTCTTGAGATGGAAGAAATATATGCAGATGTTATAGGGAAAAAAAGTCTTCGAGATAAAGAGATATCAGTAGCGCGTAAGGCAAGTGCTTATATTTTTCCGACAAAACTACTTGATGCAGAAATAAATGTTGAACATAGGCCATTTGTTATTGTTCATGGAACATATCAAGTTGAAAAAGATAGACGGTGCAATGTTTTTAAAGATAACATACAGGGTATGACAGATAAAGTAGTGCATTGCGTTTATGCAGGTACATTTGATCCAAGAAAGGGTGGTGCACTAGCAGCGGTATCAGCTACTGCTTTCCTTCCGTCTCAATACTGGATTCATGTTTTAGGATTTGGATCTGATGAAGAAATCAGAAATATGAAAAAACATATATTAGAGATTGATGAGAAATCAAAGGCTCATGTTAGTTATGATGGGTTGCTCTCTGGAGAGGAATATATCAGATTTATTCAAAGCTGTGATATAGGTTTGAGCACGCAAAATCCTGATGCGGCATTTAATGCTACATCATTTCCAAGTAAGATTCTTTCGTATTTATCTAATGGATTACGAGTTGTAAGTATCAGAATTCCTGCTATAGAGGGCTCAGATGTAGGAGACAAGCTTTTTTACTATGATGAGCAAACACCTAAACAAATTGCAGATGCCATTCTATCGGTAGATATGGCTCAAGCTTATGATAGTAGGTCAGATATTGTTGATTTGTCAAATAAATTTCAAAATGAATTGATGTTGATGATGAAGGACTATTAGTCATAAGAGTATTGCTTTTTTTCTTTTAAATAAAAGAAGGGGTGAATTTTCCTGAAAATATTTAAACGAATTTTATATTTATACAGAAGCAATGTAGAGTGCATAAAATACAGACATAAGTAGGAGAAGTGTTTAATGAGCAGAAAAATCGGTGTCATATTGTCTTATGTTTTAATGATTTTTGAAGTTCTATCAACTTTATTGTTGACACCATTTATTATAAGTACATTAGGACAAGCTGAGTATGGTGTATACAAGCTAGTTGTTGCTATTAATGCATACCTTCTTTTACTGGATCTTGGCGTTGGTAATGCTATTATCAGATATATAGCCAAGTATAGGGTAGAAAATGATAGAAATAAAGAACGAAATTTTTTAGCTGTTGCTATAATTTTCTATTTAATAATTGCGGTTATTGCAATTATCATAGGGTGTGTTTTGGTTGTTATTTTTCCTAAGGTGTTTTCCAAGGGTTTGTCTGATTCAGAGATTAGATTGGGGCAAATTTTGCTTGGCGTTACGATGTTTAATTCTGCTGTAACTCTTGGTACAACGGTTTACAATAATATTTTAATTGCATATGAAAAATTCGCAGTTTCGCGAATAGCATCTATAGTACAAATTATAGTTAGAATGATTCTTACCTACGTTGTATTAGTAGCTGGCTGGGGAAGTATTGGAATTGTAGCTGTTAACTTATTAATGACAGTTTTATGTCGTTTGTACTTTATTGTATATGTAAATTTGATAATAAAACTGAAGCCTTTATTTAGGGGAATTGACTTTTCGTTTGTAAAAGAAATAGTAGCATATTCCTCATTGATATTGCTCCAAATGGTTGCGACACAATTAAATTCTACGGTAGATCAAATATTGATTGGCTCGCTTGTGAAAGCTTCTGCTGGAATTTTAGCGGTTTATGGTGTTGGTACACAGATTGTACAATATTTTCAATCCATTGGTTCAGCGTTTACCGGTGTATTGATGCCAGGCGTTGTAAAGGTAGTTGAGGAAAGAGCGTCATCGTCTGAGTTAACTAAAGAAATGGTTAAGGTCGGTAGAATTATTTTCATGATGCTTTCTTTAATTCTATGCGTGTTTATAGTAAATGGAAAGGAATTTATCATTTTGTGGGCTGGAAATGATAATTCTCAGGCTTATGTTGTTGCAACTATTTTAATGGCAGCGTATATCTTTATATTAACTGAATCAATTGGAACACAGATTTTGTGGGCTATGAATCAGCACAAAGAGCAGTCTATACTAAAAATTGTTATTGTCATATTGAATATTGCTCTTACTGCATTATTGATTAGTTGGAACCCTTTGATAGGTGCTACGATTGGAACATTTATTTCCCTTATACTTGGAGATGTAGTGGTTATGAATGTTATATTTAAGAAAAAGCTTGATATAAGTCTTAAATTTTATTATTATGGTATTTTTAAAGGCATAGTACCTTGTTTGGTAATCGCATTTATAGTTGGCATTATCTTTAAAATATTTATGCCTGTTGGTTGGGTATGGCTCTGTGTAAAGATATCTATAATGATGTTAGTTTATGGAGTCTTACTTATAAAATTTGGAATGAATACATACGAAAAAAACATAGTATGTTCTGTACTAAAAAAAATTAAAGCAGTTGGAGGAAAATAACATGTCATTATTCACAAACAAAACCCTAATGATAACCGGAGGCACGGGATCATTTGGAAACGCAGTATTAAACAGATTTCTGGAAACAGATATCGGAGAGATCAGAATATTTTCGAGAGACGAAAAAAAGCAGGACGATATGCGTCATGAGTATCAGGCGAAAATGCCTGAGGTAGCGGACAAGATCAAGTTCTACATAGGCGACGTAAGGAATTTGCAGTCCTGTAAGGACGCTATGCATGGTGTAGATTACATATTCCATGCGGCTGCACTCAAGCAGGTCCCGTCTTGTGAGTTTTTCCCAATGGAAGCCGTAAGAACTAATATTATCGGTACGGATAACGTCCTGACAGCCGCTATCGAGGAGGGCGTTGAAGCAGTAATATGCCTTTCAACTGATAAAGCAGCCTACCCTATCAATGCCATGGGTAAGTCAAAATCTCTTGAAGAAAGCGTCGCTATCGCTAAGAGCAGATATAGCGGAAAAACTAAAATATGCTGTACTCGTTATGGTAACGTAATGTGCTCTCGTGGATCTGTTATCCCTCTGTGGATCGATCAGATCAAAGCAGGCAACCCTATCACTGTAACTGAGCCTAATATGACTCGTTTCATTATGTCACTTGAAGAAGCTGTCGACCTTGTACTCTATGCTTTCGAGAACGGAGAAAACGGCGACCTGCTTATCATGAAAGCCCCCGCTTGCTCTATCGGTCTTCAGGCTGAAGCCGTTACTGAAATGTTTGGCGGCAAAAAAGAGGATATCAAGGTCATTGGTATCCGCCATGGCGAGAAAATGTATGAAACACTTCTTACCAATGAGGAGTGCGCAAAGGCTATCGACCTTGGCGGCTTCTATCGTGTCCCTGCCGATAATAGAGGCTTGAACTATGATAAGTTCTTTAGAGACGGCGACGCAGATAGAAATACTCTTACTGAGTTCAATAGTAATAATACAAAGCTCCTTAATAAGGAAGAAATAAAGGAAAAAATGCTTAAGCTTGCATATATCCAGGAGAGATTGGCTGAGGATTGATATGTCAAAGAAGTTGGTTATCCTCGGTGCGGGCGGATATGCAAATACTGTTAAGGACGTTTCTGAACAGCTGGGTTATGATGTGATAGCTATGCTGGACGATAGATTTGCCGACCGCACACTTGATTCTTTTACTAAATATATTGCTGACGATACGGAATTTATTCCTGCCTTTGGAAATAACGAGTTCCGTTTGTCTTGGTGCGATAAAATAACTAGAGCAGACGGCAGACTTGCCACTGTTGTGCATCCTACAGCTTATGTAAGTCCTACCGCTTCTATCGAAAAGAGCGTTGTGGTGCTTCCGAAAGCTGTTATCAATACAGATGTGACAGTGAAACGTGGCTGTATCATTAATTTGGGTGCTATCGTGGACCATGGCTGTGTGATCGAACAAGGCTGTCATATCTGCCTTGGAGCAATAGTAAAAGGCGAAAATAGGATCGCAGCGCTGAGCAAAATAGAAGCCGGAGAAGTTGTGCAGCTTAGACAGTATCCTGTGAATAAATGATTTTACCAAAGGTCGTGGCTGACCTCGGGAGGAAAGTATATGGAACATAATTTTAAATGGAAAAATGACGGCAGAACAAAGGTAATGATCGGCTGCGGCACCCGCCCTGAGATAATCCGTCTGGCGGCTGTAATAAGAAGATGCCGTGAGTATTTTGATACCTGCGTTGTGTATTACAATCAGAATTGGGATCGTAACCTCAGTACAGTTTTCTGGGAGGATTTCGAGCTGAAAAACACTTTCGGCGAGTTCGGTCCTGATATTCTTGTTCCTGTAGTAGGGGATAATCTGGGCGTTACCTGCGGAAATATTCTCGGCAGAAGCTATGAACTGCTTGCAGAATTGCAGCCTGACGCCTATCTTGTCCTTGGCGATACAAACAGCTGTCTGTCAGCTATTTCCGCTAAAAGACTTCATATCCCGCTTTTCCATATGGAAGCAGGAAACAGATGTAAGGACGAGTGTCTCCCAGAGGAAACAAACAGAAGAATAGTCGACGTTATCTCAGACGTAAACCTTTGCTATTCTGAGTTTGCAAGAAAGTATCTCGCAGACACCGGACTTCCTAAGGAAAGAACATATATGACAGGCTCGCCTATGGCGGAAGTCCTCCGTGGCAATCTTGATAAAATTCAGGCTTCTGACGTTCTTAGCCGTATGGGTCTTGAAAAGGATAAGTATATTCTTCTTTCTGCACACAGAGAGGAAAATATCGATACAGAGAAGAACTTCACAAGCCTGTTTACTGCAATAAACGCATTGGCTGAAAAGTACGATATGCCGATCTTGTATTCCTGCCACCCACGTTCAAAGCACAGACTTGAAAAGAGCGGCTTTAAGCTCGACCCTAGAGTAAGAGTAAACGAGCCGCTGGGCTTCAATGACTATAACTGTTTGCAGATGAATGCCCTTGCTATCGTTTCAGACTCAGGCACACTTCCTGAGGAGAGCAGCTTCTATCTTTCAATAGGTCACCCTATTGCGGCGGTTTGTATCCGTACTTCTACCGAGCGTCCTGAAGCACTTGAAGCAGGCGACTTTATCCTTGCAGGAATTACAACAAAAGAACTGCTCAATGCCACAGATATGGCTATCGAAATGAAGCAGAAAGGCGTTCTTGGCAAGCCGTGTCCTGACTATGTGGACGAAACAGTATCAATGAAAGTCGTAAGAATTATTCAGGGATATGTTAATGTAGTCAATAAAATGGTCTGGAGAAAAGATCAGTAAGGAACGTGAAAATATGAAGATATTGGTTACAGGCGCAAAGGGCATGGTTGGAACAGCCCTTGTGAATAATCTGAAAAATATCAGAGATAACAAAAACAGAACAAGACCGAATATTTCCATTGAAGAAATATATGAGTATGATATAGATTCCACAAAGGAACAGCTTGATGAGTATTGCAGAAAAACAGACTTTGTTTTCAACCTTGCAGGGGTAAACCGTCCTGAGAATACCGAGGATTTCATGAAAGGGAACTTTGGCTTTGCTTCCGA
The DNA here is from genome assembly GCF_018917825.1 of Ruminococcus sp. MSJ-25. NCBI lineage: Bacteria > Bacillati > Bacillota > Clostridia > Eubacteriales > Oscillospiraceae > Ruminococcus > Ruminococcus sp. MSJ-25. The sequence continues at coordinate 58,190 of NZ_JAHLPI010000009.1, forward strand.
ACTCCTTGATACTCTGAAAAAGTATGATAACAAGGCAACTATCATGCTCTCGTCTTCAATACAGGCAACGCTCATAGGCCGTTATGACGGAGAATATGGCAGAAGCAAGCTTGCAGGCGAAGAGCTTTTCCAGAAATATGCCGAAGAAACAGGCGCAAAGGTAGCAATATACAGATTTCCTAACCTTATGGGTCATTCAAGACCAAAGTACAACTCATTTGTATCAACACTTTGTTACTGCGTGGCTAATGATGAGCCTTATTCCGTAAATGACAGAGCAAGCGAATTAGAGCTTCTTTACATTGATGACCTTGTTGAGGGTATGTTTGATCTTCTCGAGGGCAAGGAAAAGCATTGCGAGTTTGACGGAGTAACGCCTGTTGCAGACGATAAGGGTAGATATTGTTATGTGCCTGTTACTCACAAGGTAACTTTGGGCGAGGTGGTAGATCTGCTTGAAGAATTTAAGCAGCAGCCTAAGACACTGCTTATGCCTAAAATGCCAAACGGCTCTTTTGTAAAGAAGCTGTATAGTTTGTATCTGACTTATCTTCCTGCAGATAAATTCAAGTATGCGCTGAAAATGAATGTAGATAACAGAGGCAGTTTTACTGAGCTTGTTCATACAGAGGATTGCGGACAGGTAAGTATAAATATAAGCAAGGCGGGCATCACAAAGGGTCAGCATTGGCACAACTCAAAATGGGAGCTTTTCATAGTTGTCCATGGTCATGGTCTGATACAGGAGCGTAACATAAACACAGGAGAGAAAGTTGAGTTTGAGGTCAGTGGTGATAAGATCGAGGCTATCCACATGATACCTGGCTGGACCCATAACATAATCAATCTCAGTGATACTGAGGATCTTGTTACTGTTATGACCTGCAATGAGATATTTGATCCAAGTCACCCTGATACTTTTGGGGAGCCTGTGTAATGTCAGAATACATAAAATCCCTCCGCCAGCACCTAGGCCACAGCCCTCTGCTGCAGGTGGGAGCAAGCGTAATAGTAATAAACGAAGCAGGTCAAATGCTCATGCAGCAGAGAACAGACTGCGGAAGCTGGGGATATGCAGGCGGCTCGGTGGAGCTTGGAGAGTCTGTTGAGCAAACAGCCGAAAGAGAGCTTTTTGAGGAAACAGGTCTTAAAGCACAAAAGCTCGAACTGCTTGGCGTCTATTCAGGCGAAAGAATGCAGTATACTTACCCAAACGGCGATAAGGTGTCAAACGTTGATATCGTCTACACCTGCCACGAGTATACAGGCGAGCTTAAAATGCAGGCTTCTGAGGTGTCGCAGCTTAAATTTATGGATATCTGCGACCTGCCCGAGGATATTTTTCCTCCAAATAGACCTGCTATAGAAGATTACATCAATAAAAATAAAGCTTAAAGGAGACACTGTTATGTGCGGAATTGTTGGATTTACTGGAAATAACGAGGCAGCACCGATCCTCTTGGACGGCCTGTCTAAGCTGGAGTATAGAGGCTATGACTCTGCCGGTATCGCTGTAAGAAACGGTGACGCAGAGCCTGAGATCGTAAAGGCTAAAGGTAAGCTGAAAGTCCTAAAGGAAATGACTAACGACGGCAAGGCTGTAAAAGGTGCTTGCGGTATAGGCCATACCCGTTGGGCTACCCATGGCGAGCCGTCAACTGTAAACGCCCACCCTCATTGCAGCGACGATGAAAATGTTATCGCCGTACATAACGGAATAATCGAAAACTATCAGGAGCTTCGTGAAAAGCTTATCAAAAAAGGATATACCTTTAAGTCTGAAACTGATACCGAGGTTGCCATAAAGCTTATCGACTATTATTACAAAAAGTACCTGGGTACTCCTGTTGACGCTCTTAATCACGCCCTCGTCCGTATCCGTGGCTCTTATGCCCTCGCTGTTATGTTCAAGGACTATCCCGGTGAGATATATGCCGCAAGAAAAGACAGCCCTATGATAATAGGAGTAACTGGCGGCGAAAGCTACCTCGCTTCTGACGTTCCTGCTATCCTTAAGTATACAAGAAATGTCTACTATATAGGCAATATGGAGCTTGCAAAACTTACAAAGGGCGCAGTTGCTTTCTACAATCTCGATGGCGAAGAAATACAGAAAGAAATGAAAACTATCGAGTGGGACGCAGAAGCTGCAGAAAAAAGCGGATATGAGCATTTTATGCTCAAAGAGATACACGAACAGCCAAAGGTGATAAAGGATACTATCAATTCTGTCCTTACAGACGGAAATATAAGCTTTGAAAGCGTCGGACTCTCTGACGAGGATATGAAAAATATCCAGCAGGTGTATATAGTTGCCTGCGGCTCTGCCTACCATGTGGGTATGGTGGCTCAGTATGTTATCGAAGAGCTGACTTCACTATCTGTCCGTGTAGAACTTGCTTCTGAGTTCAGATACAGACAAATGAAGCTTGCAAAAAATAGCCTCGCTATCATCATAAGCCAGTCGGGCGAAACTGCCGACAGCCTTGCAGCATTAAGACTTTGTAAGGATAAAGGAGTAAAAACTCTCGGTATCGTAAACGTTGTTGGCTCATCGATCGCAAGAGAAGCCGATAATGTCTTCTATACCCTCGCAGGCCCGGAAATATCAGTCGCAACAACAAAAGCCTATAGCTGTCAGCTCGTTGCCGCATATCTCCTTGCAATGCAGTTTGCAAAAGCAAGAGGGGAGATATCCGACGAAAGATTTGCTCAGCTCGTTGAGGAGATCAATACTATCCCTGAAAAGATAGAGAAAATTCTCGAGGATAAGGAACGCTTGCAGTGGTTTGCTTCAAAGGTAGTGAATATAAAGGACGCATTCTTTATCGGCAGAGGTATAGACTATGCAGTAGGTATGGAGGGAAGCCTTAAACTCAAAGAAATAAGCTATATCCATTCCGAAGCCTATGCGGCAGGTGAGCTTAAGCATGGCCCTATCAGCCTTATCGAGGACGGAACTGTCGTGTTCAGCGTGGTAACACAGTCTGCACTTTATGAAAAGACCATAAGCAATATGGTCGAGGTAAAAAGCCGTGGAGCAAAGCTTTTCGGACTTACTACCTATGGAAACTATGCTATGGAGGACGTTGCTGACTTCACAGTTTACACTCCAAGGATAGATAACCTTTTTGCGGCAAGCCTTTCAGTAGTACCGCTTCAGCTTTTGTCATATTATGTATCAGTAGGAAAGGGCTATGACGTTGATAAGCCGAGAAATCTTGCAAAGAGCGTTACGGTGGAGTAAAAAGAGAAAAATACTTACATCGCTGTTTGCAGTGTACATCTTTGCCGTCCTCTGGCTCACTCTCATAGACAGACAGTGGGGAGAACGTCGGGCGGAACTTATGCCATTCTGGGAGATGCGAAACCTTTTGGAGAACATAAGCATCAAGTATCTGCGGGATTTTTGGCTGGTACAGATATTCGGAAACATCGCAATGTTTATACCTTTGGGCGTTTTGCTCCCGTATCTTTGCGGTATCACAAAGTTCAAAAGCGTTTTCCTTATGTCCCTTGCCTTTTCAGCAGGTATCGAGATAACGCAGTATATCACAGGCAGAGGGCTTTGTGAATTTGATGATGTTTTCAACAACACTCTTGGGGCATGCGCGGGGTTCACATCTTGGCGTTTAAAGATGAGATACAATAAAAAATACAAGAATGAGCAAAGTCCGTGGTGAATGGGCTTTGCTTATTGCAAGCATAGTACAATGGTCAGTATACAAGCTTCCCAAGCTTGGGATGCGGGTTCGATTCCCGTTGCTTGCTCCAAATAGCTGAGCAGACGTTTTGCCACGTCTGCTTTTTCTGTATTCGGTTATTGATTTTTTACAGATTTTATAGTATAATTAGGATTGTAAAAATAATTGCTATCAATAACTTGGCTGGACTTTAGCACGTTCACTTCGTGCAGGCGATTTACTTGTACTTTCAAATGGTGAACTTGTAACAGTTGAATGGGTTCAGCACGAAATTCTCGAATCACCTATCAAGGTTTATAACTTTGAGGTGCAGGATTTCCATACTTACTTTGTGGGCGAAAATGGGGTTTTTGTTCATAATGGGTGTGGAGATAATCAAAGTGTTTATGCTTTATACGATGAAAATACGAATCAAATCGAATATGTTGGTAGAACAAATGATCTGGGAAAAAGAAAAGCGCAACATAAAGCAAGTAATTCTTCGAGAAAAAATTTAAAAATGGTACCTATTGCTGAAGATATTCCATATGATGCAGCGAGGGGTTTGGAGCAACTTGGAATAGAAAAATATAATACTCTCAATCCTGTAAAGAAAAGCGGAAATGCTTATAATAATCAAATTAATGGAGTGAGTAAATCGGCGAAAAATGCGACTAAATCAAAAAGGTATCTTACAGCCGGCGAAGAATATGCGAATAAATTAGATGAATCATTGAATGATTATGGACTTCATGGCAGAATATAAAGGAGGTATATAGTGGGTACATGGGGGTATAAAATTAATCAAAATGATATATATAGTGATGTAAAGCAATACTATATTAGTTATCTTCAACTTGGAAAATCAAATATAGAAGCAACTAAAATGTTGATGGATAAATTTCACTGTATTTTAGTGAATGAAGATGATGCACCACTTTTTTGGATGGCATTGGCACAAATTCAGTGGCAAAAAGGAAGACTACTGGATGAAGTGAAACATCGTGCCATTGTACATATTGAAAAAGGTGCTGATTTAGAGTTTTGGTATGAGAGGTCGCAACAATTAGGCGATAAAAGGAAAAAGGCATTAAATGATTTAAAGGAACAGCTTGATTCTAAACCACCTCAGAGAAAAAAATCCCAAAGAAAAATTTTTACAGGTGTCCATGGAAAATTGGAGACGCTTTTGCATATAAAATAACAAACGAGCTTGCTACAGAAAATAGTTTGCAAAACAAATATATAATTTTTCAAAAGTCTATGGAATTGTATTTTGAAGATAAGATATTCCGAGATGGAGATAAAGTACCTTTAATTCGTTTTTGGATAAGCGATAAATGTGATTTTAAGTATACTATAAGGTATTTTCCATGTGAGCCTGAACAACCCTTGCCACTAAAAAGTGGTAATTACCATTATCTAAAGCAAATTTATTCAACATCAATTCGTAGCATTCCTAAATGTTTAATGATGCTAGGAAATTATGAGGTTTTTGTACCTAATGATGATAGTGGTTATATTGAGAAAATTGATAAATATAATTGGTGGAATTGGAACGAATTTGAAAAGCAGGTCATAAATCATTATTGTAAGAACAGGGAGATAGGGAAATTTAAATATTAAGCTTTCTGAGATGATGCGTGCAGTTTGCAATAAATGTTGCTGTGCGCATCAGTGTTCAGGAAAATAGCGAAGAAGTACATAACAGGCGAAGCAAGTTTCACCTGGGAAGAGATAAAGGGCGACTTATTTAAAGTTGCAATGACAGGAACGTCAATGTGGGGTTCTGCAAAGGACTTTGGCACTTCGTATTGCTTTGTTGCGGGTACGCTTGTCACTACTGAGGACGGATTTAAAACTATTGAAGAAATCGAAGTCGGCGATAAGGTTCTTTCGGAGGACGAAACAACAGGTGAAGTAGCTGTTAAAACGGTTACTGAAACTTATGTCAATGAGACTGACGAGCTTGTTCATATTGGTGTAAACGGCGAAACTGTTTCTGCAACGCCAACACACCCATTCTATGTTGATAAGCTTGGCTGGACACTTGCAAGAAGTCTTAGAGCTGGAGATGTTCTTGTTCTCAGTAATGGTGAACTTGTAACAGTTGAATGGGTTCAGCACGAGATTCTTGAATCACCTATCAAGGTTTATAACTTTGAAGTTGAGGAGTTCCATACTTACTTTGTGGGCGAGTGTGGGGTGTTGGTGCATAATAAATGTACTAATGTACATGGCTCTGGACATGGTCAAAATCCTAAACATAAAGATACAATTGATGCTACAATGGATGATTTTGCACAGTTTGGATACGGAACTAATGGAAAAGGTGGAGACTATGATGCGATTTATGGAAATAAGGCATTATCCACTGCTGGATTAAAAGGATCACAAAGACCAGATATAATTACAGTAAGAACAGAAAACGGGAAAACAATTTATGATATATACGAGTTTGCTAGCCCATCCCAATATACTGGTTCTACTGCATATAATAATCTAAGAAAGAAAATATCGGCAATGCAATCCCAAAATCCGAATACTGACACAGAATTTTTTAAATTTCATTTATTTGATTGGGGGTCATATTAAAAATGATTATACATAGTAATGATGAATCATTAATATGCCAATTCAATATGAACTATTATCATGATTTGCCACGTTATTTAGCTTTTCAAAGTGAAAAAATATTTTATAACTTTGGATATGAAATAAAAAAAATATATTGGGCAAAAGAAAAAAAACTATGGGCACCACCTTATAAAAGATATAAAGTGTTGCTTGAGTCAGATGAATTTTTAAATCTTGATTTTCAATCAGATTTTAATAGAAAAGATTTTGAGCCTCAGACTAGATTAGATATAGATGTTAATACAAGATACATTAATTCATTGGGAGTGATTAAATATAGTATAATAATAAACGATAAGCAACTATTAAGTAATATTTGGAATACTTACAAAATGTTAATAGAAATAATTTCTAAAATTAAAAATATAAGTATATCTGGTTATTCGTTTTTGTTGCCAAATTATTATGGAGCGGTTTCATTTGCTTCAGGTATACTGCGTAAAATGAATATGCCGTGTTCCTTAAATAATCTAGCTTCTTGGTATTCGAGTTCAGATTTGGTTAATAGCACAATTGGTTTAATTAATTGTTTTTCAGATCTGACCGAATATCAAAATCAATTTTTGATGAATATCTTTGGTAAGGATAATGTCATTAAATTTAGCAATATTACAATCTTTTACAATTCATATGCTGAAAATCTGAATATTGCAGATTATATAGTATCTGACAATTATAATGAAATTTGTAATATGTTAGAACAGAAATTACCTTTTAAAAGACATATTTACCACAAAGAGTTATAATATTTAACGTTTTGAGCGAGTGCTGCACGCGGCTTGCATAAAAAATTACCGTGTGCATCAATGTGGGGTTCTGCAAAGGACTTTGGCACTTCGTATTGCTTTGTTGCTGGTACACTTGTGACTACTGAGGACGGATTTAAGCCGATTGAAGAAATCGAAGTTGGCGATAAGGTTCTTTCGGAGAACGAGTTTACGGGTGAAGTAGCAGTTAAAACGGTTACTGAAACCTATATCAATGAAACAGACGAGCTTATTCATATTGGAGTAAACGGCGAAACAATTTCAGCAACACCAAGCCACCCGTTTTATGTTGATAAGCTTGGCTGGACACTTGCAAGAAGTCTTAAAGCCGGAGATGTTCTTGTACTTTCAAATGGTGAACTTGTAACTGTTGAATGGGTTCAGCACGAAATACTTGAATCACCTATCAAGGTTTATAACTTTGAGGTTGAGGATTTCCATACTTACTTTGTTGGTGAGTGTGGAGTGCTGGTACATAACGATTGTATAGTTGGATCTTATAAAGATTTGAAAAATGATAATAGTTCAGGTCAAAGACATCATGTAAGTCAGGATGCAGCTTTTGGTAGTGTTATACCAAGAAATGAAGGTTTATCAGTAAAACTTGAAGGAAATATTTTCACGGATACTGGCAGCGCTCATTACAATGCTCACAAAACATTAGAGGGATTTTGGGATGAATATAGACCTGGTGGTCAAAAATTTGGTCAAACACCTACGGTAGGACAATATAATAGAGCAAGTTATGATTCGCTAGTAAGTGCTGGCGTATCAAAAAGAGAAGCAGCATCTATTGTTAGAAGTGCATATGAACAGCAAGTATCATATGGTTTAACTAATAAGTCCATGGTTCCACGAATACCTCAAAAAATTCGGGGAATATAATAGGAGATAATTATGAATCTGAACAAAATGATAATTGATCATCTTATGAATATTAATTGGTTTGAGAATTGCACACAAAATGCAGTGCTTAATATTCGTTATGGTTACGAGTTTGTTTCTATTAAGAAGCTAGAGCAGTCGTTGTTAGGTGCGAAATGGCAGAATATAGAACTTGAGGAGGTTAATAAGTTAACAGAATATTTATTTCATAATTATTCTGATTTATATCAAAACAAATGGAACACTTTGGTTGTTGAATTTAAAGATAAACACTTAAAAAATTTTGATAGATTATTGTTAGCAAAAATAAATGAGGTCTTTGGTAATTTATCTACTTTGGTTATAAATTATGTTCATTGGGACATTTTAGAAATAGTAATGGCTTATACTTTTGAGGATTGTTTAGAACCGACTTTTTATTCTGAAATTCTAAAAATATATCAAAATGGTTTTTTTCCTTGTGGCTGGAGAGGTAAATTTCCTCATGGAAATATGCTGATCTATTAATTTACAACAAGGGCAAGATGGTTGTTGCTTTATTGCCCTTGTTATTTTTAAAATTAAGGAAGCTAATATTAGGCTTGTAAAAATCGTTGTTACTTTTTTGACTTCGGAACTTCATACTGCTTTGTTGCGGGTACGCTTGTAACTACCGAGCAAGGACAAGAGCCGATTGAAGAAATTCAAGTCGGCGATAAGGTTTTGTCTGAGGACGAAATAACAGGCGAAGTAGCAATTAAGGAAGTTACGCAGACTTATGTCAACGAAACTGATGAGCTTGTTCATATCGGTGTAAATGGCGAAACAATTTCTGCAACGCCGACACACCCATTCTATGTTTACAAATTTGGCGGGACTCGCTATTTCACTAAATAATGCAAAATTGTAGTATTCGTACGGAAGTGGTGGAGTATGAACAGGCTAACATACATCGCCGCAACACGATCATAAACAATTGGCTTGCCGATAGACAATGCTGCTTCTCTGTTATATCCTCGAAGTCGATAAGGTTTGTCGAGATTCTCTTTGAGTTTTCTACCGCAGCGTTTAAACTCATCCTTGATTTTCTGAATGTATTCTGCACGCTTTGCAGGATCATTTTCCATGTCCTGCAAAACGGCATAGTATGTATTCTGAGCGCACATTGCCCTGCAATAGTGGAGCCCATCTGGAACGCGTGCTTCTGCCTTTGTCAACAAGAAATCATTATTCATTTTCTCTGCACAACTAATATATTCTTTTAGCTTTGCCACTGCGATAATTCCTTTCAATACAGTACGATTATGCTTACCGCCTTTTCCAATACTATAAATGTGAACTGTCTCGCAGTCAATGAATTTTATATCATCGACTTTTAGCTTACCAAGCTCACGGCGCCTTAAACCTGTGGTCAATGCAACATCACGAGTTGTTTCACCCGTTTCAGTATTGTATCTTGTCGGATCATTCTTTAAATGAGCTCCGTGGCGTGGAGGGTGTCTAAATTCAATTGTCCTACTTCCGAAAACTTTACAAAGTGCAGAAAGATCAGTGGGATTTATTTTATGGCTGAGTAAAGAGAAATAGACAGTAAAGGTGATAAATATGTTTGATACATCACGAAAGAAAAAGAAAGATAAGAAATATTTGATAGGTAATGCTGTTATGACTGATCATGCTGCTGTGGAAATGACAGAGAAAGCAAATGTGGAGTATCATAAACCTAAATATTCATCTCAAAATAGGAAAAAGTTTTATGATGATCATTCGGCGTTAAATAACGCAAAAGACAAAGCTTTTAAAAATGGTGAAAATGCGATTGATCCTTATTCGGGTAAGAATTTGGTGAAAACACAAAAAGAGGCTGTTGCAAACTATGGTGATGATTGGCAAGCTCATGTTGCTGAATCTGATCATATATATCCGCTAAATAAGGGAGTAAAAGATTTTCAAGATGACGCATTCTTAAAGACCGATGACATAAAAGAGATCATGAATAGTGAAGATAATATTCAGATTATTTCAAGGAAGAATAATCAGACAGGCGGTAAAGGCGGTCAAACTCAAAAAGAATGGAGTACGGATCAAGAGGAAATGGAGCGCCTTGGCGAAGATAGCGGACGTTCATCTTCGGAAGTATCAGAACAGATAGTTGAAGAGGGCGAAAGAGCCAAGGAGATAATAGAAAAGCGGAAAAAAGCCAGAGTAAGAGAAAATGTTATTAAAACTGCAAATTCATCAGGTTTATATGCGGCGGGACTTTCTGCGGCATATACCGGTACAACATCAACAATAAGTAATATATCGGCTGTTGTAAGTGGTGAAAAAGATCTAGATGATGCTTTGCTTGAAATCACTGAGGATACAGTAAAGGCGACAACAAAAGGGTATGCTTACGGCGCAGGCACAACTACATTAAATCATTTCATGTCAAGTTCGACCTCAAAATTTATTGCATTTTTGGGTAAAAATAATGTGCCTGGCAAAATTATTTCTGCAGTGTCAGTTACAGGAGAAACAGTTTGTAAATGGGCAGACGGAACAATATCTGATGAAGAGTGTATTAGGGAAGTTGGGAAAAACGGTTCAACCTTTGTTGGCTCAAAAATCGGCTCAGTGGTTGGAAACTGGCTGATCCCTATTCCTGTTTTTGGCGAAATTGTTGGCTGTATGTTAGGAGGTACATTATTCAATTATGTGTATAATTGGGTAACGAGTCTGACAGACAAATATGCAGAAGTAAAACGTGAAGAAAGGGAACGCATTGAAGAATTAAAACTTAAGGCTGCATTAGAATTGCAACGACAAAAGGAATTTCAGGAGATATTTAAAAGCACATCTATTAATGCTATTGAAAATTCATTAATATTTATATTGAAAAGTGAAACATTCAAAGAACTTATAATCGAGATCAAGTCTTACTTTGTACATCATGCAGAAATTGAGTTAGAAATTGCTATGAGCATCGACGTCATGCTGAGATTGAAATATTATAGAGAAAGACTTGATGAGTATGCAAGTCGGTATTGTGAGGATCTTAGAGAGTTTTTTGATGAATCGTTTGAAGCAATGGATATTTTCTTAAAAAATAAGGAGTATGATAATGCGATTGCTGCGTCAAATAGCGTGACAATTGCATTTGGAGGAAAACCAGCAATAGAAAGCACAGAAGATCTTATACAGAAAATCACGAAAAAAGAAAAAATCAAAATTTAATGTTGAGATGTGAGATATGGATACTAATAAAAACAAATATGACGAAAAAAGTAATATTTTTCTGATAGGTGGTTTAATATTTACGGCTGCTAATGTAGTGGTAGGTGGTATTGGAAATATAGTATCTGGAGTATTCAAGAAAAAGGCAAAAGCTATCATAGATGAGGCTCAAAAACGATATGATCTGATACAAAGTGATTATCAATTAGCGTTAGATACTATAAAAGAAAAAGCATTGCATATTGTTGAGCTTAGAAAATCTATATATAAAAAAGAAGAAAAACGATTTTTCAAAGCGTTAAAAAGGTTGTCTCCTAATTTTGAGTGTACAATTTCTGGCGAAACAAATTGGATAACTGAGATAGAAACTTGTTTGAATAATATCGACGTAAATTTATCAAACATTGACATCTATATCAATAATTATACAATAATAGAGCAAAATAGAGATAACAGTGATCTTAACTATTTACTTCAGGACCTTTTTTCAGAACATAAGTTAGCACAGCTTTATGATGATGGAAAAGAAATACTTAATATAATGAAAAATAAAGAAAAAGACGAATACAAAGAAAGAATTGATGAAATAAAACTAAGTAACGTAGAAAATCTGTTAGAAGCCTGCACTTGTTCGGTTTTAGCTTCTTTAAATAGTATTAAAAATGTTTTTTCATCAAAATCTTTTGTAGATAATGCACGGCTTTTCTCTCAAAAATGCGATGAAGAAATTGAAAAGCTGAAATTAGCTAAAACTATGCTTGACAATACATTGAAGATGATCAGCCTGCAAATAAAAGCGCTTTATGAGTGTGATAAGGTAATGCGAAATTATGTTCAGCAAACTATTGATCTAATAAAAGAAAAAGACAGCTTGATACATTTCAGAAGAATATCTTTAAATAAATTTACACATGATGAAATAGGTGAGATCGCTTTTACGATATCAATAGTGCATAATGTAAATGTTATACTTAACCAGCCACTTTTTCAGGAAAATGGTTTAGAATACAATGGGGATATGAGTGACTTTAATGATGCGTATCAAAGTGTTATAAATGCAAGGAAATTGATAAAAAATGATGAGTGGGATTGACATTTGGCTAGAGATAATTTCGAAAATATTATAATAAAAAAGCAAAGCCCATAATGAACAGGCTTTGCTTTTTGCATATATAAGATGTTATTTCACCAAATAATGCAAGATAGTAGTATCTGTACGGAAGTGGTGGAGTATGAACAAGCTCACATACATTGCTGCTACTCGATCGTAGACAACTGGCTTGTTTATAGATTCAGCCGCCTTTTTGTTATATCCCCTGAGGCAATAAGGTTTGTTAAGATCCTCTTTGAGTTTTCTACCGCAGCGTTTAAACTCGTCCTTGATTTTCTGAATGTATTCTGCACGCTTTGCAGGATCATTTTCCATTTCCTGCAAAACGGCATAGTATGTATTCTGAGCGCACATTGCTCTGCAATAGTGGAGCGCATCTGGAACGCGTGCTTCTGCTTTGGTCAACAAGAAATCATTATTCATTTTCTCTGCACGACCAATATATTCTTTTAGCTTTGCCACTGCGACAATTCCTTTCAATACAGTACGATTATGCTTACCGCCTTTTCCAATACTATAAATGTGAACTGTCTCGCAGTCAATGAATTTTATATCATCGACTTTTAGCTTACCAAGCTCACGGCGCCTTAAACCTGTGGTCAATCCAACATCACGAGTTGTTTCACCCGTTTCAGTATTGTATTTTGTCGGATCATTCTTTAAATGAACCCCATGGCGAGGAGGGTGTCTGTAGTCACTTATTTTTTGACCGAAAATCTTGCATAACGCAGATAGATCAGTGTTGAGAGTATTAGCTGATAACCCCCTTGCTTCTCGTACATCAATGTACTCCTGTATATATTTTACAGCCTCATTCATTGTTAAATGACTTGTTTGAAACTTTGCATTAAGATATTTGCAGTATTGTTTTAAGACACCGAGATATCTTTTAAAAGTGCCTTCAGAGAATATCTTCCATTTAAAAGTGTTTATTCCTTTCAAGATTTCTTTGATTTCTTCATCTTTAAAGCCTTTGTTTTTTAGACTCTTAACAGCCTTAGCTTTCTTTCTCTTTTTTAAAACCTTGAATCGGTGTTTCTTTTGACCGAATGAGCGCATTCCAGTTAGCCTATTTATTAAGACATACTGCAACGTGTTGTTACCAATTTCTACTTCTACATTTTTACCGTCAATAATTCTATTTACAATTTTAAACTTGCTCATCGAAATACTCCTTTTTATGGTTCTTAATTTGTGTGTGGGTGGGGGCAAGTGCGGTTGATACTAACAGTATAAAGGTGTTATTTAGCAGCACCAAAGGCCAGTGAATCGGATTATAGACCGACCACCAAATGAAGACGTATGTCTTTCGAAAGACATACTCAGTGGACACCTTTATAGTGTTAGTGGCTCTCTTACGCCGAACCTCGCGCTACTGGTCAGGTAGACTAATTGATCTAAAAAACAATTAGTGGAACCATTTTGGGAGTATTATATTTTTTTATTAATAAATTTGTAAAATGCCAAAAGCTTCTACAAACCGTATGATTTATAATGCAAACTATAACAAAGTGGGTCAGTGCATTTATAATAAAGATCTATGGAATAGACCTTTATTAGATTTTGAATGGAATAGGTTTCATATATGCCAATATTATAAAAAACGATCATATATGCTATACAAGACGTTATTAGTCTTAACTGTTTATTCAACTACATATTTTTTACAAAACTGTTTTTTGCGTTTCCGAAAATCAGGAATGCAATGTTGGACTTTTTTAAACAAGTATTTCCTTGTTAGTATCGTTGAGCTTGTCAATTTCATATTACGTAAATCAATAGCAAATAGTATAGCCTGAATTATTTCAAATTAAAGATATTGTTTTTTTTAATGTAAAATACTTTTGTTGAGCTGACATACCACAATATGGATCATGAGCATGTTCAGATTTTTTATTGTTTTAATTTACTTCAACAAATGTTTCCTGCTGGAATTGCTGAGGTGAATTTTTTGTCATATTTCGCAAACACGACGAAAAAGCAAAAAGAGAGCCCACATTCTTTTTTTACGAATGTGAGCTCTCTATTTTTTGATACAAAAAAAGAGCATCTAAATTACTTAGAAACTCTAAACTTATACTTCTTTTAACAATTTTATCTTATCATATTTCTGTTCAAAAGTCAATGCCTTTTATCAAAAAAATAAAATTATATTTGAAGTTTATGCATTTCCAACAATGAATAATAAGCGTATTTGGATATAATGTATAAACTGATTGGCGAAAAATATCAACTATCTAAGTTGAACACTCATTATATAATAAGAAAGACAGCGAATTTCACGATTGATAGTATCTTTGTTATAAGCTTGAATAAATAAAGATACCGAGTAACTTATTATTTTATTATGAGCAGTATAAGAAAAGAGATAGATATAACATATAAGTCAATTACATCTTTTTTTATATTGCAGCTAATTATAGGTGCTTTGTCAATAAAAACTGAACCACTTATCCTTATTTCTTATTTATTTGCTTACTTATTATAGTTTTATGTTTATATAAATGAAAATTTGTTGCTTTCTAATGCATTATCTTTAAAACTTCTTGAGCTATTGCTTTTTTAGGGCAAACGTGATACAGAAAATAAACAACTATTATTTGCATTTAAACGATATATCTTCTTCCTTTGTAATATAAGCGGTGCTTTCTTCTTATATATTATAATGAGTAGCTTATTCTTCTTATTTTATCTTATAACAAGAATAAGCAAACATACTGAGTATGTATGATCAAATAAAACTGAACCACTTATCCTTATTTCTTATTTATTTGCTTACGTATTACAGCTTTATGTTTATATAAATAAAAACTTGTTATTTTATAATGCGTTATCTTCAAGCTTTGCAGTAATATTACCAATTAAATGTTTGCGCATTTGTATAAAAAGCTGATTTTATCTTTAAAACAACTTGAGCTATTGCTTTTTTAAGGCAAACGTGATATAGAAAATAAACAACTATTATTTGCGTTAAAACGATATATCTTCTTAATTTTGAATATATAATATGTCATTTATTTTCTTATCTTATAAGTTGAACAAATATATCAAGTAATACAATTTTATTTATAATTATAAACAGTGTTATGGTGATCTGTCGTGGTGCTGCTTGTATCTTTTTCTGGGTACCTTTCGTTGATAAATATATATGCTTTCTTTTTTTGCTATGTCAAAAAGCATTTGCAAGAATTCTTGGCTATCTTCAAATATCACTTTTTGCGCCTTTTTAATTAATTCTCTTTTTGTTATATTCCAGAAATCTGTATACTTTAAGGAATGTGTATTATACAAAAGTGCAACTGTCCAAATTTGTTCGCTTTTAAATTTGACAGATCGTTTTGATGTGTGATACAATATATTTGGCAAATAAATGTCAAAATGTAATGAAGTAAACATTATATAAAGAAAGGGATTTTTGAATGAACAATTATTGTTTAACAATGTGGGCAGAAGAGCCGATAATATGCAGTGAGTGTGGAAAGGATATCGGGTGGGAAAGAGTAAGTATTGAACAAACACCTGTAAAGGTCGTTCCAGAGTTACTGCGGAGAGATATTGGTATAAAAGAGGGCGAAACCACCGAGATAACTTTAAGTGACAGAGAAATAGATGATATCCGAATATATTTTGAGGAACAACACTCTTGGCATACTTTTGATATATATAGAATGTATGATTATAAAATGACACACCCTGGCAGCAGGATAAGAGCAAGGGTAACGTCTGTAAAAATGGAACTTGTTGAAAGACCAGACTTTGATAGGATACACAAGAGCATTTTAGTTATATGCTCAATATTAGGTATCTTATTTGTGGCATTAAAAGCAGAACGAATTTGTTTTATTTTAGCTTATGGTGTCTTGACCGGCAGTATAGCCTTTAGAATGTTTCTTAAATGCATAAGCACAATAAAAGAATCAAAGAATGTTCTTCTTTTTGGCGGTGAACGTCTTACGCTGTATGTAGATAAAAAATTAAAATGCGACTACTGCGGCTGTGAAATAAATCATCAATATGATCATAAGCACTCTGTTACTTGGACAAGTGATCCGGAAATGAAGCTTATAAAGCAAAAGATAAATAAGATATCAAAAACAAAGTGTACGTATGGTATGCTGGATAGAAGAAATGATATTAAGCTTTTATCTTGTGAGGATATGGAGGATATAATAAAGCTCCAGCAGGATTTTTCTAAAAAAGAAAGAATAAAAAACGCTGAAGCTTTGAAAGACATAAAAGATATGATAAATAACAATGAGTGTTCGGCTTATCTTGTGTTTGATGAGGATATTAGTGAGTTTGAGGATAAATGATTGGTTGGTACAAAAAGGCTGGATTTTGTACCAACATATTGATGAAAAAATAAACCCTACCCCATACCCCAAAAATAATCTCTATCCGTTGTAAACTGTATGACCTTTGAATAGCCCTTGGTCGTATAACCTTTAGGCACCAATTCTATCTCCGAGAAAACATAATCCGTGTCATCTTGGTTATAGTTCGTGTTAAAACGAAACACATTCTTCGTCATATATTCGATATAGTCATGATAGTTGAAGTCCACACCATTATATGAAGCCTTTACATTGTGATGAAAAGTCCGTCCTGCAATTATCCCCTCACGCAGTTTTGCCAACGAAATGTATTTTCCATTGTCATTGGTCAGATAAAGCCGATAAGTCGGGTCGAGCATTATTCTTGTACCGGAGGGCATAAGGCAATCCACCACAACATGACAATCCACAAACGGCTCTTCATAGGGCTTGCAAGTCACTATCCTTGCTTTTATGCCATTCATTCTGAGGGCTTCCGCAAGGATAATAGACAAGCCCCTACAGTTGGTTTTTAGCCCATTCTTTTCGCAGCTTTTTATTACACCCGTAATGCTATGATCCGACTGTAACACTGCGTCACCTGTGTGACTAAAGTTATCACATACAAAATCCAGCATTGAAAACACTAGCGCATCTTTGTTTTCCAGGTCAGCTGCACAATATGAGCGGTAATTATACTTGTCTAATATCTCAGGAGCAGGTCTGTTCAGCACCATTTTCATAGAATGTTTTTGTATTTCCTGTTGACGTTCATAGTCGCTGTATCTTCTTAGAATATCAATACGGCTTTCGTCAGGAACAGGTTTTTTAACCCTTTTATTAAGCATTTTGAAGATTAGCCCGCAAATAGAGCCGAAAACAACTCCTACGCTTACTGCAAATATGATTCTTAAAATCATGGCCCTATCCCCTTTAATATTTTTTGTCAGCATTATTATATCATACTCATCCACAATTTTAAACTATTTAGCAATTATCAAAGTTCTTTATACTATCCATGTTAAAATTTTGAAAAGTTCACAGATGCGATTTTTTTTGATCGTATTCTTGGGCTTTTTTATTTAGATTTCAGGAATTTTAGCATTAACTATTGCTCAAATTTTGGCATCTGAGCCGTTTAACTGAAAACTTTGATTATATTCATTATATCATTCTTTTCTCCTTATATCAAGAATGAAACTTACTTATTAATAAAAATCACAACATAAAAAATCTCGCCAAAAAAATATAAGAAAAAAAGAATATATCATAATTGTGCCGAATTGGTTCGGTAAACTGTACTAAGTGGGTGCTATAATATATACAGAAGCTTGAAAAGGGAATAAAATCAAAAAAACACATTACAGACCATTTTGGAACAGTAAACAGAACCTTAAAGGTGCTATAATAAGCACATAAGGTCAAGACAGAGTTGATACGGAGGTAAGGCTATGAAAAAGAACACAAAGATTTTTAACACAGAGGTCATTGAGAGATTGGCATTGTCAGATAACATTCCACCATTTGACGAGCAAAGAAAGGGTACACAGGTCATCATGATCGAGGAGGGCAAAAAGACGGTGATATATGATGATTATTCTATGTACTGTGACGCTGACGCAAGAAAGTGGAAAGTAGAGGCATACAATAAAAAAGACGGCAGAAAGTATGATAGATTGTGTATGTGCGGAGGCGTTTATCCTACAAGAAAAAGGGCTATAGCTGAGATAGACAGATTTGCATACAGAGGCAAAAATCTGGTGTTCTTTGTCCTGCCAATAGATTTTACATATGACAAAAAGGCTATGATATGGCAGGGCGATGAGCAGTACTCATGCGATGATAAGCTAGTTCTTGCAACTAAAAAAGAGCTTGTGGAAGAAAGCAAAAAGCGCATGAAATTCATGACAGACAGAATGGGGAGTGGAAGAATAAACAGAAAGAAGCTCACAAAAGCGGAAGCAGAGGCTCTGGCGGCGTTTGATGAGTTTCAGAAGTATCGTGAGGATAAGTGTTATCCATATGCTATCATAGGTGGCAATGCAGTGCTTTATGTTAGTCCGTACAAAAACGATTGGAAAGCCGAGCGTGAGTGCCTTGATACGAAAGGCGACGGTATAGACGGCTGTGTTTCAGCCTTTGTTTATAACAGTATAACTCCTGAAACAAGCGAGAAAGGAGATATTTTTTTCAAGATAATTTCAAATACTATAATTCGTGTGGCATAGCTGATTGACAGGAATATATTCCCTGTGATACAATATAATTATAGAGATAATTGTTATAGGAGGGCGAACTATGGCAGAAAAGGAAAATATAAAAGATAAGCTTGAAAACCTGAAAGAGGGGCATAGAAAGAGCAATAAGGATATCATAGAGTCGTTGTTTGCGATTCTGGGGTATCTGAAAAATAATACAGATGTGGACAATCCCACAAGTCAGACGCAAATGCGCAAGGTGGAGGAAATAAGCGAATATCTTGGTACCAAAAGCACATTTCACAACAAAATGGTGAACATGGCGATAGCCCTCGATTCCGCCGACGGCGTGACTTTGAATGAAAGACGTGACTGTAGATTGATGTTCGACTCAATAGACGCACTTATCAAGGAATATGAAAGCGACGAGTATTTTGATGACGATGATGACGAACTGACACTTGCGGAGAAAATAAACTCTGTGAGAGGTATATACTACAATCACCCATTTTCCAAAAGCGAAGTCACTGATCTTATAAATGCCGTGAAAATGTCAAAGGCGATAGACGAGGATAAAAAGCCTGACCTAGTTGAGCGTATAAAAACCGAGCTTGCTTCAAGCCATTATAAGGAGTATACCTGTCCCATATACAACACCGAAAATACAGATTCTCATGGGCTAAGAGAGAATCTGAATACTATCCAGCAGGCAATCAGCAACAGGCAGCAGATAGCCTTTAAGTTCAATTATTATACCACAGAATATGACCTGAAAGCCAGCCAATATATACTCAAACCTGTTTTGACAAAACGCAAGGACACTTTTGTAAGCCCGCATTTTATTGTTGCCGATAAGGGCAGATTTTATATGCTCGGATGTTTTGAAAGCGACAAACCGAGATATACAGAGGGCAAAAAGCAGCTTTGTATATATCGAATCGACCTTATGTCGGATATCAAAATAAGAAAGATAGGCAAAAGCTTTGCGGCGGCAACAGGTGCAGATAAGGTCAATAATGCCGTTCAAGGGAGCAGTTACGAGCGTTTTAAGAACAATCATCTTGGCATGAGCTATGACGCCCCCTCAACTGTTACCTTGAAAGTGAGAAATCCATATAAAACAGGAACGAACAATCTTACTTTTATCCATGACAGCTTTGGCGAGGATTATAAGATAACAACAGAGGCGTATAAAAAGGAACACAAGTTCCCTAAAAATCAGACGGATTTTGAGATAGTTGAAGTAAGGACAAGCCCATACGGCATAGTAAATTGGGCTTTGCAATATTCAGACAAGGTGGAGGTGCTAGGACCTGAAAATGTGGTCAAGAGCATAAAAGAGCGAGTTGAAGAACTCTGTAAAAAGTATAATATGAATGTTTAGGAGGAATTTGTATGAAAACTAAAGAGGAAATAACATTGTATGAGCCAGAAAATTACAGAAAAAACTATAAGGCGTATCTGGTAGGTTTACTTTCAACGAATTATAAAACATACGAAAATAAAGGGGACGCTGAAAAAGAGTATAACAAGCTAGTGTCGGAACTCGGAAGTAATGGTAAAATGATAAAGAATAAAAGTGAGAGGTCATACAAATTGTATATTGACCCTGACGGTAAGGAAAATACAGATTTTTATAGTGCCCTGTCAAATTTTCTTAATGCGTCAAGAATAAGTCGGAAAAATAATAAAATTTTGTCATTTGAAGCAAATGAAGCTCCCTACGGCATGATAACTGTGTATTATAAAGACAAATATGGTAACAAACAACACTTTACAGTACACTCAGACCAGCTTGGTTTCAGTGCAGTCCCATGGATATATTTTAGGAATAATTATCCGTTGAGCCGATATCTTGAAATGCAGAAAAATAAATTAGATAAGCAGAAAAATAAATCAGACAAGCAGAAAAATAAATCAGACCAAGATGCAATAGCTGAATTTCTTGCAAATTATGTTTATACAACAAGAACCATTGGCGGCTCTTTTCTTTGGCCTGAGAGTTGGTATAAAGCATACAATATGAATAGGGGTAATGGAAAAAATGATAATAAAGACAATAACAAAGATAATAATATAGGCTATATTGAAGATAGGGTTGACTTAACTTTGCTGGAAATAAAGCATTACTTTGAGTATAGAGAATTGGACGATAAAAAGAATTTTAAATATAGCGGAGATATTCTTTTCCGTTATTATGATAATTTAGACGCTCAAACATGGTTTGGCTTCTTTGACAGCTTCGAGGACTATGTAGACTTTTTTCTGTTTAACGGTTTTGTAAAGGAGATAAATAAAAATGGCAAAAAAGAGTATATGCCGATAAATATTCTTACTGGAAAGCCTTTTAAAAAAGATTACTTAAATTATGAAAAGAACGTTCTCAAAGGGCTAGAAGAAGATAAGCTAAAAGCAATGCTCGACCTGGTTATGCGTATGGTCAAAACAAGATCTGAGGACATGGAAAAACTGATAGCTAAATACAAGCAAACTAATGATACAAAAGGAGAAAAGCATGAAAATATACTGCATGAGTGATATCCACGGATGTTATTCAGCACTTTGCGACGCTTTGGAGCTTGTCATTGACCACCTTGACGAGCCTGACACAAAGCTTATCTTTCTGGGAGATTATATCCACGGCGGTGAGGACAATATAGCTGTGCTTAAAAAGATAATGGGCTTGCAGAATATATATGGTCATAGGAAGGTGGTGGCGCTTCTTGGCAATCACGAGGAAATGGTGATGAGCGGTTTTTCTTCGGTCAATGAAATGCTAGGCAGCGGCGAATATGATGACGCTGATGACTCGTATAGATATTGGTTTGAACGTCTGCCGAGATATCATGTTGAGGGCAACACTATCTTTGTCCACGCAGGCATTGACGAGGATTCGGGCAATGCTTGGGAATACTGCACCGAGGATTATATTTTTACAGAGCAGTATCCTCACCGGCTTGGCAAGATACACGGACTTGACAAAAAGGTGGTGGCAGGGCATGTCCATACCAACACGATTTCAGGCGACCGCAGATTTAACGATATCTACTATGACGGAGCGAGTCACTACTACATTGACGGAGATGTGCTCAGCACAGGAGATATAAATGTTCTTATGGTAGACACTGACACTGATAAGTATTATAAGGTAACAGAGAATTACAATATTCCTATTGAGCCTTATGACAGTGAAGCTTGGTAGATTATTGTATGCCGTCTTAAAACCCAATATAACACTAACGTCCCCAAGTTTTCCTCGGGGACGTTTTTTCTTTGTCAACTGCCATGAAAAGAGTTAATTAAAAATTCAGAACTTTTGTTCGATTTTCTATTGTAAAACAGAAAATTTCGTGGTATACTATTATACATAAAGGAAAAAGGCGGTGATGCTATGGAAAAGACCTATGTTGCAATAGACCTGAAATCTTTTTATGCTTCGGTGGAGTGCGTGGAAAGGCAGCTCGACCCGCTGAATACAAACCTTGTGGTGGCTGATGAGAGCCGAACGGAGAAAACTATATGTCTTGCAGTGTCACCGTCACTGAAAAGCTTTGGTATTTCAGGCAGGGCAAGGCTTTTTGAGGTCATTCAGCGTGTGGGGCAGGTCAATAAGGAGCGTTTGCAGAAAGCTCCTAAAAGACAGTTTGCAAAGAAAAGCTATATATATTCGGAGCTATCCGACCCTGCATGTGAGCTTGATTATATCGTGGCAACTCCGCAAATGGCGAAATATTTGGCTGTGAGTGCAAAAATATACGGGATTTATCTGAAATATGTGTCACCAGAGGATATTTTCGCCTATTCTATCGACGAGGTCTTTATTGATGCAACGGGCTATCTCGGGCTTTATAACGTTGACGGACGTGGCTTTGCACAAATGCTCATTTTGGATGTGCTGAAAACTACAGGTATAACCGCCACAGCAGGCGTTGGAACGAATATGTATCTGTGCAAGGTGGCAATGGATATTGTGGCAAAGCATATCCCTGCGGATAAAAACGGCGTCCGTATCGCAGAGCTGAACGAACAGCTTTACAAAGAAACGCTGTGGGGGCATACCCCTATCACGGACTTTTGGCGTGTGGGCGCAGGCACAGCGAGCCGCCTTGAAAAGCTTGGTATTTACACCATGGGGGATATCTCACGCTGGTCGCTGGACCATTATCTTATAGGGAAGCTTTACAAGGTTTTCGGCAAAAATACCGAGCTTCTTATCGACCACGCATGGGGTATTGAGCCTACCGCTATACCTGACGTGAAGTCATACCGCCCCTCAAACAACAGCATTTCCTCTGGACAGGTCTTGCAAGAGCCGTGTAATTATGAGCGCACAAGGCTTATTCTGTGGGAAATGGCTGATATGCTGTCACTTGATCTTGTGGATAAGGGCGTTGTAACAAATCAGATCGTTCTCACTGTGGGGTATGATAAAGAAAGCTTGGCGGACGGTCACTATACGGGCGAGGTGGTTTGCGACCACTATGGCAGGAAGATACCAAAGCACGCCCATGGCACTCAAAATCTAGGCAGGCACACTTCCTCGACCAGAAAAATAACAGATGCGGCCATGTCGCTTTTTGACAGAATTATCGACAAGACTTTGCTTGCAAGACGGCTTAATCTGACCGCCTGTAATGTCATAAGAGAAGAGGATATCCCCGAAGTTGAGAGCTATGAGCAGATAAGCTTGTTTGATATGGCGGAAGCGGCAAATGCTGATAACAACGCAGAAGAAAAAGAAAGGGCATTGCAGGAAGCAATGCTCTTGATAAAGCACAAATATGGGAAAAATGCCATTTTGAAAGGCACGAACTATACCGAGGGAGCTACGGCAAGAGAGCGCAACCGCAGTATAGGCGGTCACAAGGCATGAAAGGTGGGGTTTACAATGTATGACAATTATTATGATATAAAGCAGTTTTCACGTCCGCACTATGACGATCATCCGCAAATGTCTATATCGGACAGGGCGGCGCAGTTCAGCCCTTTTGCAGCCTTGACAGGCTATGACGCCGCTGTTGATGAAACCGCAAGATACACCGAAATCAGGGAGGAGCTGACCGAGGACGAGGTAAACAAGCTCAATGACGATCTCAAACGCCTGCTTGATATGCTTGATGAACGCCCTGAGATAAGGGTGACATATTTTGTTCCCGATAAGAGAAAAAGTGGTGGCAGTTATCAGACCAAGACAGGCATAGTGAGAATTTATGACAGCTATACTAATGAGCTTGTTTTTATGGACAAGACTAGGATAGCTGTGGAGGATATGTGTTTGGTGGAGTTTGTGGAGGAGAGAGGGGAAATACAGTAGAATAAACATTATTTGCCGTAATGTTTTTGCATTCTTTTTTTGTGAAAATGCGGAATAAGAAACGGATAGCCGTCTGATGAGGACGGTTATCCGTGTTTGGGTATATTCAGTTACTAAGCTAAATCAGAATTTAAAGCTTTCTTAGATTATCAATTTCAATGCCATTTCCATCTGGATTTTCTCCCTTGTGTGCCTCTATCAGTTTTTCACAAGGGAAATCACAACACTTTCCACAATGAGGTAGAACTTGGCTTGCAGCACATGCATAAATCTCACAAGTGCCCCAAAATGGCTGTCCCTTATGCACGTAGCATCCCGTACAATTTTGCTCTGTTTTAAATCTACAAGAATCACAATCGATACCGCAACTGCTATAATTTGACATATCAATCTCACCTCCCACAAATTCCGATTTAAGCGAGAAAACCGTATTACATCTCAATTATACTCATTATACCAAACAGCCCCGAAAAAGTCAATCTCTGCACTTTTTTTCACGCCTTTTTTCATTGCAATATACCGCCAGTTGTGCTATAATCAGGATATAGGGCAGAGCGGAGGTGAATCGCAATGGATAACGAAAACGAAGAATTAGTAAACTGTGTATTATACAAGAAAATCAAACGGGTGGAGAGCGCAGAAATCTCTATCAGCAAGACCATGATAAAATCGGCTCAACAGGATAATGACGGCAATTGATGATCATATTAAATGAATAGGAGGGTTTTACTTGACCGTTGATACAAAAGAGGTAGTTACTACTATAGCCTATATGATAGGCGTCCGAATGTCAGCTCTGACCGTGAGTTACGGTGAATGTTCCGAGCTTATCGAGAAGCTCCAAGCCGATAAGGACGCCACTACGATAAGATATTTATGTAAGCTGCGAACAGTACTGATGCAGAAGTTCAAAAAGACCGATGATCTTATGCGGTATCAGCTCAAAAATTTGCATAACATAGAATGGTACGATACAGATAATATCAAACAGCTTGAAAAATGGGGATTTACCATTATCCAAGCGAATTGCCGTTCAGAGAAGTATATGCAGGAGTTTACAAGGCTCATCAATGAAAATATCGACAAATGCTCTCAACTTTTCTACGATTGGCTGAATTGGGAGTATATCAGAGATCTGTTCTTTGTCCCGAAATACAATAAGAACGGTGTAATGAAAGCCGAGTTCAATAAATATATGGCGAATATCGAACATTACCCATTTCAGATGTATATTCACTGGCAACCTGCCGAAGTCGGGAGCATCATCTATTCCGACCGTAAGTTTTTGAAAATCATCTACGGTCAGCATAATGACAGCTTCACCGATTATACGAAATATCGGGACGCAGATGATGAAACACGAAACAATATCTATAATTTTATCGACAGCACCGAGAAAACAGCTATAGCTGTCGATTGTGAGAACTCTGATCCATACAAGCTTTATAGTGTTCTGAAAGGTCTGAATCAGGAAGAGCTTGCTAAGATCGAGAAGATCACGCTATATGACGATCCGAACACTACCGCAGGCTGGGATTGGCTCTCTAAATTCACGCAGATACCCGTTGAACATATAGAGATCGACCGAGTGACAGACAGAAAGTCACTGGTCGATGTGCGAATGACCGCAAGCGTAGTCACGGACTTCTACCGTGACGGGATAACATCTTTTATTATTGTGTCAAGTGATTCGGACTTTTGGGGACTTATCGAGAGCCTGCCGAAAGCAAAGTTTCTCGTTATGTACGAATACGAGAAGTGTGGAACGGCGATCAAGAACGCCCTCGCACAGCACGGCATCTATTATTGTGCCATTGATGATTTCTGCACCGCAGGCACGGAGGAGTTGAAACGTGCCGTACTCTTTGCAGAGCTTGAAAAGCATTTGCCCTCACTCATTGGAGAGAACCCTCTGGAGCTTACTCACAAGATATATGAAGCCACAAAAGTGACCGCTACCATGAAAGAAATGGAGAACTTTTGCAATAGATATGTCAAGACATTGCGTCTGAAGGTGAACTCCGAAGGAAAATTCGTGATAGAGATCCAAACAATCTAAGAAAACTCGCATGGCTTTCTATCAATATCATTAAGCTAATAAAATCAAGAAATAAAATTGCGTGAAAATATCTAAGCCCCACGGTGTATTTAAGGTCATCAGAGGAAAAAAGATCTTCAGATAAATTTGTAGCAATTACTTCATAGCTGTCATCTGATATTTTAAAGCGACCGATCCGTATAGGCAACTCATAAATAACAGTAGGCTCTGATTTTTTTTGTTTTTTGAAGGAAGAAAATCAAAGGTACAGTTAAAACTTTTTTTGCATAAAAAAGACTTCATACCGCTGTGAAACAGTATGAAGTCTGAAAAAAATCTTAGATCACCAGCAGTAGCATACAGAGTAGATCGTTACTGTGCCGTTTGCTGCACCTACATGGATCTGATCCAGCTTTCCGCCGAAATCGGAAGTGCCGAATGCTGACTTGCAGTTGTTGTAAGAATACTTTGCGTAGTAGTGTCCGTTTGCTGTGCCTGTTTCGCTTGGTGAAACCTTTGCCCACTCTGCTCCGCCTGACCAGCTCTGAAGAACAAATTCTACCTGATTCTGTGTTCCTGAGTATTCAACGTAGAAGTAGCCGTTTGACTGAATGTCATATGCGTTGAAGCTTCCGCCATTCTTTGAAGTCATTGCTGAAACAGCCTGACCCCATGCTGAAGCAGTTGAAGAACCCCAGAAGATCGATTTGTAATTGCTGCTTGAGCTGCTTGAAGAAGATGAAGATGAGGAAGAACCTGATGTTGATTCAAGATACCAAAGCTGGCACTTTCCGCCCCAGTAGCTCCACTGGTTAATGTTTGCTCCGTCAGCTGTGTTCTGTTCGTAAACGTCAAGGCATGAGTAGCAGTCTGAAATCTTTGTCTTGATAGCATAAGCGTCGCCGATCTTTACAAGCTGGAATTTCTGACAGTCACCGCCGTGATACTGCCACTGGTTGATGTTAGCACCATTGTCCCTGCTCCAGTTGTATACGTCAAGACAGCTTTTGTAATTTGATGCACCTGTGTAAATAGTGTAATAGCCGTTTCCGTCGCTTACAAGCTTGAATTTCTGATTGTTTCCGCCTGTACCTCTGTACTGCTGAACGTTTGTGCCGTTGTCAGCCTTTGCCTTGTATACGTCAAGATACTTGCCGCTGAGTGCGCTCTTGATGTAATATGTTCCGTCAAGTCCGAGAACTCCGCCGTTAGAATCTGTTGAAGTTCCTGAAGAAGAACCGCCGGAAGAGCTTCCTGAACCGCTGTAAACTGAGCAGGTCTTAGAAGTTGCCTTAATTCCGTTTGAGCCGTTGATAAGTGTATTTCCCCATGAAGAAAGGCTTGAGCCGTCCCATGAGTTTGCAATGTCGAGGTAGCTCATGTCAGAGTTGTTGCCCTTCCATGACCAGCCAAGATAGCCTACGCCCTTGCTTGTGCAGTAGCTCATGATAGTAGCCTCATCAACGTCGCCGTTTGTGTGCTGACCGCCGAACTCGC
The DNA here is from genome assembly GCF_018917825.1 of Ruminococcus sp. MSJ-25. Taxonomy (NCBI): domain Bacteria; kingdom Bacillati; phylum Bacillota; class Clostridia; order Eubacteriales; family Oscillospiraceae; genus Ruminococcus; species Ruminococcus sp. MSJ-25. The sequence continues at coordinate 85,828 of NZ_JAHLPI010000009.1, forward strand.
CGATAACAACAGGCACACCGATGTTGAGTGCGTTATCAATGTTGTTTCTTACAGTTGATGCGTTTCCGCCTGCATATTCATACATATGAATGGAGAATACAGTGTTCTTCTGTGAGTCTGCGTTGAAAACAGACTTACCGTAATCCTTGATGCTGTCAGGATACTGTCCCCAGCCTGCACAGTCTACCATAAGCATATTTGTAATGCCTGCGTTTCTTACAGATCGGATAGCAGACTTGTAGCCGTCAGCCCATGCACTTCCGTTCCATGTGCCGTACCATTCATTTGCGATGTTTACGATAACATATTTCTCAGTACCGCTGAGAACGCTCTTCATTTCCTTCCAGTAGTCAACGCACTTGTTAAGATCATAAGTGCTGTCGCTGCCTGTTGCGTCATGTACTTCAAGAATGCATATCAGCTTGTTTGACTTGCACCAGCTTATGATGTTCTTTACTTCCTGTGCGCTTGTTTTTGCGTACTTTGAGCCGTTTGCAAGTACGACTCTTACGGTATTTGCGCCGTTGTTTGCAGCGCCCTTGATAGAAGTTTCAGTCTTCTCTGTGTACCATGCATGAGCAATGTTCACGCCACGCATAACGAACTTGTTTCCGCTAGCGTCATAGATACTAGTACCGCTTACATAAAATCCTGATGCCGCCTCTGCGGTCGGTGTTGTCATAAAACCGAAGCAGGTTATTACGGCAAACATTACAGCAACAAAAGTCTGTAATGCCTTTGCAGAAAAAGTTTTGTTCTGTACCATAAAAAGCTCCTCTTATACAATTATTTTTTTTATACCGGTATTCTAAGGCAGCACTGTATTATCCTCGTGCGTTGCTGCCTTAACTCTGTCAACGTAAAACATTATATTATTAAAAGTATAATAAGTCAACTTAAATATTTGAGTAAAACGTTTACGCAAATAATTTTCGTATTTTAGCACAACTTTTCGTAGATTAATTGAACAATATGACTAATTTTTATCACATATGCAGTATAATATGTTGTATATGTACAAAACTTTGCTTTTAAATTCCAGAAAATTAAGAAACTTTTTGAAGCAAAAATCGGTATATACGCTGCGTTGTGAGCATATATACCGATATAAAATTTCCTTTATATTGATTCTATCAAGCCGTCAGAATATATCTTTTTTTGTTCTCGTACAAATTCAGAGATCATAATCAGACCTCCTTATTCTTGTGTGGTATCACCGTATTTTACATCCTCCACTTCACGATCTAACTGAATGTCATGAGGCTTCCTATTTGTTGTATTTTATCTTGACATTGTCACATCTTTGTGATAAAATTAGTAATATGTAGGAAAATTATAGTGGAAAGGAAAAAATAATATGAAGTTATTTAAGCGGACGCTTACGACGGCAGTGGCAGTGTGTCTTGCACTGCAAAGTGCAGTGGTATGCTTTGGAGCTGAGGCAGAGGAGCAAATTCCCGCTGGCGGAGAGGAAGTCGGTCTTTATACGTCGGAAAACGATGAAGCCATTCAGTTGACTGAGGATATGTATAACAGTTGGTATGAAGGCGATCAGACGTATGATGGCACGGAAAAGACGCTTTATGGCTATTCTCTTATGGACAGCAACAACTATTACCGCCTCACTGAGGACGAGGACTATGTTGTTACTTATGAGAACAACATAAACGTAGGTACAGCAACGGCTACTTTCACTGGTATAGGTAATTACACAGGAAGCTTTACGAAGACTTTCAATATCGTGCCAACTGATATTTACCGTGCGAATATTGACTGCGAGTATGAGCAGAGCTACTGTGCTGGTAAACCTGTTCAGCCAAAACCTATTGTTACATACAATGATATTGTGCTTGCTGAGGGCGTTGACTATGAGATCGAATATGAGGACGACTGTGGCGAGCTTGGCTGGCATTATGCTTATATTAAAGGTATCGGCAACTTTAATGGAACTGATTCCTTTGAGTATAACGTGGTAGAGGCTGAAATATCGAGCGAGAATATTTCTGTGGATACTAGCTGCACCTACACGGGCTACGCTCAGACTCCTGCACCTGTTGTTACAGTTAGTGGTGCGGTGCTAAGATGTGGCGTTGATTATACTGTATCATACACAAACAATGTGAATGCCGGAACAGGCTATATGACCATAGCAGGAATGAACGGCTATACAGGATATGTGACAGTGCCTTTCACTATCAGCCCGAAAGCTGTTTCTGAGGTCGAGATACTAAAGATAGCTGATGTGGATTATACCGGCAAAGCTGTCAGACCGAGCCTTTTTGTCAAGGCGGACGGAAATATGATCAAGAGTTCTGACTATACTGTAACATATTACAATAACACAAATGTAGGCACAGCGACCGCAGTTGTTACTCTTGGCGGAAACTACGAAAGCAGATACCCTGTTTCGACAACATTCAAGATCGTCCTTGGAAAGCCAACGGGATTTAAGGCTACCGCTGACTCTACCACTTCTGTAAAGCTTAGCTGGAACAAGATCGGCAATTGCAAATACAGGGTTTATCGCTATGATCCAAAGAAAAAGACCTACAAGCGTCTGACGGTCACGAGTTCCACAAGCTATACTGACAAGAAGCTTTCAGAGGCAACGAGTTATACTTATGCCGTAAAGCTTGAATACAACTCTAAGACCGGCCCTTATATAACAGTAAAAGGCAACACAAAGTTATCCACACCGAAAATGACGGTAAAGGCTTATAATAAGAAAGTCACGATAAGCTGGAAGAAGAACACAAAGGCTGATGGATATCAGATATACTGGTGCAAGGGCGATGAGTGGACTATCCCACATAACGATTACTATAGTATGCCAAAGGATTGCTATAACGATTATGTTCAGCTCAAGAAGATAACAAAGAACAGCACAACCTCTTATACAAAATCAAACCTTTCAGGTTCAAAGAATTATCACTTCAAAATGAGGGCTTATAAGACCATAAACGGAAAGGTGGTTTACAGCAGCTGGACGGGTATCCAATGCAAGATAAACACAGTTTCAAGACTTAATGCGGCAACAAAGAAGAGTCACAGCACTTATAAGATCTACAACGTTCAGGGCAAGAAAACAAAGACCTCGACGCACACTCTTACAGCAGAGGAGAAGAAGATACTTAAAAACTTTGCCTCAAAGCATTTCAAGAAAGATTGGTCGGCGGCAAAGAAGATCGAATATACTGCGGACTGGATAAGAAAGAATTTGAAATATGGCAGGATACCGACAGGCTCGCATAGCAAGAATATCTTTGTTTACAAAGAAGGTCAATGTTCTGATTACAATGGCGCACTGGTGGAAATGATGGTTTATCTCGGCTATGACGCAAACCTTGTTATGGGCAACCGCAAGGGTGGAGGACAGCACTTCTGGGGCGAGATAAAGATAGACGGAGTGACTTATCTGCTGGAAGTCGGAGAAAAGGTCTATGACAGCCCACAATGGAATTACAAGTGGCAGTTTATGTGCCTTAAATATTCTGAGGCTGACGGCGGTTACAAGAAAAACGGAAAGTTATACTAAAACAAAATGCTCTGCGGAGAGTGTGATTCCGCAGAGCATTTTTTTCGCTTTAATAAATTTGCGATACCTAACTTTTCAGTCGCTCTTTTTTGTTTTATGATGGCGAAAAAATCTTATGATACTTCTTGCCAAATCCATTTCAATATATTATAATGTATTTAGAAGATCATATTTGAAAGGAACATATGGAAAATGAAAAACATTGTTACAGCCCTGATGCAGTTTGTGATACTTGTGGTCGCACTTGTCATTGTGACCTTTGCTATACCTAAGATCGCAGGAAACGATGACAGATATGATAAGTACATAGCTGAAAACTCAAAGCAGACCGTCACTGTGGGAAGCGCCTTTGGCATTGTCAAAGACGGTGAAAAGGCTTCATATACTGATATTGATAACATTTTGAAAAATATCTTTAGTAAAGTAACTCCACTGCAAAAGCCTGTGAATAAAGTCCTGAACAAGCAAATAAGCTTCAAGCAGGCAAAATATTTTGAATATTATTGGCTCACTGCACTTATCTCAGGCGTGCTTTGCTGGATATTTGCGGCAGGCTTTCCGTTCAGGATAGGGCGAAAGGGCTTCAATGTATTTGGCTCTGTGTATAATAACTTTTCAAAAGTTGTTCTCCTTGAAGATGAGATGACCCGTGAGGAATATGAGGTCGATCTAGGTATGACTATATGGGGACCATTGTGGATAATCCTTATTGCTCTGCGTGCGACCTTTGCTATTACATGGGGCTTTATCCTGCCTTTTGTGATAGCCGCCAATCTTGCCATAGGCATTATAAGAATAGTTGGAAATGTTATTATCGTCAGCGTCCGTGGTGCTGCCGCCACTGCAAAAAGGCACAGCCTTTCGCAAAAGCTTGACAAAACGACCTTTTCTATTTATCCTGAGGGCGGATATTTCAGAGTAGAGCAGGATCAGGACAATGGTCAGGGCGTATATGTGAAAAATTATTGGAACGCTGTTGCGGCAAAGGCATTGTTTGAAAGCGAAGCCGGAAATAAGTCTTTCAGCAAGGAGGATTCTGAGGAAAATATTCTTCGTGGAGATATAAAAGAGAAGAAGTTTTATGAAACATATCGTTTGCTCAGCCGTATAAAGGGTCTTTTCAATAATGATATCAAGAGTAAAAAAGCAATTATCACCGCTTCATTAAAGAATAAAGAGGGTGGCTATGAATACAGATTTATTGCTGAACCGGAATTGTACCATGTTTATATGGTGGGTGATGAAAAGGCAGAAAACCTTAGCCATAAAGATCTGAAAATAGATTTTAATGCCGCAATGCTTCTTGACTTGCTTGATTTTGACCGAAAGGGTCAAAGATATGATCATAATGATTTTCTTAATTTGTATTACGCTGATAGTGATGAATTTACAGCCAAACTTATGAATTATAATCATAAGTTGATAACAAAGTTTGGCAGAAACAGATATGACGAGTATTTTGAACAGCACAAACAGCAGATAATCGAACACCGCCGATATAAAAAGCTTTCGGCGGTGGGAGAGGACGAAGAGTGAGATAATAAGTATTTGATATAATAAACAAGCCTCCCACGGAATTGTTTCTGTGGGAGGTTTGTTTTGTTACGGCATATAAAAAGATGCACCATTAGGGTCACGATAAGAATATATTATAGATAGGTTATCAATGTAGCTTTTAAATTTCTTCTCTGATACCTCTTTTGTACCGATATAGTATACGTTTTCTCCCCATGAATATTCTGCGGTATCATCTCTCCTTTGATCTATTCCGCATATATAATTTCCATAGCTGTCATACAAACTCCAGCCGTGCATTCCAGCACCATACCAGCAAGCTGACGTGCTTCCTGTGTTATTGTTATATATGATGTAGTCGCTTGGCGCAATTGCCCATGACTCGACATTCATATCGTAATAATCACTGTCGCTGTTATATATCCTGTATGAGCTAAATGATTCTGAACTGCCGTATACCTCAACCAACTCGTCCTCACCGTCATCATCCACGTCAAGAACAACATAGTCAATATAGCCGTCACCGATAGGTGCACTCAGTGGGTCGCCGTCTTCTTTTCCGCAGACTTCACAAGTCTTAGGGGTGGAGAAGGTTGCATCTTTCCACTTGTGTCCTGCCGACTTGCCCTCTTTTTTCCCACAGACCTTACAGGTCTTTGGTTTTGTGCAGGTCGCCTTTTTCCACTTGTGACCTGCGGCTTTGCCCTTTGTTTTTCCGCAGAACACGCAAGTTTCAGGCTTAGTGCAGGTGGCAGGGGCGTAGGTGTGGTGTTCGTCATTGAAGTGTATGCCGTCGCTGTCCTCTTTTACATCAAAGCTTGAGGGGTCAGTTTCGTAATAGTCACCGTAAATATCGTTTATCCTGAATGTGTACCAGTATTTGCCCTTTGGGAGCATTGCAAACGTCAGCGATTTACTGCCGTCAAAGGTGTATTTTTTGCCCACATTCATGTTCTTTTCGTTAGTGTATATATTCTTTACATAATGCACAGGTTTTATCACATCGCCATTTGCAAGCGAAACGCTTCTTGCGGATACTCCGTTCTCTGAGGAGTCCTCGCAGGTGTCAAGTATTGTCACCTCGCCTGTTTTTCGGTCATGCATAAATCTCAGATTTGTGAGCTTGTCATTTAGCATGATAGGTGAGTAGTAAAAATCAACATCGTCACCCTTGCTAAGAAGATATACGCTAAGCACCTGTCCGTCAGGAAGCGAAAACCACTTGCCATCAAAGCTGTTTTTTACAACGCCTGTTTTAAGGTCAGCGTCAACGTTGCCTGTGTCGCCAAGCTCAAAAATGTTCTTGTGATCGTCAAGCCAATAGTAAACGGAAGCTTCAACATACATAACATTGCCGAGTGCGTCAGGGCTTAAAGTGAAAGTGTAGTTGCCCGACGAATCAAGCGCAGGCTCTGAGGAAAATGTGACAGCACTGCTGTGTCCGCTTATGCTGTAATCGCTAGGGAAGTTAAGATCTATGTCTGACGGAGTATAGTTTGTCAGATTTTCCGGTTTGCTCCAAGTATTCGTTTTTCGGTTAGATACTGATGTAGTTGAAAGTTTGGCGTGAAGCATAGTATAGACTACGTTGTGAACCAAAGTGAAATAGTTATCACTTATGCAAACATCACTAAAAATGCGAAACTCCTGATTGTAATTATAAATATTAATTCCAACAGGGAAATAGATAGAAAGTCCGCTTGCGTCTGAGTGTTGAAAGCCGTTCTTTTTGTAGACCACACAATCAGATAAGGCGCTTAAAACGTCATTTGATACAGAGGATAGGTCTTTATTTGCTTTTACAAGTCCTCCAACGTCGATAAAATTGGTATAAATTCCTCTTTTGGCTTCGTATGTACCAAACCTATCGTCAAACCAAGAGTTTAGATAAAAATTATAGTAAGCAGCTTGGTCGCTTGTTACCTGCTCAATGTCTTTTGAAAAAATATCAAAGCCTTTAAGAAATGTGTCCATTTTTGAAAGGTCAATAACTGAAAGGGTGGCACTAGGTGCGGAAGATAGACTGCAAGAATTATAAAAACTGTCGCATATCTCTTTTCCAAGCTCTGCGCCGTTGGCTTTTGGATTGCTTGCGAGATAGTCGCCTATTGCCTTGTAGTCCCAGCCTGTTCCAGGCTCAGTTTCCTGTGAAGCGACCATGTATTTTGCATGAGTTGACAAAATCGCAGCTGTTTCGCTGGTTGCCATAAGGCATGCGTCAAAGCCGATAAATTCAAACGGCTCTGTCATTTTGTCATAAACGCCATATAGTGCATTGTCAAGCTCTTTTATGTAGAGAGAGTCAAAATCGTAATTTTCATCATTGCAAACTCCATTTACACTTCCACTGCCGTGGTCCCATAGAATAAGACCAATGTTGCCTGCTGGGTAATTTGATATGCCCCAATCGAGAAAATCAGAAAGCGTACTGCTTTCGCCCATGTTAGCCTTCGGCAGTTGGCCTACAAGATTTAGCTTGCCGCCGCTTATTTCATAGCGCTGTATATAGTCACTTGAAATGTCGCTTACCCATTGTGAAGCACCGCCTGTTTCGATTACGAATTTCACTTTGTCACTTGACGAGGCGCTGAGCATTTCTGCAATATCCTTTGACGCTGCACCACTAGTAGATTCCAAATCAGAGCCGCACATATACACAAATACAGTCCATGTGCCTTCTTCGCCCATTGGTGAGTTACTCTCTCTAGTGGGGCGGTTTATTGCAAGCGTGCTTGCGGAAAAGTCATAGCTTTGCCCTGCAACTGTTTGGATACTCTTGTCTGTCTTTTTACAGCCTGAAAACGATAAACATACTGCCACTGCTGTAAGCAGCGTTATCAGTGCTTTAAACTTCATTTATACTCCTCCCTTAGAATATGGTATACACTTATTATAGCACTTTAGTTTTCATTTGTCCTAAGCTGGCTGCTTAGTATTTGGGCTTTTTGCAATATTTTTTTATTTTAACAAAATAGCTGACATGCTTTGCTTTCCGTACACCAAATCACCTACCGCTTGTGCAACTTTTTTGCCGTTTGTGCAAATATTATTGACTTTTTGTTAAGAATCATAGATAATTATTATAAATATTCATGCTGTTAATTAGAGATGCTTGTTAAACAATGAAAATGAGAATAATAGAAAACAGTATGGCAATGATAGAAAACTCAGCGAAAGTGCTTGTGCAGACGATGAGCTATGATACTGAAACAGTTGAGTGAGCAATGGTGGACACTATGGCGGCTGTCATAATGTCAGATGAAGAGAGGTGAAATATGGATAAAAAGGTAAAAGCTTTTTTTGCAGCTATGGGAATTGCCATGGCGTTGTTAGTGCCTGTTTCTGCATCTGCGGATAATTCTGACTCAAAAGTGCAGGTGAGCATCGACATCACTTGGGACTCATTGGAGTTCACCTATACAGATCGGCAGTGGGATCCTGAGACACATTCATATATAGGCGGCGGTTGGTCTGACAGCGGCGGAAATTTTACTTTGACAAACACAGGGAATGTGGGTGTTATGGCGGATTTTTCATACAAACAAGCAGAGGGCATGGACGAGATAAAAGGCTATTTTTCAAGCAGTAAGCTAATAGTGCCTATTTCAGAAAGCCGAAACAGCAAACTTACTTTGTCGGGTAAACCGACAGCGCATTTTGAAAGCATGACGGTCGGCACGGTTACAGTGAATGTCACTACTGATGATTCGGGAGATGCAGGCGACAGTACGATAACAGGCTGGTATAAGGATGAGGAAACCGGCGATTGGTACTATTATGATAAGAACGGCAAATTGGTCACAGGTTGGTTTAAGGACGGCGGAAGTGAATGGTATTATGCCGATGAAGACGGCAAGCTTGTCACAGGTCGGTACAATGACGGTGGAAATGATGGGCGTTATTCTTATTATGACGGCAAATTGTATACAGATTGGGTCAAAGTGGATGACGATTGGTACTATTTTGACGGAGACGGCTCAATAGCAAAGGACATCACTATTGACGGACGATATATTGGACTTGACGGCAGGTGGGACGGGATCGGCGACGCACCAAATACATAAATAATGATAAATTGAAAAGGAGCAATTTCTTATGAAAAAGACGATCTCGATCGTAATGGCATTAGCACTTGCGGCAACACTCGGTACGGCGGCGTTTGCAGCGGAGGCTGATGACGGAAACATCAAAAAGAATATCAGTGTAAAGGCAAAGTATGTTGAGGATATCAAAGCCTCAAAAACTATCCAGGCTGACGTTGTATGGGGTGAAATGGAGTTTACATACAACGTGAGCAGAACAAAGACTTGGAATGCAAAAACTCATGAATATGATATCGACACAAAGGGCAAATGGTCTGCAAAAGGTAATGATATAAGCGTTACAAACCATTCAAATACGGATATCGACGTTGATTTTACATATGAGCCACTTGATAAATACAGCTTTGTTAAGGGCGAATTTACATATGATGCAGTCACAATACCAACAGCTGAAAACAAGGCTGTCGATGACGAGAATCTCACAATAAGCACAGCTCTCACCCTCAGCGGTGGGCTTTCATCGGACGTCACGGATCTCACAAAAGTAGGAAATGTGGCAGTAACTATCGCAGAGGCAGTGAAGTAATGTTGTGAAAAACGCAAACACCTATGGCAGAAGGCTTGTCTGTCATAGGTGTTTTTGCGTTTAAGCCCTATAAATTTTGAACTCTTTTCCTCCGGCTTAGATGAGATATGTGTGCGAGAAATAATAAAGATAAAGTAAACTTAGCTACAATATATTATATATCAACCGTTAATTCGCTAAAAGGTATTAATAGTACCTTAATTGTGTGAAATTCATTGACAAGCTGAAGTAATTGCGCTACAATTAGTGTATGGATCGATGATAAGAAAGGAGCGTATTAGATGTTCAATGTAGATGATTTTAAGGCAAGGCTTTTATCTGCAAGAAAAGAGGCATATAACACAAAGACCAAAAAGAGAGGCTATTCTCAGGAAGAGGCAGCGGAACTATTAATTGGTGAAGGAGGAAAACGTTCAACTGTAGCTGCGTGGGAAAATCCAAATCGAAAAAATCTACCCAGCGTCGAATCTCTGTTAAAGCTCGCAGATCTTTATGATGTAGATGTTAGGTATCTTCTTGACGAAAAGAGAGAAGAGCCTAATGTGGAAAATAAAGCCATAGCGTCTGTTCTAAACCTTAGCATCGAGAATGTTGTAACTCTTAAAAACAACCCTCAGTATAGCAGCATCGTAAGCAAGATAATAGGTAAAGAGCTGTTTGAGCAGATCGTAAATAAGATCAATAATCTGGCGCTATCTTCCGTTTTGAAAGACGTGATATTGACCTCGTTTACGGTAACGTTCAGCAAGAAGCTTAGCAAAATGTTTGATAGTTATTACTTCCAGGAACTGACAATAAGTATAAATCAAAGCGGTTTTCTTGATTTTATCAAGAAGAATATTCCTTATGATGAAAAAAGCTTTGATGCTGATGAATTTCTTGAAAAGAATTTTTTGGAAGAAGGCAGGGGATATGTGTATCGGTCTGCTAATAATTGGAACGGTATGAAGACTGAGAGCAAATACGATCATTTAATGAATTGTGTGGCGGAAATAACATTCGACTATTTTCTATCAACAAAAACGCAGGAACTTCTAAAGATCAACATCAGTAATACTTTCTCACAGATCATTGATGAGATCGTTGCGGAGAGCAATATTGAGATTCACGACAGATTCAAGAAGAGTGCTGAAAAGTATATATCGGAGTAATAACTATTCATAAAAAACGAGCGTATACCGATTTGGTGTACGCTCGTTTTGATTATACCGTGGTCATTATTATGGTACTATAAGTGCCGTTTGTTGGACTATAAATAGTTTGATATGTGACAAATAACGTACTAGACGTAACGGCGAAAGCGTGTTATACTATAAATATAGAGAAGATGAGTATGAAAGGAGTGGGCAACATGGAAAGCGGTCGTGTTCAGGTTAGCTTTTTGGGAATGTCTTTTAATCACCAGATGTCCTGGATAGATGAAACTGTCTCACATATAGTTACACATAATTTACAACCAAAGATAAGGGCAGAAGGTAGGAAAGCCTATGGTCAAAAGGGCTACACACACGCTTTGAAAAGAATATTTGAAGTAATAAAGAGCGACCCAAAGAATATAACGAACCTGGATGAGATTGTAAAGGCGGAAAGGAAGCTGAAGGACTATCTATATGACGGGAAGTTTTCAGATGATGAAATGCTAAGCTGTTGGGGTAAATACACAGAAAATTATATGAATGAGTTGTAGGATATGCGATTATAAGAGGAGAGGTTATTTTTATGTCAAAGAAGAAATTGAATATTCCATTGTCGGAGTTTATAAATTTAAAGGAGAAAAAACCAGAGGATATGACAGGCTGTGTCGTGCTATATAAGGATGGCGGGTTAGACGTAGCAACTTGGCATTCGCATGCCTACAACCCAGATGATGAGCCAGGGTATTTCAAACAGGGGTGTTTCTATATGGGGAAAGAAAATATAGTGGCGTGGCTTTCGATAAATGATTATGTTATTGACATGAATGATTCAGACTGATAATGGGGGAGATATGATGTACTTTTATCAAGTGCTCCAAAGCTGCGATGAATTTAAGGTTGTCAGCGAATTTTTAGCGATGATCAAAAGCTCTGAAAAATGCTCTGCCAATCAGAGGATAAGAGAGACTATAAAGGCTTTGCCTCAGATAACTCCCAACAAATCGGACAATGAAGTTTTATATATTGAGGAGCTTAAAGAAGCACAGGAAGAGGGCGAAAATTTTTATAATGTTTATCTGCTCGATAGATCAAATAACGAAACTTACAGCATAGAGGCGGTTCCTTGGGCTGATGTTTTAGGGTATACAGTCGATAAAGCAAGCCTTTCAACGTATGGCAATGTCAAATTTGCGGCGCTGGTGTTGTATGAGATAACGTACTTTGGTTTTTCGGAGGAGCAGATACGGAACACTATCAAAGCTTTCAATGATGAGGATATTTTCTATTCACGTGCTTACCTTGAAAACGTTTGTAAAGAGATAAACTATATCACGGAAAAAGATATCGACAAGATGTATGACCTAGCCCAGACGATCGTCAGAGATCTGATGATATATCACACTTCCAGATATCTTCATAATGTTCCGCTGCTTGTATCTCTTTGTCGAAGAGACGTTATGATCACCGAGGTTGAAGAATATTCCTGCGCAGAGATACTCGAAGCGACTGAGCAGATAAACGATATCGCTGTCAGACTATTTAGAGATGGCAGACTGATCTTTCACCATGGTGTTCCTGCTGTATATGCTGCCGCACAAAGCGTTTGCGATGAGTATCTTTTGAAAATATTTGCAAGAGCCGTGAGAAGCGAAATGATGGTATATGCAGGAGTGCGCATTCACGAAGCAGATGAACATTATCTGATATTCAGAGAAAACAATGGAAGCAAAGAATGGCTCGGCGTTTATTGGAACAAGGAAAGGTTTGGCAAAGACATAATAGCCTATACCACAGTGCCGAATTATGCGCAAGATATCAGTTTTTGCAGTCTTTAGGCAATACAATGAGGTGCAATGGCAAGTGAAATTTATTACTGAAACAGATATTGAGAAAATGCTGATCTTAGCAGAAGATGTGGCAGATAAACTAGATATGCGCTATATGTTCTATGATGAAGAGGGCAGGGAAGAAGTCGATAACGCCGTGCAAAGATTTATGAAAGACCCCAATGCTGAGCTTTTCCACAAGCTTTACAGAGAGCATTTAAGCGAGCGTGACTCATCAAATTTAACAGCTGAGGATATCCGCAAAAAGATCGAACCGAACGTTCATAAGGCTTTGGGGCTTTTTAGAAACGGCACAGGAACGCTTGGCAGATGTGACTATGCGGCAGCGAAAACTGTTTCTGACGAATATCTGCTCAACTTGCTTGCCTGCGAAGTCCGTGATAAAATGCGCATATTTGACGCACAACGCTTTTCCGACGCCTGCAAGATAAAAGGCTATCTGCTGGTTGAAAAATGTAACGAGAACGAGAAGCCTATATGTATAAAATTCTCTCTTGCCGACATCAGAGAAAAGTACAAAGAATATCTTGCAGATGAAGATAGTAAAGAGCTTTTGGTATACTGTTTTGAGACCATAAAAAACGATCACCGCCAGAAAAGAACGCTGCTTGATATCAGCGATCTAGGGCTTTGATGAGGAAATTATAATATAGGAGGTCATATTTATTGAAAATATATGCAATAAGCGATATACACGGCTGTTTTATACCTTTTCTTTATGCGCTGGATATCATTTTGGAACATCTTGAAGAGCCGGATACAAAGCTTGTCTTGCTTGGTGACTATATCCACGGCGGTGATGAAAGTCGACAGGTGCTTGATAAGATAATGAATCTACAGGCGAAATACGGAACAGATAAAGTTATCGCACTAATGGGAAATCACGAAGATTTTGTGCTGGAGGGCTTTTCTAGTATCGACAATGTGTATGTAGGCTATTTAAGTGATCAAGACCATTGCGATACTAAATATATCCGCTGGATGGAAAATTTGCCGAAGTATTATGTTGAGGGCAATACGATATTTGTCCACGCAGGTATCAACGAAGAAGCAGCCGATGAGTGGAAGTGGGAAACAAGCGAATATGAATTTTTGCAGAAATATCCACATCAGCTTGGCAAGATAGCTGGGCTTGATAAGAAAGTCGTGGCAGGGCATATATACACCTCTGAGATCGCAGACGACAGCGATTTTCACGATATATATTACGATGGAGATAGCCACATTTATATTGACGGCGATGTGCTGACAAACGGCATACTCCCCATACTGCTGGTCGATACTGACAAAGATGAATATTATCAAGTAACGGAAAACTGGCAAATACCATTAGAACCATATGGTTATGAAGAGTGATATGAAAGGTGGATATGAAATTGGCAAACGTAAAAAATCAAGAATATACAAAGGAAATGTTTAAAGACATAGCGTTCTTTACTCTTGCCGAGCCTGGTGCTATGGGGGTCGGCAATCTTATGGAATTTATCACAGCCGAAGGTGAGGAGTTCTCGCTTTTCTTTTCTGAAGAAATGCCATATTCAAAGGTCAAGGAGTATTTTCCTGCGTTAGATGATTGCTATTGGAATGGTCCTGAATCAGATGAATCATGCAGAACTGAGTTCGTGTTCTACCTCAGTAAGGACGAAAGGAACTTCAAGCACACAAAGCCACCGGAAAATTATACGCACTTATATGAGGGCTTTGGCAATCACATATGCATACGAAACGATTATTATCCTGTGGTCAAGCCGATCATACGAGATCTTATAGAAAAGAATGAGCTTGTAAATTGGTACACGAGGACTGGAGAAATAATAGACGCAATAAAAACCCTTACGGCAGAAAAGAAAGAAGGAAAAATGCAATGCGATTAGAAGAATTTTTAGATTGTTTTGACATTAATTGTATAGTAGAGATAACGTGTGAAAGTGAACCTGTTAGGAAATGCACAGTGTCGGCCGCATTATCGGACGACAGATACCCGGCGGTGGACTATGTGGTCTTGCCCGGCAGTGTTACATTTAAGGATGATGTCGTACATATACCAGTGATTTGGAAATTGACCTGGGGGACGTTCAGAAAGTGTATAAATACTTATTCCGCTGAACACGAAGAAAATGGAGCAGTATAATGACCCAAAGCAGGTGGATGTTTTGTCAGAATCATCGAATATTTTAGCACCAAAAAAATTTTATACGTCAGACCTGCATATCGGACACAAGAACATAATAGGTTTTGATCACAGACCGTTCAGTTCACTTGATGAAATGACGGAAAAGATAATTGCTAATTGGAACAAGACTTTTTCCTGTGCACTGCTAACAATCTTGTCCCCATTGAAGTGAGATCTGAAAACAAAAAGAGAAAATCATTAAAGACGCTTATTAACTATGATAAATATGAAGATGTAAGTTTTGGTATAAAATTAAACAATGGGAATATAGGGTATGATAGAGATGTCTATACCTTCCCATATTTTTGTTCTTTTCTCGTTAAGTCTTTTCTTAAGCAAAGATTTTAATTTATCACAAGCAAAGTTGAAATAGCCAAAATTCCACAACAGTTGACAAAACTGCAAAAATATGATATAATTTTTAGGTAATAATTTAAGAGCAATGACGCTCCGTGTAATTTTCACGGGGCGTTTTTTATTTTTTTGTGGGGGTGTTTTCTGTGAAAGTCAATGAAAAGAAGGACAGAAGTGCGCTCAAAAGCCGCAATATCACCATTTGTGCAGTTGTGGTGTTTCTTCTTATTACGGCTCTTACTTTAATGAGCAGCAGATATATGACTCAGTGTATCAACAGAGAAAATACCGCACAATCAAACAGGGGAGAGCTTTCTGATCTTGGACAGGAGCTTGCGGACGCTTCCGATTATCTTACCGATGAAGCTAGAAAATTCTCCGTAACAGGGGATATCGAACACCTTTACAACTATTGGTATGAGGTCTATGAGGAAAAGACTCGTGACCGTGTTATAAACAGCCTTTCCGCCCTTGACCCTCCAGAGAACGAAACTGCGCTTCTTGCGGAAGCCAAAAAGTTTTCTGATACTCTCATAAAGACCGAAACAGTGTCAATGAAGCTTATGCTCACTGCAAAAGGCATAACAGCGAAACAGTTTGGCGACAGCAAGGGCGGCAGATTGGCTGAGTATGTTTCCATTGTGGAGGATACGCCCCTGCCTGAGGAATACAGCGGACTTAGCCCTGATGAAATGAAAAAGCGTTCCCGTGAGATACTTTATGACAGCTTTTATAACGATTCTAAAACCATGATAATGTCGCCTATAGAACGCTTTCGTCAGGCTCTTAATAAACGTCTTGACGCAGAGGTGGAAAGCGCTGCCGCAGGACGTGAAACTGCACTGGTGATACAGCTTGTGTGTTCGGTGAGCGTGCTTGTTATTGTGGGCATAGTGCTGATAGTTTTTGAAAGCCTTTATGTCAGACCTATAAACGACTACTCTGAGAGCCTTTCAAAGCGTAATGAAAATTCTGCCGAATTTGACCTTTCAAACGTCCGTGTGACACCAAAGGGAGCGTATGAGCTTTTTCGTTTTGGCGAGCTTTTCAACCGCCTTTCGCAAATACTGCAAAACGAGCTTAAAAAGCGTGAAACAGCCGAGGTGCAGATGCGGCAGGCTAAAGAGGAAGCAGACAGGGCGAACAGCGCCAAAAGTGATTTTCTTGCCCAAATGAGCCATGAGCTTCGCACACCGCTTAACGCTATCACAGGCTATCTTTATATGCTTTCAAATACAAGCCTTGATGATACTCAGAAGAGATATTGTACCAATATAAACACAGCTTCGGAAAATCTTCTTGGACTTATCAATAACGTTCTTGACTTTTCCAAAATAGAGTCGGGAAGCTTGCAGCTCGAATATACAGATTTTGACCTTGTGAAGCTTATAAGCGACACTTATTCCATAATGGAAAGCACAGCCATAGCAAAGGATATCCCATTGCGTCTTGATATATCGGGGAATTTGCCTAATTTCGTCTGCGGCGACCCTTTGCGATTAAGGCAGGTGCTTGTAAATCTAATTGGAAATGCGGTGAAGTTCACGGATAGGGGCGAGGTGGTCTTTAGCTGTAAATGTCAGGAAACAAAGGGCAGAAGCGTTGTTATCATGTTCAGCGTTTCTGACTCAGGAGAGGGCATACCGCAGGACAGGCTTGAGAGCATTTTTGAGCCTTTTATCCAAAGCGACGCAGGAGTGACAAGACGTCACGGCGGAACAGGTCTGGGGCTTCCTATCTCACAATCTATCGTCAAGGCGGCAAGCGGCGGTAAATACAGCATAGAGGTTACATCTCAGCTTGGAAAAGGCTCGTGCTTTAGCTTCCTTATGGCCTTTGATGTTGCAGAGTCGTCACAGGTGCAGAGCGAAAATGATACTTCTCAGGGCGTGCCTGTTGAAAAAGCGGTCATTTTGTTGGTGGACGATAACAGTGTGAATCTGGATATCGAAAGCGAGATATTAGGTACATACGGCTTGCAGGTGGATACCGCTGACAGCGGCTCAAAGGCTATAGAATATTGCCATAGCCACAGCCCTGATATGATAATTCTTGACCTGCATATGCCTGATATGGACGGCTATGAAACTGCAAGACACATAAGAGAACTTCCTGATTTCGGACTTACGCCAATAATCGCTCTCACCGCCGACGTTGTTTCGGGCATAGAGCAAAAAGCCTATGAAGCAGGCATGGACGGCTATATCTCAAAGCCTTTCCGACCTGATGATCTGAGAAAAATGATATACAAGCATTTGCACATAAGGCGTGAAATGCCCGAAAAAGCTACAGAGCAGGGTGACGAGGTGTTCGATTGCGTTGCCTGCCTTGACGCTTTGGGCGGCAGCAAAAGCATACTTTTTGATATAATAAAGCGTTTTATTTCCGACCACGGAAACGACCAGAAATATATCTGCCAGCATATCGAAGCGGGAAGCTATATGAACGCACGGATAATTCTCCATGACATTATGGGGCTTTCGGGCAATCTCTGCTGCAGACGGCTTCATGAAAGCGCAAAGGCGCTAAACGATACTCTTAAAACTGATGCACTGCAAAATGCTGATACAAAAGATTTTGAGGAACAGTGGCATAAGGCTGTGAGCAGGCTTGAGAAATTTTTGCAGCTTGATGATGACAGCAGTCCGCAGAATGTAGATGATCAGAAAAACTCACAGCTTGTAAAAGGGCTTTTAGACCGTTGCAAAGCCTTTGATATCTCTGTGGCAGAATATTTTCAACAGCACAGGGCAGAGTTCAAGAAGTTTATGAAAAAGACGAATTTCAGGCGGCTTGAAGAATACATAAACAGATATGATCTTCTAAGCATCACACAGTCTGAGGATCTATGGAGGTGACAAGTGTGTATAAGATACTTTTGGCGGAGGACGACGCAGATATGCGTTTTATCTACTCACGAATGTCAGTGTGGAAAGAATGTGGCTTTGTTATAGCAAAAGAGGTGTCAAACGGCAAGGACGCTCTTGCTGTGCTTAGATCCGAAGATTTTGACCTTGTGCTGACGGATATAAGAATGCCGTTTATTGACGGCATAGAGCTTCTTGGAAAGATAAACGAGCTTGGCATAGATGTGGCAGTGGCTTTCATAAGCTCATATGACGAGTTTGAATATGCACGAAAAGGGCTTGTGCTTGGGGCGTTTGACTATCTTTTAAAGCCAGTCAATGAGCAAAAGCTTGGAGATATGCTAAGACGTGTAACCGAAAAGCTTGAAGAGAAGAAGGTTGAAAACACCTGCTCAGACTATGTGCTTTCGGCACTTGAAGCCGTGGGCAAAAGTAGCGGAGACAGCTTTACTCAGGATATCTGCACATATTTTTCAAATACAAGCTGTCGGGATATCTCAGTTGAGCAGGCGGCGGAGCATTTTGGCTTCAGCCGTGACTATTTCGGCAAGCTTTTCAGGCGGCAGATAGGGGAAAGCTTCAGCAAATTCAGCACCCTTGTGAAAATAGAATACGCCAAAAAGCTTTTTCGGCAAAGCGGAATGAAGGCCTATGAGATAAGCGAGGAGCTTGGCTATTCAAGTGCAGACTATTTCACAAAGGTGTTTAAAGAGATAACGGGCGTTTCCCCTGCACAGTATAAACAATCATTGTGACTTGTCTGAAAAATATAGGATTTTCTCTGATTTTTAGTGTTTTTATCTTTTGACCCTTGTGCTATACTATAAGCACAGGAGGTGATAGAAATGGACAATTTCGTTATTACCATAGCAAGAGGTTTCGGAAGCGGAGGAAAGCAGATCGGACTTGCTCTTTCAAAACAGCTTGGGATACCTTGCTATGAAAGCCAGATACTCAGCATGGCTTCAAACTACAGCGGAATAAACAAGGATCTGTTTTTTCAGGTGGACGAAAAGCTGAGGGGCTACCACCTTATCAAAAGACTTATGAAGTCTGCGAACAAGGACGATATCGTTGAGCCGACGGACAAGAGCTTCATTTCCGACGTTAATCTTTACAATATTCAGGCGAAGATAATCAAGGAGCTTGCCAAACAGCAATCCTGCATTATCATTGGAAAATGTGCAAATCACCTGCTGCGTGACTATGAAAACACCGTAAGCGTGTATATAGAAGCTCCAAGAGCTTTCTGCGTGAAAAATGTTATAGAACGTCTTGGCGTTACCGAAGAAGAAGCTCACAGAATGATCTATCAGACCGACCGCTATCGTGCCGATTACTATAAGTATTACACGGGCGGTGAAACGTGGACAAATCCGGTGCTTTACGATATGACCCTTAATTCTGACCGTATGGGAATGGATAAATGCACTGAGCTTATCATTCAGTATCTGAAGATAAAGCTTGGAGAGGATATTCTCGATAAAAAAGGTACAGCGGAAAATGATAAGGCACTTAAACAGCTTGGTCTGTTTTAGGTAAAAAACTGAATATCACAACAATGAAGTTGGTTTATCTGCAAAGGGAAAATACCCTTTAGAGCAGAGAGCCAATTTTTTTATTGCATTTAGTATGGAAAAGTAAAATGAATTGGAGGAAAACACTATGAAAAAGACAAGAATGAAGAGATTTTTAGCGGTGCTTTCAGCAGCGGCTCTGGCGGCAACAATGCTCACAGCCTGCGGTTCAAGAGGAGGCTCAAGCAGCGGAGACGGCGACACAGTTAAGGTGGGACTTCTTCACTCCCTCACAGGCTCAATGGCTATCAGTGAAAAGTCAGTTCGTGACGCTGAGGTGCTTGCTATCAAGGAGATAAATGCCGCAGGCGGTGTAAATGGCAAGCAGATAGAATACGTTGAAGAGGACGGAGCTTCCGAGCCGTCAACATTCGCAACAAAGGCTGAAAAGCTTATTGACAGCGAGGGCGTTTCAACTATCTTCGGTTGCTGGACTTCATCATCAAGAAAGGCTGTTAAGCCTATCGTTGAGGAATACGGCTCACTTCTTTGGTATCCTGTTCAGTATGAGGGCATGGAAAGCTCATCAAATATCGTATACACAGGTGCAGCACCAAACCAGCAGATCGTTCCTGCTATCGATTATCTGCTTGATCAGGGCTATAAGAAGTTCTTCCTCCTTGGCTCTGACTACGTTTTCCCAAGAACAGCGAACATGATAATCAATGCACAGCTTGAAGCAAAGGGTGCGGAAGCCGTTGGCGAAGAGTATGCAGATATGGATCAGACGGATTTTGCCGCTATCATCTCAAAGATCGAAGCTGCAAAGCCTGATGTTATCATCAACACTCTTAACGGAACAGGCAACGTTTCATTCTTCAAGCAGATGTCTGAAAAGAACTATACAAGCAGTGACTACATGACAATGTCATTCTCTATCGCAGAGGAAGAGGTCGCTACTATCGGTGCTGATATCCTAAAGGGTCACATGGTATCATGGAACTATTATCAGACAACAGACACAGAAAAGAACAAGGAATTTGTTAATGCATATAAAGACGCATACGGTGAGAACAGAGTGACATCTGACCCTGCGGAAGCTGCATATGACGCAGTTTATCTTTGGAAAGCAGCCTGCGAAAAGGCAGACAGCTTTGAGCCTGAGGACGTTATCAAGGCAGTCGAGTCAGGCGAGATATCCTTTGACGCACCGGAAGGCACTGTAACTATCCAGGGCGACAACCACCACCTTGTAAAGCCTGTAAGGATCGGTCAGGTGGGCGACGACGGACTTATCAACGAGATCTACGCAACTGATCCTGTTGCTCCGGACCCATATCTCTCAACTTATGATTGGGCAGTTAAGGCAGGAATCCAGCCTCTTGAATAAGCATATTTCATAATAAATCCTCTGTAAGTATCCTTTAATGCACAGTCAGTAATTTGGCTGTGCATTATTAAGGACACGAAAGGACGTGGCAAAAATCTATGGATCGTTTTATAAACACTATGTTCAACGGCGTAAGCCTTAGCTCTATCATACTTCTTACTTCTCTCGGCCTTGCAATAACCTTTGGACTTATGAGAGTAATAAACATGGCTCATGGAGAGTTTGTGATGATAGGCGCATATACAACATATGTCGTTCAGCAGATATTCGTAAAATACTGTCCCGAAAGCATTCGTGACGTTTATTATTTTGTTGCGATACCTGCCGCATTCGGCGTGACGTTCATTCTTGGAAGCTTGCTTGAAAAGTTTATCATCTCCCGATTATACGGGCGAGAGATAGACAGCTTGCTTGCAACATGGGGCATAAGCCTTATTTTACAGCAGGCGGCAAGAAGCATTTTCGGCACACAGGGTGTAAACGTAACAGCACCGTCATTCTTAAACGGTGGAATAAAGATAGGCGGCTGTACATTCTCATACAACAGACTTTTCATCATTCTTCTTGTGGCACTTTGTCTGCTTCTGGTGTGGTTTATCATGTATAAGTCAAACTTCGGCAAGCAGATGAGAGCCGTTATGCAAAACAGAACAATGGCAAAATGTATGGGCATAAACTCACGCAAGGTGGATAACATTACCTTTGCTATCGGCTCAGGTCTTGCCGGTATCGCAGGCTGTTCAGTGGCGCTTCTTGGTTCTATCGACTCAACTGTAGGTCAGAGCTACATAGTAAACAGCTTTATGGCAGTTGTTCTCGGTGGCGTCGGCAAACTTCTCGGCACTGCTATCGGCTCTGTAATAATAGGCTCTGCAAGCATTTTCACAGAGAATTATACTTCATCAACTATCGCAAAAGCTATTGTTCTGCTTATCGTTATTATCTTTTTGCAGAAGCGTCCGCAGGGACTTTTCGTTATCAAGAGCAGAAATCTTGACGAGTAAGGGAGGTGTTTCGGTCAATGAAACTAAGCAGATTTTTCAAAAAGAGGGGAGCTGCTATAAGCTTCCTTATAATAGCAATAATACTTGGCATCATGCCGCTGCTTCTTAATGCCGGAATGCTCTCCGGTTCATCTACAGTTATATTTCTCGGCAAGTGTATGGCGTTCGCCATTGCCGCAATGGGTATCGACCTTATATGGGGCTATACAGGTATCCTGAGCCTTGGTCACGGACTTTATTTCGCACTTGGCGGATACTGCATGGCAATGTACCTTAAGCTTCAGGAAACAGGCGGAAAGATAACGGACTTTATGCACATAGGCGGACTTGATGAACTTCCTCTTATCTGGAAGCCTTTCAACTCATTTGCCCTGACTCTTATCCTTATTATAATAGTACCCTCAGCGGTGGCGTTCGTTATAGGATATTTTATCTTCAAAAACAGAGTAAAGGGAGTTTATTTCTCTATCATCTCACAGGCACTCACATGGGCGGCTTATTCTATCTTTATCGCACTTTCGACCTATACAAACGGAAACGTCGGTATCACAGAGATAAAGACCATTTTCGGAAGCATTAAGGGCAATCTTCACAGAAACGAGATGTTCAAGCTCTATTATCTTGCACTTATCCTTATGACGCTTATCTTTGCACTGTCGAGATTTCTTGTTAGCCGTAAGTTTGGCAAGCTTCTTATCGCTATCAGGGACGGCGAGAACAGAACATACTTCTCAGGCTATAAGGTAAGCGCATACAAGAACTTTATCTATGTGCTTTCTGCGGCGCTGGCAGGTATCGCAGGCGCAGTTTTTGTAAACTTCAACGGAAGCATAACTCCGTCACAGATGACTATTTCTTATTCTATCACAATGGTAATATGGGTAGCTGTCGGCGGAAGAGGAACGATAATAGGCGCTGTTATCGGTGCATTTCTTATCAATCTTTGCGAGTATAACCTCAGCTCAGGAAGCATGGTTGAGATATGGCAGTATATAATTGGCGCAGTGTTCTGCGTGACTATCATATTCTTCAAGAGCGGTATCGTTGGAATCGTCAGCGAACAGCTCCCTGCGCTTTTCCGCAAGCTTAAAACAAAGGGCAAAGACAAGGCAAAGGAGGCGGCGTAAAATGGCTACAGCTACAAAGACAAATGACGTTGTTCTTGAAATAAACAATATTTCCGTTTCCTTTGACGGCTTTTACGCCCTCACAGAGGTGAGAACAAAGGTCATGCGCAACAGCATACACTTTTTTATCGGACCCAACGGCGCAGGAAAGACCACGCTTCTTGACATAATCTGCGCAAAGACCAAGCCCACCTCCGGCACTGTTATTTTCCACCCCAAGGGCAGAGAAGCCGTAAGGCTCACAGGCATGAAAGAGTATAAGATAGTGCAGGAGGGCGTGGGAAGAAAGTTCCAGGTGCCGTCAGTGTTCGTAAATCTCACAGTGGAGGAGAACATGATACTCTCCCTGAAGGGTCACAAGGGCATACTTGATTCCATTTTCAAAAAGCCCTCAAAGGAGGATATGGAAAATATCCGCTCAACACTTGAACGTGTGGGACTTGAGGATAAAGCGTCAGAACGTGCAGGCAGTCTTGCTCATGGTCAGAAGCAGTGGCTTGAGATAGCGATGCAGCTTGTGCAGAAGCCTGAGATAATAATGCTTGACGAGCCTGCCGCAGGCATGGGCAAGCCCGAAACTTTCCGAACGGGCGAGATCCTAAAGGAGATAAAAAAGGATTGCACTATTATCGTTATCGAACATGATATGGACTTTGTAAAGCAGGCGGCTGATATCGTAACAGTGCTTCACGAGGGCAAAATGCTCATGGAGGGCAACATCAGCGACGTGCTTGCAGACAAGACCGTTCAGGCTGTTTATCTTGGAAGAGGGGGCGAGTAAAATGCTAAGCTTGAAAAACGTTGACTCATATTATGGTGAGAGCCGTGTTATAGAAAACCTCAGCTTTGAGGTGGAAAAGGGAAAGATAGTGGGGCTTATCGGCAGAAACGGCGTTGGCAAAAGCACCACTCTCAAAAGCATAATGGGCATTGTAAAGACCCCAAAAGGCGAGATAATATTTGACGGGGAGAACATCATCAAAAAGCCTGTCTATGAGCGTGTTAAGCTTGGCATAGGCTATGTTCCACAGGGACGTGATATTTTTCCGCAAATGACAGTTGAGGAAAATATCGAGCTTGGATTGCAGCCAAAGGGCGGAAAGGGCAAAGTGCCTGACTATATCTATGACCTTTTTCCAATACTGCCGAAGTTTGCAAAGCGTAAGGGCGGCGACCTTTCAGGCGGTCAGCAACAGCAGTTAGCAATTGCAAGAGCCCTCGCAGCAGAACCGAAGATACTTATTCTTGACGAGCCTACAGAGGGCATACAGCCGTCAATAATTCAGGATATCGGAGCGGCGATACAGAAAATAAACGAGTGGAAAGGCATAACAGTGCTTCTTGTGGAGCAGTATTTGGACTTTGTTCTTGAAAACACCAACAAGCTTTATGTAATGGAAAAGGGCGAGATAATCTATGCAAACGAAACAAAGCTTGCAGACAAGGACGAGGTACAAAGACTCATGACGGAATAGCATTTTTTAGGCAAGGCGGTGATGAAATGTTTGAAAAAGCGGAGATACTTATTGTTGACGATATGCCTGAGCATATCGCCTTTGCAGGCACTATCCTGCGAAATGAGGGCTTCAGGGTGCTTGGGGCGACAAGTGCAAAGGCGGCTCTAAAAATGATGGAAAATAGCAAGCCACACCTTGTTCTTTTGGATATCAAAATGGAGGGCATGGACGGTCTGGAGCTTTGCAGGCATTTCAAATCTGATGAGGAAACAAAGGAGATACCTGTTATCTTCATGACTTCTGAATCCGACCCTGCTATGATAAAAAAGGGCTTTGAGCTTGGGTGCTGTGACTATGTTGTGAAGCCGTTTACAAAGGAGGAGCTTTTGGCACGAGTGAAAACTCACCTTGAAATATACAGCAAGCGCAGAAAGCTTGAGGCGGCAAACAATGAGCTTAGTCTGTTCTGCTCGGCAATATCTCACGACCTGCGTTCGCCGCTGAATGTTACGCAGATGTTGGCTGATACGCTGAAAAAGGACATAAGCGCAGGCAACACAGAGGACGCATTGAAGATAGCTTCAATGATAGAGGGTAAGACTGCAAAGCTTATCACAATGATAGAACGGCTTCTGAGTTTCTCAAAAATGTGCAGTATCGAGCCTGAATATGAAACGCTTGATATGAATGAATTAGTAAGGGATATCTTCGACGAGTGCAAGTCCGCTGAGCCTGAGCGAAACATAACTCTTATCGAGGGCAGTTTGCCGCAAATAAGCGGTGATGATGTGCTGGTGAGAATGCTTGTGAAAAACCTTATGACGAACGCTTTCAAATTCACCCGCCACAGGCAGAACGCTGTTATAACAGTGTCTGCAATACCTGACGAGAGCTATGTGGTAATATCCTTCAGAGATAATGGTGCAGGTTTTGACATGGCATATGCTGACAAGCTTTTCGGTGTTTTTCAGCGGCTTCATCTTGACGAAGAATACGAGGGCAGCGGCATTGGGCTTGCCACGGCAGACCGCATAATAAAGCGTCATGGCGGCAGGATAGAAGCATATGGCGAGGTTGACAAGGGTGCAGAATTTACTCTATATTTCCCTAAATAGCTATAAAGGCTGTACTGTGTGTTGGATGCTCTCGGCTGATTTTTTTCATACCAATGAGAAGATCGGGCAACTTTTTTTCACGTTGCAATGAACGGCATGGCGGCAAGGGACAAGATGTTCGCTATACTTGACGAGCCGACAAGCGATCTTGACAGCCTTAACGAAGCGGTGATACTCAAAGTGCTCCGTGACAGAGCGCAGGCAGAACAGTGGCAGTGGTTTGGGTGTGCCATGTGGTATATTTTGTTTTCGGCGTTAAGACTATCCGCGAGGAAGAATAATATATAGCGGTACTCTCAGTGACCCGCCCCCTGTCAAGTAGACAGCGCAAAAAACAAAAATATTCTATGTTGTGACTAAAAGCAGTCTGTGCAATTTGTGCAGGCTGCTTTGTTGTTAGCAAATGGCAAGCACCGACCAGCTAAGCAGCATACGCTTCATGGTATTCCATAGGTGTCATGCTGCTCAGTTTGATCTGGTAACGCCTTGTGTTGTAATAGGTTATGTATTCCTCTATCGCTGAAATCAGT
>NZ_JAHLPI010000005.1:0-97453 GCF_018917825.1 Ruminococcus sp. MSJ-25
ATGAGAGATAGGCTTCCTTTCTGATTTGAATTTGGTGTGGTAACTTTATTTTATCAGATTTTTGTCTATCTCTCTTTTCTTTTTTCTTAATTTTGTCCAATATCTATTGTAGCACTACACTAAAATTTCACACTTTTTCTTGATGCTACTTGAAAAAAGGCTGTTTATGTGGTATAATGAATGATGAATGTAAATTTGCGTAAAGGACTATTTCTATATGAAAAAATGGAGAATAAACAGACCTGACCCTGTGAAAACTGCAGAGTTTATGAACAAGTGTGACTTGAAAAGCCTTACCCTAGACGTTATGACTTCAAGGGGGTTCACTGACTTTGACAGCCTTGCTGATTTTTTTAAAGGAGAAGAACTTAGTGATCCTTTTCTTATAAAGGATATGGCTATAGCCGCCGAGGTGATAAACAAGGCGGTTGATCAGTATGACCTTATTTGTATTTACGGTGACTATGACTGCGATGGAGTTACGTCCACCACTATACTTTACAACTATCTTGAAAGCATGGGCGCAAACATTATGTACTATATTCCTGAGCGTGAGGCTGGATATGGCATGAACATGGAAGCTATTGAAATGCTTGCAGAAAAGGGTGTTAAGCTTATCGTCACTGTGGATAACGGCATTTCCGCGGTTGAGGAAGCTGAGCGTATTGCTGAGCTTGATATGGAACTTGTTATCACAGATCACCACCAACCGCCTGAGAAGCTTCCGAGGGCAAGGGCTATCGTTAATCCGCATCGTGCAGATTGTCCTTCGTCATACAAAGACCTTGCAGGCGTTGGTGTAGCTTTCAAGCTTTGTGCTGCACTTGACGGCGGCAGTTATGACACTGTTATGGAACAGTATGCTGACATTTGTGCTATCGGTACAGTTGCGGACGTTGTGCCGCTCACAGGGGAAAACAGAACTATTGTCAAGCGTGGTCTTGAATATCTTGCAAACACCGAAATATTGGGATTAAACTATCTTATAGATAAAGCAAAGCTTGATAGAAATGCTCTTGACTCAACAGGCATTGCTTTTAGGATTGCCCCTGTTATAAACGCTTCGGGCAGATTTGGCTCACCACTTACAGCGGTAAAAACACTTCTCAGCGAAGACCCGGAGGACGCTGAAAATTATGTTGACACTCTTTTAAATCTTAACGCCCAGCGCAAGCAGACGGAAACAGAGATAATGACAGAAATAGTAAATCATATAAACGCTCACCCTGAAACTCTTGACCATAGAGTGCTTGTGCTTTCAGGCAAGGGCTGGCACCACGGAGTTATTGGCATTGTTTCTTCACGCATTTTGGAATTTTACGGAAAGCCGAATGTTATAATCTCCATTGATGACGATGGAAACGCACGAGGCTCTGCGAGAAGCGTAAAGGGCTTCAATATATTCAAGTGTTTTCAGCATTGCGGAGAGCTGCTTGATAAATTTGGTGGACATGAGTGTGCAGGAGGTCTGTCGCTGAAGGCTGAGAACATTGAAAAGTTCACTCAAATGGTGTATGAATACAGCGATCCTATGGAGAAATTCCCTAGCGTTGAGCTTATAGCGGATAAGCTTCTTATGCCGCAGGATATCAACCTTGATAATGTAAAGGGTCTTGCAGCAATGGAGCCTTTTGGTGCAGAGAATCCTGCTCCAGTTTTTGCAATGCTTGGAGTAAGAGTAGATAAGATAATACCGCTGTCGCAGGGCAAGCATACAAAGATCGAGTTTTCATACGGAAGCTATAGAGGACAGGCTCTTATTTTCTCCCTTGCACCTGAAAAAGCTTGTTTCGCAGTTGGCGATAAGCTTGATATGCTCGTGGAGCTTGGAATAAATGTGTTCAATAACCGTGAGTCCATATCCATAAGAGTTATCGACCATAGATTGAGTGGAGTAAAGCAGGAAAGATATTTTGCGGCAAAGGATTGTTATGAAAAGCTCATGCGCGGGGAACAGCTTCCTGCAAGTTTTATAAGAAAAATAATCCCGACAAGGCAGGAGCTTATCGGTGTATATAAATACATAAGTGCAGTTAAGAATATTACGTTGGATAATCTTTTCATGAAAATATCAGGCGACAGCATGAATTATTGCAAACTGCATATTTGTGTTGATATTTTCCGTGATAAGGGTCTTATCGAGTTCAGACCCGCAACTATGAAAATAAGCTATGTTGTGCCGAAACAGAAGGTAAATCTTGAGGACTCTGAAACTCTTGTTAAGCTGAATGAAATGCTTGGAAAGGCAGGTAACTAAAATGTCAGATAAAGAGAATATTTTGCTTGATCCTGCTGAAATGGATAAGATGGAAAATATACCAGAAATAAAAACTGTCAGTGAAGACAATCTTCCTGCCGAAGCCGAGGTTAAAGAGCAGTTTGAAGAAATGCCTGCTCCTACGGCTTCTCCTGACTATACCGACGCTGTGCCTGAAGCTTCAAAGCCTGAGCATATAGGTGAGAGGTCGGTGTGTTCCATTGATGCACTTATTCAGAAAATACTTGATGGCGAGAGGCAGTACGATCTGTCAAAAATCGTTTCCGCCTATGAACTTGCTGAAAAGTATCATCACAATCAGAAAAGAGAGTCTGGCGAGCCGTATATAACCCACCCGCTGTCTGTTGCATATATTCTTTTGGAGCTTGGCATGGATACTGATACTATTTGTGCAGCACTTCTTCATGATGTTGTTGAGGACACTCCATGCACTCTTGAAGAATTACAGAAGAATTTTGGCTCAGACGTTGCAATGCTTGTAAATGGCGTTACAAAGCTGAAAAAGGTGGAAACTTTCACCAAGGATGAGCAGAAAGCCGAGAATATCAGAAAAATACTTCTTGCAATGAGCGAGGATATTCGTGTTATTATCATAAAGCTTGCAGATAGACTTCACAATATGCGTACTCTTAATTATTGCAAAGATTCAAAACGCAGAACTATCGCCCATGAAACAATGAACATCTATGCACCGATAGCTCACCGCCTTGGAATACGCTCAATTAAAGATGAGTTTGAAGATCTTGCTTTTTACTATCTTGATCCATATGCTTATGCTGAGATAGACGAGCAAATGCAGCTCAGAAAGGGCAGCCGTGAACAGCTTGTTGAAAACATCAAGCACAAGATACATGACAGGCTTGAAAAGGATTTTGACCCTGTTCCCCTTATCGAGGGACGCGTTAAGAGCAATTACGGTATCTACAAAAAGGTATATCGTGACGGCAAGGAGATAGACCAGATATATGATCGCTATGCCGTAAGAATTATCGTCAATACAGTTACCGAGTGCTATAACGTACTTGGCATAATCCACGATATGTTCAGACCTATCCCAAACAGATTTAAGGACTATATTTCCACGCCTAAGGCTAATATGTATCAATCTCTTCACACAACTGTTATCGGCAGAGAGGGGATACCTTTCGAGGTTCAGATAAGAACATGGGAAATGCACAGAACGGCTGAATATGGTATCGCCGCCCACTGGAAATATAAAGAGGGCGTAAGGGGTAGTTCAAAGGACGATCAGCGCCTTGCATGGATAAGACAGATAATCGAGTCACAGCAGGAGTCAAACGACGTTGAGGAAATAGTAAGGGCTATAAAAAATGACCTTGCCCCTGAGGACGTCTTTGCTTTCACTCCAAAGGGCGATATGATAACACTGCCTGTCGGATCAACTGTTATCGACTTTGCTTACGCTATCCACACACAGGTGGGTCATAAGATGTGCGGCGCAAAGGTAGACAAGAAAATGGTGTCTTATGATTATCAGATAAAAACTGGCGAGATAATCGAGATACTTACTACCAACGTTGAAGGTCATGGTCCAAGCCGTTCATGGCTTAATATCTGCAAGACCAATGAAGCCAAATCCAAGATACGTTCATGGTTCAAAAAGGAAAGACGAGAGGAAAATATCTTTGAGGGAAGAAATGCTCTTGAAAGGGAGTTTCGCAGAAATAATATAAGAGTGCCTGAGGAAGAACTTGAGGACTTTCTCAAAATGGATATGCACAGACACAGTTGTGAAACTCTTGATGATTTCTTTGCAGCCATAGGTTACGGTGGTGTTCAGCTTTCAAAGGTGATGCAAAGGCTGAAATCTGAGTATAATAAGAAATATGGTGAAAAGGCTCAGCCTGATACTTCTGACCTTGAAAATAAGATAAAGACTTCCAAAAATTCCACTGGTGTTATCGTTGACGGCATCGACAACTGCGCTATCAAGTTTGCACAGTGCTGTAATCCGCTTCCAGGTGACGAAATAGTCGGCTTTATCACGAGAGGTCATGGCATATCCGTGCATAAAAAGGATTGCGTGAACTATCTTTCGCAGAAAGATGATCCTGAAAATGCCGCACGTTGGATAAATGTTAAGTGGGAAAGTTCTGAAAAGCATACTGGCTATTTCAAGTGTACTTTGGATATTGTAGCAGTTGACAGAATAGGTCTGCTGGCAGACGTTTCGTCAGCGCTTGCAATGATCAATATTTTTATCTATGAGTCAACCTCAAGGGAACTGAAAAACGGCAATGCAATGCTTTCCGTAACTGTCAGCATAGCAGGAATGGAACAGCTCAACAATGTTATAAACAAGCTTCAGAAAATAAAGAACGTTATTTCTGTTGAAAGAAGCGGTAAATAAGAAAGGACAGATAATGAAAATATATAGGCTCAAACCATTGAGTGTTTGTGAAACGAACAGCTATATTGTTGCAAGCGAAGAAAATAACTGCGTTCTTATCGATGCACCTGCCGACCCTGATTATATTCTCGGTGAGATAGAGAGTCACGGTCTTACGCTTAAAAAGATCTTTCTTACACACGGTCATTTTGACCATATCGGTGCTGTGGCTGACCTTGTAGACAGGACAGGCTGCGAGGTGTATATCCACATTATGGATAAGCCTAAGCTTACAGATGACGCAGGAATGCTTGCTAATCTTTTCAGAATAAGAGGACACAGAAATTACACAGGCAAGGTCAATGTGTTTACAGAGGACGATATACTAAAGCTTGACGAGCTTGAATTTGACGTGTTGGAAACGCCGGGACATACAAGCGGTTCTGTCTGTTTCATATGCGGCATGAATATGTTTTCGGGAGATACTCTATTTTCAAGAAGTGTTGGCAGAACTGATATGCCTGATGGAAGCAGCACAGCCCTTATGAAGTCGCTTATGAAAATAGCTGACCTTGGTGGAAATCTCACTGTTTACCCAGGGCACATGAATGTCACGACACTTGACGCTGAGAGAAAGTATAACCCATATCTCAGGCAGGCTGCGGAGGCTTTGAAATGACTCTGATATTCAGCGGCAACGATTATAAATATGAGCTTGAGGGAGTAATGAAGCTTTTTATCCCTGCAACGCTCTTTACCCACGTTTTTTCTGACAGCATAGATACAGAGGACGATTATGTGTTCGCTCAGAAAAAGGATAACGCTGACAATGTTTGTTTGAGCGTTAAGGTGAGATATGACGGCAAGACTTGCGAAAAAGAGGAGTTTGTGCATTTTGAAAGCGACATGGAACTTTCACTTTCAAGACTTCTTTTTAAGGCAATGAGCGAGATAACAGGCATTGTGCCGAAATGGGGCGTTATAACGGGAATAAGACCTGTGAAGCGTGTGAATGATATGCTCAGTGAGGGCATGAACAAGGCGGAGATATTTAAAGCCATGGAGAGCAGATATCTTTGCAGCGAAGAAAAGTGCGATATTGCATACAAAACTGCTATAACCCAGAAGCCTGTCCTCGATGAGCTTGAAAAGGACAGCTTTAGTCTTTATGTGTCAGTGCCGTTTTGTCCCACAAGATGCTCCTACTGTTCTTTCGTTTCGCAATCTATCGAGGGCTGTATGAAGCTTATCCCTGAGTATGTGAACAAGCTGTGTGAGGAGATAGTTTATACTGCGAAGATAACGGAAAAGCTTGGTTTGAAGCTTGACACCGTATATTTTGGCGGCGGCACTCCTACCACGCTCACTGCTGCTCAGCTTGACAGAGTTATGAAAG
The DNA here is from genome assembly GCF_018917825.1 of Ruminococcus sp. MSJ-25. Taxonomy (NCBI): domain Bacteria; kingdom Bacillati; phylum Bacillota; class Clostridia; order Eubacteriales; family Oscillospiraceae; genus Ruminococcus; species Ruminococcus sp. MSJ-25. The sequence goes on from NZ_JAHLPI010000005.1 coordinate 6,025, forward strand.
TCATTGCAAACAGCTTTGATATGTCAACTGTCCGTGAATACACTGTTGAAGCGGGAAGACCTGACACCATAACTGAAGAAAAGCTGAAGGTGCTTAAAGCAAACGGCTGTGGCAGAGTATCTATAAATCCACAGACTTTGAATGACAGCGTTCTTGAGGCTATTGGCAGAAAGCACACAACTGCACAGTTTTTTGACAGCTTTGACCTTGCAAGAAAAGTTGGTTTTGACTCTATAAATACTGATATAATTGCAGGTCTGCCAACAGACACAGTGGAGAGCTTTGAGAATACCATTGATAAGCTTATCGAGCTTGCTCCTGAGAATATCACTGTACACACACTTTCCATAAAGCGTGCGGCTAGGCTAAATCACAGCGGTGACAGGGAAGTGCTGAAAAATCCAGCCGATAAAATGGTAGAGTATGCCACAAAAAGACTTCTTGAAAGCGGCTATCTGCCTTATTATCTCTACAGACAGAAGAATATGCTTGAAAATCTTGAAAATATAGGCTGGACAAAGCGGGGTCACGAGAGTTTGTATAATATCTATATAATGGAAGAGGTTCAGACCATACTTGCAATGGGTGCAGGTGGCTCCACAAAGCTTGTTGACAAAGAGGGCGGACGTTTGGAGCGTGTGTTCAATTACAAATTTCCGCTGGAATACAATAAGCATTTTGAACTTATGCTTAAGCGAAAAAATGAGATAGAGGAATTTTATGCTAAAGAAAAATGAGATTATCAGGCTTGAAATAAGCGGTATGACAAATGAGGGCAACGGAGTAGGAAAGCACGAGGGCATTGCTGTTTTCGTGCCTTTTACTGTTATTGGCGACGTTATCGAATGCAGGATAGTCAAGGTCTGCAAAACGTATTGCTATGGCATTATCGAAAATATTGTAAGTGATTCGGTTGAAAGAACGAAGAACGATTGTCCTGTTTATTCAAGGTGTGGTGGTTGTTGTTTTCGTCACATGAGCTATGAGGAAGAATGCCGTGTAAAAGAGCAGTTCATAAAGGATTCATTTGAGCGTATTGGTAAGCTTTATCCTGAATATGACAGCTTTGAGGGTTGTAAACAGCTTGTTGGCTATCGCAACAAGGCGCAGTACCCTGTAGCAGAGCAGGACGGCAGGGCAGTTTGCGGATTCTATTCAAGGCGTTCTCATCGCGTATGCGATCACACCGATTGTGCATTACAGCCTGCCGTATTCAAGGCAATAGCCGATGAAATAATGGCATATGTGAATGAGCTTAAGATAAAGGCATACAACGAGGAAACGGGAAGCGGTCTGCTCAGGCATATTTATCTCAGGCGTGGCGAACACTCAGGTGAGATAATGGTCTGTCTTGTTATTACCGACCTTAAAAAGCGTGGCGTATTTGATGTGCTTGTGGGTGAGCTTTGCAAAAAATATGCTGATATAAAGAGTATAGTTTTCAATGAGAATAGCCGAAAGACTAACTGTATACTTGGACAGAAGCTTGTTACTGCGTATGGAAGCGACACGATACACGATACCATGTGTGGAAATGATATAGAGATATCACCGCTGTCATTTTATCAGGTAAATACAATTCAGGCGGAGCGGCTTTATGAAATTGCCGCAGATTATGCTCAGCTGACAGGAAAGGAAACTCTTCTTGATCTTTACTGCGGTGCAGGAACGATTGGTTTGTCAATGAGCCTAAAGGTGAAAAAGCTCATAGGTGTTGAGATAATAGAGTCTGCAATAGACAATGCAAAACGAAATGCCGCAACAAACAATGTCACAAATGCGGAATTTATATGTGGCGACGCAGGTAAGATAGCAGAGATACTTTACAGCCGTGGCGAACGACCAGATGTGATAATAGCTGACCCTGCAAGAAAGGGCTGCACTAGGGACGCACTGGAGTACATGGCAAAAATGTCCCCTGACAGGATAGTTATGATATCCTGCAATCACGCTACTGCTGCTAGGGACTGTGCTGTGCTGGAAGAGTTGGGGTATAAGACGGTCAAGGTCAAGGGCGTGGATCTGTTTGGGAGGACGGGGCATGTTGAGAGCGTAGTATTGCTGTCAAGAAAAGATAAATAAATGCCGAAAAGCGGCGTATTTCCGGCTTTTCGGTAGTTAGGAGGTAATGCCTGACTTCTGAAAAAGCTCGGTTTTCTTATATGGAAACATATCCACTGCAAAATATGTGTCAGCTTGTGACCTCGGATTAGATATCACAATTTGAGACAGTGGATTAGATGTCAGGCATTTTGGGATGATTTTTGGAAAATGAAAAAGGGTGACAACCAATCCTGCAGGATTGACTCCTATTGAAATCGGTCAGGGAGTAACCTATAAAGAGGCAAAATTAACATCTCTTTACAAAAAGTTGTATCAACATCAATTTTCCAAAGAGGATATTACAACTGAAGTTCAGGAGTATTATGCTTCCATGCCAAAAGTATATCCCGATTTCAATGGAGGCTGGCAACCACATATTGTTTTTGTAGATGAAATTATAGAGGTTAGGGATGAACGATAAACTGGGATTTAGAGGATGTGAATGAGCAGCATGAAGAAAATAAAAGAAGGAATTAATTTGAAAAAACTCCTTAGGCTGAAGAATACAGGCAGTATCTTTGTGATTGCGGGGCTTTTGACGATTTTTGTAATAGCGTTGTACACATTTATTCTGCAAAGTTCTTACACTAAGACCGCCCTTGAAACATAAATCACACGTGACACAGCAAGTGCAGATGCAGTACACAAACTAGTGGATGGAAGAATCGGCAAAGAAGATTTTGATCAAATCAAAGATCAATCTGATGAAAAGAAGCAATTATATAAGGATATTTCTTCATATTTCAATGAAATCAGAACACTGAATTCTACTCGATATATTTACACCGCTACAAAAAATGAAGAAGGAAAACTCGTTTATGTGGTAGACGGTTTGGATTCGGATGCGGATGATGTAAGACACCCTGGAGATTATATTGAGGAAGAAATGGTTCCGTATATTGATAGGGCTATTTCTGGGGAGAATGTGTACTCTCAGGATATCATTGATACAACATGGGGTCCGATTTTTACGGCTTGCTATCCTGTAAGAGCAAATCATGATGGGACAGGAGAAATCATTGGCGCATTTTGCATTGAAATGGATATGCAATCAGCTTATGGAATGGTTGAAGAGACGAATCATATTTCCATCATCTGTGGTTTAGTCGCAGGAGCTGTATTGCTTTTGATTTGTCTATATACCTATTATGTTTACCAGAAAAGCAAGGCAGAAGAGCAAAAACAAAAACAATTATTAATGACCGCCGCTGAGGAAGCAGATGCTGCCAACAAAGCAAAATCTGCGTTTTTGCTTAGTATTAGCCATGACATCAGGACGCCGATGAATGCCATTATTGGATTTACAAACATTGCGCTTCACCAGAACACGGTTTCAGATATTCATGATAGCTTGGAGAAAGTTCAAAAAAGTTCGAATCATCTTCTCTCTTTGTTGAATGACGTTCTGGATTTTACTCGCATTGAAAGTGGAAAAGTTACTATTTCGCCCGAACCGGTGGACATTACTCAATTGACTGATAACGTCCAGGCGATTATGAATGGACTTCTTTATAATCGAGATCTTAAGTTTGAAGTACATCGAGAAATCCCAAAGAACCCATATGTCCTTGCAGATGTTGCGCGTATCCGAGAAGTTTTGGTGAATCTTCTTGGCAATGCTGTGAAATTCACAAAGGACGGCGGAAAGATTACTTTGGATATCAGCAGTTACCCAGGAGCGGATGAGAAACATATCATAACTCGTTATGTTGTTCGAGATAACGGTATTGGCATGAGCGAAGAGTTCCAGAAAAAATTATTCGATCCGTTTTCACAAGAAGATGATGCTAATGCCAGAACTCAATATAAGGGAACCGGTCTTGGTATGGCCATCACAAAAAAATATGTGGATATGATGGGCGGTTCGATCGCTGTTGAGAGCAAAAAAGGTGTAGGTTCTACATTCACAGTGGAGATCCCACTGGAGTTGTCAGAACAGGTTATTCAATCAGAACAAAAACAACATCTACATAGAGATTTGACGGGTATTCATGTTCTTATGGCTGAGGATAATGATCTAAATGCTGAACTTGCTACGATGATGCTGGAAGATGCTGGTGTGACCGTAACACGCGCATCAGACGGAAAAGAAGTTGTGGATTTGTTTAAAAATCATCCACGAGGCACATACGATCTTATTTTAATGGATATTATGATGCCAAACATGGATGGACACCAAGCAGCAAAAGCCATTCGAGCCTTGGATATAGAGCGGTCCGATGCAGTTACGATTCCAATTATAGCTTTGTCTGCAAATGCTTTTATAGATGATATTCAGGAATCCCTGGATTCAGGCATGAATGACCATATTTCCAAGCCGATTAACATGGAGGAATTAATCGATACTATCACTAAATACATTAAACACTATTAGGAAAACAAAGAAGTTAATTCTGATTTTCCTGTACCTTTTCAAAATCTTCTCTGCTGATTATGGAAGATCTGGAACAAAATGCGTGCTACTGATCTTGAATATGCACTTGCGATGAAAAATGCCGACACGGCTAAGGTTTGGCAGTTTGAAAATCTCTTCGAGCTGCAGGCTGAGGAGATTGCAATTCAGACGTGTTTGGTAATGTAGCCATTCCTTATTTCTTATCAAAAATCAACAAAACTCGTTTGGTTTAGTTTTAGCCAAACGAGTTTTGTTTTTTACTCCCTGAGATTTTCTTTGAGTTTTACTTTTCGATATTCTTTTGGTGACATACCAATGTATTTATGAAACAGTCTGCTGAAATAAAGCGAATTGGTGTATCCAACCATATTTGCAATTTCAGTAATGGTATATTCCGTATTTTCTAACAAACTTTGTGCGTTGGAGATTCGCAGCTTTAAGATATATTGCTGCGGACTGGAACCTGTGATTTCTTTAAAGCACTGAATAAACCAACAGTTGCTAAGCTCTCTGGATTCGGAGTACTCCTCAATGCTGATTTCTGTGTTGTAATTCTTACGAAAATAGTGCATCGCAAAAGCAACTTCTTTTTCACTGGTGCTGCTGAATTTCTTTGCACTCATGATTGCACGGCTTATCAAAACAAAAATATTTCGCAGCTGCAAAGAAATCAATTCATCATACCGTGGTCTGCAAAGCTGCAATTCCTGGATCATCTGACCAAATAACCACTGATAATCGGGAGATGTTCCAATATAGAGAATATTATTTTTCAGGTTGATATTGTAATACTTTAAAATTTCTTCTACTTCATTTCCAGTAAAATGCACCCAATAAACATCGGTTTGATCTGCACGATAATAAACATATTCCTGTGGTTGATCCGGCAAATATATAATAATATTTCCGGCTGAAACCGTTTTTTCTTCTCCGTGAATGAAAAAATGTCCTTTTCCGGAGGCAATATATAAAAGCTGATAATCTTTTCTTCCCTTCGGACGATGTGTTACTACTTCAGAACGATTTTTCACACGATAATTTCCAATTCTGTATAATAAAACTTGACACATACAAAACAATCAAAGTATAATAAAAACAAAGGAGTGTGTCATCAATGGGAACAGGAAAACAATATGATGAAGAGTTTAAAAAGCAGGCAATAAAGCTCGCAAAGGAGATTGGCACCAAGGCAGCAGCAGATGAGCTGTGCATCCCCAAAGGGACGCTTGGGACGTGGGTGCAAAAGGCGCGGATCGGGGAAATAGACACAGGTGCAGGCTCACGTACACCGGGAGAGTCACTTACTATCGCACAGCAGCTCCAGGCAGCGAACAAACGGATAAAAGAACTTGAAAAGAAAAACCGAGAGCTTGAAGAGCTTAATGAATTTCTGGAGGAAGCATCTGCTTTTTTCGCCGCGAACCGTCGGAAGTCAGGAAAGAAGAACGGTTAAAGTTCATTTCCAAAAAGACTGATGACGGTAGGATCACAGGAAGGATCAGTTTTTACTGCAAGGCTTTGGAGGTTACAAGACAAGCATTTTACGATCATCTCAGCCATAAAAACGCCCCCTGGAAGTATCAGGCACTTGCGGATGAAATGATGAAGATCCACGAAGAAGACCAATATAATGACTGCTACGGCAGGGAGCGTATGTATCTTGCATTGCAGCAGAGAAAGACTGCCGGGAAAACTGACATTGACATTCCCTGTGAAGCTACTGTACGCAAGGTCATGGCGCAGATAGGATTGATACACAAGCCTCGCAGAAAGCCAAACGGGATAACCAAAGCGGATCGGCTTGCTCGAAAATCGGATGATCTTCTCAGACGTGATTTTTACGCAGACAGGCCTTTGAAAAAAGCTGTGACCGACATAAGCGAGGTGAAGGCAAAGGATGGAAAGCTCTATGTTTCAGTGATATTTGACTGCTTTGATCTGATGCCGCTGGGGATAGCTATTGAAGATAATATGAGAGCTTCGCTCTGCTGCCATACTCTTGAAAACGCAAACAAGTCATATCCTGATATAAAGGGCTGTATCATACATTCGGACAGAGGCAGTCAGTATACAAGCGAAGAGTACCGAGCTGCTGTAAAGAAATATGGGATCATTCAAAGCATGAACAGTGCCGGTGGAAGATGTCATGATAATGCACGCTGTGAAAGTATGTGGGCAAGAATGAAAGAAGAGCTATTCTACAGCCGTGGGGACAAATCGGAGAAATACACTATGAGAGAGTTGAAGACTATGATCTGGAGATATTATATGAGTTACTGGGCTAACAGAAGAATCTGCACCGCCAACGGTGGGCTGCCTTCGGCAGTTCGAAGAAAGCTCTACTATGATCATATCTTTCTCGCTGCATAATTCTTGTTCGAATAAAATGTGTCAAGTGATATTGACAAAACCAAAGCGTGCAGAGCTTATAACTCAGATAATACCTTTTGAAATAAATCAGCGTGACCTTGTAAATAAGCTGTATGCTTAGATAAAAAATGTATCGATAAATGAACGTTTCTATCAGCATACTCAAAAACTTTGATAATAGACAAGGATATGTTCGTTATCTGAATTTTGTTGACTTTTTATATTTGTATGCTATAATATAATTACTGCCTAATATAAAATGCACTGATGAGTAGTGTCATTATCTTAAATTTGAGGTTTGAGAGTAGTGTAATTTTTAGGGTAGTAAAACTTTCAGGACAGGATATTGTTCTTACACCAAAAACTGAAAATAGATTATTTTTTTGTGGATGAAAGATATGAGCAGTGATTTCCGTTGGATGAGAATGAATCGTTCTACATTGGAAAGTCGATAGCCGGATTAAAGTTGAATCAGTCGGCACAGAATCCGATTACATCACGATACAAGATACCATGGAGGAATATGATAATGTCGAAAGATGAGTATTTGATAACCGATACGCCCTTCAAAGCGTTGACGGTTTTTGCAATGCCAATGATTATTGGAAGTTTCTTTCAGCAAATATACAATATGGCCGACTCTGTTATTGTCGGTCAGTTTGTTGGTTCTTCCGCACTTGCAGCTGTCGGTGCATGTGCAGCATTGACCAATGTGTTCATTTGTGTGGCACTGGGAGCCGGTGTCGGAGCCGGTGTGCTTGTGAGCCGTTATTTCGGAGCCAGGGAGTATGGCAAAATGAAAACAATCGTGTCAATCTCCTTGATTAGCTTTTTGCTTCTAAGTATAGTCCTTGGTGTTTTTGGCTTTTTCTTCGCCAACTCGTTGATGAGTGGACTGCAAACCCCTGCCGACATACTGGATGATGCAGTACTGTATCTGCGGGTCTATTTTGTGGGCTTTCCGTTTCTGTTTATGTATAACATTCTTTCTACCATGTTCACCTCAATCGGCGAATCCAAAATTCCGCTAGGACTGCTGATTTTTTCGTCCATACTGAATATTTTAATGGATCTTTGGATGGTAGCCGGGCTAGGTCTCGGTGTGTTCGGTGCGGCTATTGCAACCCTGATTGCACAGGGAATTTCTGCCGTGTTTTCGTTTTTGATCTTTCTGTCTCGGATGCGGCAATACAAGAGCTCCTTTAGCAGGTTCGACCGGCAGGAGCTTTATTCTATGCTTCGCATTGCGGTACCATCGGTTTTGCAGCAGTCCACAGTGTCTATCGGTATGATGATCGTGCAGGCAGTGGTAAATCCTTTCGGCACACAGGCACTCGCCGGGTATGCAGCAACGATGAGGGTGGAAAATGTTTTTTCATTGATCTTTGTATCCATCGGCAATGCGGTTTCGCCGTATGTTTCCCAGAATCTTGGTGCAAAGAAAATTGATCGTATCAAAAAAGGCTACCATGTTGCACTGGTGCTGGATCTGTGCTTTGCGGTCATTGCGTTAGTGACCATTGAAGCGCTGCATACGCAGATCTCCTCACTGTTCTTAGGAAAAGACGGAACGGCATTTGCCTATCAGGTGTCTGGTGATTATATGAGGTGGCTTGGTTACTTTTTCATCTTCATGGGTATCAAGATGGCAACCGATGGAGTTCTTCGCGGTCTCGGAATTATGCGTCCGTTCCTCGTTGCAAACATAGTGAATCTTGTGATTCGTCTGTCCGTTGCCCTGATCTGTGCACCACGTTTCGGCATTGCCTTTGTCTGGCTTGCGATACCAGTTGGCTGGCTTGCAAACTTTTTAATCTCCTATGTGGCTCTTAGGAGATCATGGCCGACTAATAAAATGGCATCTATTAGTTAAATTCCAGTTTGTAGGGATGACATTAGAAATGAAGTTTAAGGAACAGAGCTTTACCCTGTTTGCCTATAACAAATTATAGAACAATTCAAGGTTATCACAGGCTCAAACCACTAGATTTTAAGGGAAAAGGTGCGTTCAACCATTTCCTCGTACAATAAGGGTTGAGTATGTTTTCGGTGTTTACAACTCTTTGATTGTTGCCGTATATAAGCCATCAGAGTGGTTTGTATGTAAAGAGGAAAAGGACAGACTTCCAAGACAGGATATTGTTCTTACACCGAAAACTGAAAATAGATTATTTTTTTTGTGGATGAAAGATATGAGCAGTGATTTCCGTTGGATGAGAATGAATCGTTCTACATTGGAAAGTCGATAGCCAGATTGAAGTTGAATCAGTCGGCACAGAATCCGATTACATATCTGTATCCACTGGAGAAAGATAAAATTCATATTTAATGAAATTGACAAATCGGAATTTACGGAGGAAAATAGTAATGGCACTGTTCCTACTGATTACATATATAGTAATTTTTATATTTCAAATAATATTATTTGTGATAACCATTCGCAAGAAAACAAAAAAACTTTGGCGGATATTGTTTTCGGCAGAACTAATTCCGCTGCTTATATCCATAGGACTGATGATTTACTATAATAATCTTCCTGGATATGGATTTATGCCAGGACTAACTTATTTAGGAGAAGTATTGTTTAGTTTTGGAGCGGTTGTTTTGTACTGTATAAGTTTCCTGATTTCTATATGCAGTTATATTGCAATTTCAAATAAACAAAGGAAACGCTGAATAAATCGTTTCTGCCGTTTTTTCACAGTCCTCTCAGTGACGTATTTTCGAGCGTTGCTCAAAACGGCGAAACGAATGCCTCGCATTAATCAGCTTTTTCTAAACTTAATTTGAGGTGTTCCACTTGTGTGTTTATTTGAGTTCCTTGAATGAGTTTAAATATTATGTTAATATTTTAAAGAAGTTGGCGTGTAGTTGATTAGAAAGATAAATCGGAATTTGAGGAGGTAGGATTAGTTGAAAGTTATAAAGCGAAAATCAATAGGAACACACTTTTCAATGTGTGTTCAGCCTGCTTTTATTATTGGTACAAACAATGAAGATGGAACGCATAACTTTGCTCCAATTACATGGGTTAGCATAACCAATGAGAAAGAGAATGACTATTTATTAATTATCAGTATGTTTGGTACTAAAAGGACCAAACAGAATGTAATTAGAACTGGTGTTTTAAGCGTTAATCTTGTTAGCACAGACATGATCGAACTTATGGATTATTTTGGCACACATCATGCGAAGGATGGGAAGAAGGATGAAATTTCATATGATGTTGGTAGGGGAGAGATTGTGGATGTTCCTGTTTTGGAGGCGAGTAGGTGGATATATGAATGTGAAGTAGTTCAATCAATTGAAATTGGAGAATCAACAACCTTTTTCTGCAGAATAAGGAATATTCAAATAGAAGAACAGATGGAATGTAGAGATACACTTGATGTGGATCTTACGAAATTAGAACCTGTAATTTATTCGGGAATGTATCATAGTATTGGAAAATTACTTGGCAAAATAGGTGATTTTTCAAAATAGACAAATTCCAGTTTGTAGGGATGACATTAAAAATGAAGTTTAAGGAACAGAGCTTTACCCTGTTTGCCTATACAAATTATAGGACAAATCAAGGTTATCACAGACTCGAACCACTAGATTTTAATGGAAAAGGTGCGTTCCACCATTCCCTTGTACAATAGGGGTTGAGTATGTTTTTCGTTGAACAACCGAGCCATATGGAGACTGTCTGCTTACTGTCGAAAAAAGTTTGGTTTTATGATAAAAATTAAACTTTCGCGGAAATATGTATCTCTGCTTTTGTTTAATTGAGAGGATGATTAGTTTGAATATTATATATAAAAAAGCAACGATAGACGATATAGTTCTGCTAACCAAAACAAGAATAGAAGTTTTGCGGGCAGCTAATAATCTAACGTCAGATATTGATATGGATGAAGTAGAAAGAAAAACTTACGAGTATTATAAAGAAGCCTTTCAGAATGATACTCACACAGCATATATGGTTTTTGAGGACAATAAATTTGTTGGTGCAGGTGGAGTTAGTTATTACCAGGTGATGCCTACCTATCACAATCCAAGTGGTAAGAAAGCATATATTATGAATATGTATACGAAGCCTTTATATCGCAGAAATGGTATCGCCAAAAGGACGCTGGCATTACTGGTAGAAGATGCAAAGAAAAGAGGTATTACTTCTATTTCTCTGGAAGCGACAGAAATGGGCAGACCTTTATATGAAAAGTTTGGATTTGTGCAAATGAAGAATGAAATGGAGTACATTTAAATTTAGCAAATAGGAAGAAAATATGAAAAAAACAGTAATAGGCATAATCGCCCACGTCGACTCAGGCAAGACAACGCTTTCGGAAGCAATGCTTTATTTGTCGGGCAAAATAAGAAAGGTCGGACGTGTAGACCACGGCGACGCTTTTCTTGACACGGATATGATTGAAAAAAACAGAGGTATAACTGTTTTCTCAAAACCCGCAGAATTTGAATATAAAAACACATCTTTCACCTTGCTTGACACACCAGGTCATGTCGATTTCTCAGCAGAAACTGAGCGTGCATTACAGGTGCTTGATCTTGCTGTGCTTGTTATAAGCGGAACTGACGGTGTGCAAAGCCATACCCAAACTCTTTGGAGGCTGTTAAAGCGTTATAACGTCCCAACCTTTGTTTTTGTGAACAAAATGGACTTGGACGGTGCTGATAAGACTTTTGTTATGAACAGCCTAGAGGGTCGCCTTGGCAGTGGATTTGTGGATTTCTGCCGTATGAAGTCCGAAGTCGCAGAGGATTGCGCCCTTTTTGATGAAAATATTATGAATGAGTTTCTTGAAACGGGATCAATGTCTGACAAGATACTGTCAGATTCCGTGGCTCATAGAAAAGTATTTCCATGCTTTTTCGGCTCAGCTTTAAAATCACAGGGCATAGAAAAATTTATGAACGCCCTTGCAGAGCTTGCACCGTGTGTATATGACAGCGGTACTTTTGGTGCAAAAGTGTATAAAATTTCAGAGGACGGTGGCTCACGTCTGACTTTTATGAAGATAACAGGGGGCTGTCTTAAGGTTAGAGATCTAGTAGATTACACATCGGCTGACGGTGAAAGCTTCTCAGAAAAGGTCAGCAGGATAAGAATATATTCAGGGGCAAAATATCGTAATGCGGATAACGCTGAAACTGGCGTTGTTTGCGCTGTTGAAGGGTTGACTAAAACTTATGCAGGGCAGGGATTTGGTTTTGAGCAGGATTCTGCAAAACCACTGCTGGAGCCTGTTCTTACCTATCGTGTCGAGCCTGTGTGTGATTTGGATATGCACACTCTGCTGTCGTATTTCCGTGTGCTTGAAAATGAAGATCCACAGCTTCACGTCGATTGGAATGAACAGCTTGGCGAGATTCATGTCAGTATAATGGGCGAGGTGCAGCTTGAAATACTGAAAAGCCTCTTCAAGCGGCGCTTTGATATCGACATTGATTTTGGCGAGGGAAGCATTGCATACAAAGAAACTATTGAGAAAACGGTTTACGGCTATGGTCACTATGAGCCGCTCAGGCATTATGCTGAGGTGCATTTGAAGCTTGAGCCGCTGGAGCGTGGCAAGGGTCTGCGTTTTGCAACCGAATGCAGTGAAGATACGCTGGACAAAAATTGGCAAAGACTTATTCTTACCCATTTGCAGGAGAAAAAGTATCTTGGCGTTCTCACAGGCTCTCCTATTACAGATATGAAAATAACGCTCGTTTCGGGAAGAGCGCACCTTAAACACACTGAGGGCGGCGACTTCCGTCAAGCAACATATCGTGCCGTCAGACAGGGACTTAGAAACGCAAAGTCCGTTCTTCTTGAGCCTTATTACAGCTTCACACTTGAAGTGCCACAGCAGAACGTGGGACGTGCTATAACAGATATACAGAACATGGGCGGAGTTTTCTCACAGCCGGAGGTATCGGGCGAATTTTCCGTTATAAAGGGAAGTGCACCGGTGGCGGAAATGCGTGGATATCAGTCGCAGGTCATAAGCTATACCAAGGGCGTTGGAAAGCTGATATGCACTTCTGACGGTTACCGTGAATGTCATAATACAGAAGTTGTGCTTGAAGAATATGGCTATGATCCTGACAGAGATCTTGAAAATACGGCAGATTCTGTATTTTGCTCTCATGGCGCAGGTTACAATGTCAAATGGAACGAAGTTCCTGATAAGCTTCACATACCTCCAGAGGACAAACGCAGGCAGGTTTCTCAGTCACAGACATACGCTCGTGCCGAAGATTTTGTAAGACGTGCAGCAAGTGATAAGGAGCTTATGGAGATATTTGAGCGCACTTACGGAAAGATAGAACGTGATAAGCACTATGCGATGCGCAGACCTGAAAAATCTGTAAAGTCAGCGTCAAAGCCGAAGCAGATATACTCAGGCGTGGAATATTTGCTGGTTGACGGCTATAACATAATTTTCTCTTGGGACGAGCTGAAAAAGGCTGCCAACGAGAGCCTTGACCTTGCACGAAGTATGCTTGTGAACAGGCTTTGCAACTATCAGGGATACAAGCAATGTGAGCTGATACTCGTCTTTGACGCATACAAGGTCAAAGAGCAGGAGCGTGTAGTGGAAAATTACCACAATATCAGTATAGTTTACACCAAAGAAGCCGAAACGGCTGACACTTATATCGAACGCACTGCCCACAAGCTCAGCCGAGAGCATAAGGTAAGGGTCGCCACATCTGACGGCATGGAGCAGGTCATAATCATGGGCAGCGGTGCTTTCAGAATGTCAGCTCAGGAGCTTCACGAGGACGTTATGCGTGTGGAAAAAGAGATAAGAGAATATATCGCCAATATGAAATAAAAAAACGATTTTCTGAAAATAATCAGAAAATCGTTTTTTGTTATTTCTTCCTTTTCTTGGACTTTATTTTTATCTCAGGTATTGCTAAGTTGTCGAATATTACGCCTGATTCACTATTATTTTCGTTTTCATCATTCTCAGTTTTTACATCTTCAACGTGAACTTCTGGAAAAGCAAGGTTATCTGTATAACAGTCAAGATGTTTGTTCTTTTTGTTCATATTCTTTTCCTCCGTTAATTAATAAAGTTGATAAATCCTGTTATAACAAGGCTGTTTATAAAATCGGCAAACATACTTCCAACAATAGGAACAAGCATATAAGCCTTTATTGAAGGGGCAAATTTTGCTGTTAAAGCCTGCATATTAGCCATAGCGTTTGGCGTTGCACCCATTCCGAAGCCGCAAGTTCCTGCCGCAAGCACTGCTGCATCATAGTTTCTGCCCATGACATTGTATACGATAAAGTAAGAGAACATCGCCATAAGAAGCACCTGTGCAACAAGCATGATTATCATAGGCAATGCAAGCTCGGCAAGCTGCCAGAGTTTCAATGTTATCATGGCTATTCCGAGAAAAAGAGAAAGACAAATACCACCGATATCATTTATTTCACCCATGTGTATGTGTATTTTACCGCTGTATTCACCGATGTTTCTCATAAATGCTGCAACGATCATTGATCCGATATACACAGGAAAAGTCATGCCTGAATATGAAAGCACCCATGATACAAACGTGCCTATTCCCATTGCTATCGCAAGCTGATAAGCTGCAGGTGCATACATGCTTACAGAACGGTGATGTTTTTGTTCGTCCTCGACAAGTATAGAGTCGTCCTCAGGAATAACAGTTTTCAGCAGATCGTGTTTGAGTATAAGCTTTCTGCCGATAGGTCCGCCCATTACAGAGCCTATAATCAATCCAAAAGTAGCCGCTGCTGTGCAGAGACTTGTTGCTCCTTGCTGACCAAGGTCCTCAAGCACTGTGCCAAAAGCACCTGACGTTCCGTGACCGCCTACCATTGGAATAGATCCTGTACACATACCTACCAGCGAGCTTACTCCCAATAGCTTTGAAAGTCCTACTGCAACCGCATTCTGCGCAAATATCAGCACTATCAGGCATAATAAAAATACAATTAGACTTTTACCTCCTGCTTTCAAAACTTTAATGTTTGCCTGAAAGCCAACAGAAGTGAAGAACATGACCATGCAAACTGTTTTTAGCGTTTCATCAAACTGAAATTCGACTATTCCTGCGACGTGAAGAATACATGATATGATAGCAAAAATAACTCCGCCGATGACAGGAGAGGGAATACAGAAGGTTTCAAGAAATCTGACTTTCTTTTTGAGAAATCCCCCTAAATACAAGACTCCTACTGCCACCGCAAGAGTTTGATACATATCCACATTTATTGTTTTCAAATTTTATCCTCCTCTGTTATAGCAGTTCCAATGCTGTTATAATATTCCACTGCCCCTTTATGAAAAGCACACGGTATATTATCTGTCGCAAATTTTGTGTCATTATTCGCAAATGAGATCCTTTTCTTTATCTGGTCATTTTCCTCAAAAAGCATTTTCGTGATATCCGCTACAGTGTCGCTGTCCATCTTTTGGCTTGCCACAAGAACAGCCTTTACGCCAACAGTTTTGACGTCCTCGTCAATGCCTTTATAAGTTCCTGCTTTTATTACAGTTTCATAGTATCCGTCATAAAGATTCGTCATATATGATATCGTTCTGTCATCAAGAGGCAATATTCTTATATCCATTTCCTCAGAAAGCTGTGTTATAACATCACATGGAGCACCAAGTACCACGAAAAATGCGTCGATAGAGCCGTTTTTAAGCGCCTCTGCTGACTTCTGATAGTCCATGTTACACACATCTATCATGGTATAGTCAAGACTTACAGAGTTTAAAATGTACTCGGCATTTTTTGCTACGCCGGAATCTTCTTCGCCCACAGAGACCTTTTTGCCTTTAAGATCAGCAGGAGTTTGAATGTCTGAGTCAGCCGGAACGATTATCTGAAAAGACTCCATGTAAAGAGCCGCAACTGCACGGACGTTGTTTATTTTGTTACCATTAAAATCTCCTGTGCCATTCACTGCTTCAGACAGAACATCGCTTTGGACTATTCCCATGTTGATAAAGCCGTCCTTTAAAAGCCTCATGTTAGCCTGAGAACCAGCCGTTCTTATATTTGTGATGTTTTCATCAATATCACCGAGAGTGTCAGCAAATTTATAATATATACCACCTTCGTTGCCGGATCCCAGTTTTATCTCAGAGCGTTTACAGCAAGAGCAGAACATTGTAAGTATAGCAACTGTAACAATAAATATTATTGTATTTTTTATTTTTCGCAATCCGATCATTCCTTTCTAAAATATTCAAAAAGTTATCCTACTGATAATATCATATCCATATTTGCATTAAACATATATTTCATATAAAAAAATCACCGATCAGCTTTTTGGTAATATCATTGAGGTTAAAAAAGCCACACTGAGCGTGGCTTTTTCTCTCTAATATAGACAGTAAACAAATTTTGCATTAAGAAGCTTAGCACCCGAAAGCTTTGGCAGGACGATCTTGTCCTTTATGATTTCAAAATAAGAAAGTGCAGTTTCAAGTTCCCCATCAGATATTACTGAGTTGCTCATTTCCGCTTTGACTGCAAGTTCTCCGATATATTTTATCATATGAGAGAAATCATTGATTTGCATTTCCTGGCATTTTTCTGTTAACCTGTCACAAAGCTGTAAGTCTGTAATATTTCTGCTGTCGGCGATGCCTATAAGCTTTAAATATTTGAGCATATAGCGATATACCGCCACAGTGCGTGATCTATTGTCCCCATTACTTAGTTCCAAACGCATTTTCTTTACCTTAACATCTCTATGGACTACAACACCGAAGGCTATAAGCAGAAGTCCGCCCAGAGTGATGAAAATTCCTACAAATGAGCCATGGCCGCTGTTGTTTTCTGTTATTCTTGATGAAACAGAAGTTTTCCCAGCGCCTGACATCACTCCGGCACCATGTCCGTTGCTTGCAGAATTTGTTTTCTTTGTTGTTGAAGCTTTTGAATTGTTTGCAGGCTTTTTAGTAACCACTGAAGTTGTGCCACCCTGGCCGCCATTTTGTGTGGTAGTCGTAGGCTTGCTTTCTGTGCTTTTAGTTGTTGTAACTTCCTTAGGGTCTTTCTCTTGTTGTGTAAGATTAGGATTATCATTATCATAACCTGGTGTGAATTCTGCAGGATACCAACCTGCATTGTCTATAAATACCTCAGCCCATGCGTGCGCACATTTGTCTTTTACACTTACCTCGTATGTTGAATCATCTTCAGGTTCACCGAGCTGTGAATTAAGCACCACATATCCCTCTACATATCTTGACGGATAGCCAAACATTCTTAAAAGCTCTGCACCCGCTGTTGCAAAATATGAACAATAGCCCTCCTTTTGTGTACCTAAAAAATAATCTATGAAATCTTCACCTTTTGGAGTAACACCCGGTTCAAGGGTATAAGTGAAGTTATCAGAGAAATAGTTTTTTATTGCAGTGCTTATTTCTTCATAAGTCCAATCACCTTTGTGGTAAATATCCACGCCAAGATATTCACTAAGTATCTCTTTATATGCCTTATCAAGCTCATCAGACTTTGAAACGTCCATATATTTCTGGTGAACAAACTCTGAGTAAGCGTCAACACCTCTGTCCTTATTAACAGACAATGCAGGCACTTCTGTGGCTATAGCCTCAGGGAGGGCTTCAAGCCTTTCTTCTATAAGAGAGGGGTCAAAATAGTAAAGAGAATACTTTGTTGAACTTAATTTGACATATGACTCAGTGGTAGGACGCATTTTTTTATCGTCTGTGTTTCCATCACTTGAATATAAAGAAGCGTATGGCGCATACACAAATTTCTTGCTTGCGCCGAGAACAGATACAGAAATTTGAGCAGGGGTCAGATCCGCATATTTTCGTTGGATAAGGTCATAATCCAGATCCTGCACCCATATCTTGCCTTGCTCAAAATCATCAGAGAAGGTGTCTTCATTGCCATTCACGTCAACAGGAGTCCAGCTATTGTCGTTATAAACGCCTGCTACATATCCACGGAGATATAGTGTATTAGAGAATTTTGGAGTGACCACTTTTAGTGCTGTTGAGCCGTTGAAGCTAATGCCTGCTGTCTTGCCAAGAACGCCTCCGTTTGTGCCACCAACTGTTTTTATACCAAACAGATCAAATCCGCCGTCATAATCTGAAAAAGCATTCCTCAGGTCAGTGAGAGAGAAATTTGACACTGCTGTAGAAATATCATGTCTGTATTTTGCAAATGACTCAGGACGTGTAAAGCCTGTTATTGATGAGAAAAGCATTATAACTACAAGTACAAACGAGCTTAAAATAGCCGTGAATTTCATGAATACGTTATAAAAACAAGCTTTTTGCTTTTCAGATGTAAAATAAAACGTGCGTTTTCGCTCATGCACCGCAAAGGTGTTTTTTCTTCCTGCCTTGTTAGTTGTGTGGTTTATTATGTGCAGTGCAAGCACTGTCACCCAGCATACAAACAGACCAATAACAGTCCACATTGACGGCTCCCAGCCCCAATACATTCCAAGCTCGAAAACAGGAAATGTAATGATAAACAGCAGTGGAAAATCTATCCTATAAAGGCAGGCTGCTGCCGTTCCAAGGCAAACAAGAGTTATAAAAAATACGAAAAAATTTGATGCAAGATATGGGTAGTCGATAGTAGAAATTCCACTAAGCTGAACGCCAAGAGTTGAGTTAGGTTGATTTGCCCTTGAAAGATATCTGTCTATAACAACGAACAAGCCGTATTTTATTGTAGATATCCTGCTCACAAGGTAAATTACATGAAGTATCAGCACACCAAGTGCAGAAAACTTAATTATCTTGTGTGACGATTTCATCAGACCAAACACAAGTGAAAGCATGGCGGAGTAATATATGATTGTGGTCTTGTATATTTCCATATCAAGGAATGATACTGCCATAAACGCTGTGCATATGGTCGCCACAAAGGTCAGAAGTATCTGAAACCATAGAAATGAGCCTGAATTATGCTCATGCTCGCAATTCATAAGGATATCTCCGTCAATGCAGATACCATTGCTGCTGATAAATCCTATATCTTTGTTTTTGCTTTTTATTCTTTTCTTTTTCATGTTGTCACCTTTATAGACATATTTCCTGTATGCTTTCGGCAACGTGTTTTGCAGTAATGTTCACGACCTCTGCAAACTCATCGTTTATAACGTCGTCTTTCTTTTTGTTTGTGATAAGCATATAGGAATAGCGGAACGCCAGATCGTTATCATTCATAACGCCGCTGAGATTGCTGTTATATGCGGGAGAAAAATACATCAAGTGACCGCATTTATATCTCTCAGGCTCATTGATGTAATTTATCATAGACAGGTCAGGCTCATCATAAACAGAAGCCTGCAACAGCAGACTAATAAGCAGCCTTGCACTTTCTTCGTCTGTAACATTTACTACTTCACTCAAATCTTTCTTTTTATCATACCACACTACCTTATGAGGTGTGTCATTTTCTATAAGATAATATGATATAGACGCTATAGCCTCTACAAGAGTATCATATACGAGCATATAATCGTCTGTATTTGTATCAAGGTGGAGATCCGCCATAAGCACGATAGAATTTGATATTGGCAGAGAGTAATCCTTGACCATGGTCTTATCCTGCTTTGCAGTAAGCTTCCAGTGTATCCTGTTTATTTTGTCGCCATCATGATATTCGTGTATATCAAAAATCTCAGAGGGATCATCGCCCTTTGATGTCTTGGAATAATCATCGGTTTCAAGACCCATTTCAGCATAATTCGCAATGTTGTTTTCGATAGGTAGATAGTCAGGAACTATAGTGAACGTACTTTCGCTAAAAAGTCTGGAAGCAGCATCGGTGCTTACTCTTATCTTGAAAAGCTTCAGCATATCCACAATGCGGCAGCGTTTTATGTTCATTCTGACAGTGCCATAATGTTTTGCGGAAACGTGCAAAGTAAGATACTGAACATCATCAGGATAAAGGGGAGTGTTTATCTTCATTGTATTTTTGTCGCCGTCAAGAGTGTTGTAATATTCTATCTCTATAATCATATTGGCAACAGGCAACTTTGAGCGGTTTTGCAATCTCAGCACAACAGGTATCTTTGACGATCTGCCTGCGGTTTTCTGAGTGTTCACAAAACCAACGCTTATTTTCTTTGACATTTTTTTGAGCATAACGAATAAGATTATAGGCATAACAAGTAAAAATGCAAAGAGATAAAAAGAGAAGCTACCCACATATAATATATAGAAGAAAATAGAGGCGATAAATAATATTATATATAAAACCAGCATTTGCTCCTCCGTTACTTGCTAACTCTAGGAACCTGAACTGAGGAAATAACTCCTTTGAGTATCTGTTCTCCTGTGAAGCCGTTTATCTTTGCCTTTGAGTTGAACACAAGTCTGTGAAGAACAACGTCCTTGAAGCTGTATATAACGTCATCGGGGATAACATAATCTCTGCCCTTAAGAAGCGCTGTCGCCTTTGTCATTCTGAGTAGTGCGATAGTTCCTCTAGGTGAAAGACCCAGCTTTATATATTCATTGTTTCTGGTTGCATTTGCAAGCATAACAATATACTGGAAAACCTGATCTGAAACATAAATATTTTCCACAACTTTCCTTGCCTGAAGGATATCCTCCGCAGAAACCACAGACCTTACATTATCCACAGGGACGAGATTTTGCTTGGATTTTAGCATTGCGACTTCGCTTTCAAGATTAGGATAACCCATTGTGAGCCTTACGATAAACCTGTCCATTTGCGACTCAGGGAGCATTTGCGTGCCTATAGAGCCAACCGGGTTTTGCGTTGCGATAACGATATAAGGGTCAGGCATTTTATGTGTGATACCGTCTACAGTTACCTTGCCCTCCTCCATTACTTCAAGAAGCGCAGACTGCGTCTTACTTGAGGTTCTGTTTATCTCGTCTGCAAGAAAAAGATTTGTGAGTGCCGCACCCTGCTTATATTCAAACTTGTGTGTTTCTTTATTTAGTATGGTAAAACCTGTCACGTCTGTTGGCAAAACATCAGGGGTGAATTGTAGTCTTTTATAGTCAAGTGAAAGCGCCTTTGATAGAGCCACGGCAAGAGTGGTTTTTCCCACTCCTGGAATATCCTCAATAAGGATATGACCGCCTGCAAGTATGGACAGCAGGACTTTTATGATTATCTCGTCCTTGCCGATAATGACCTTTCTTACCTCATTTATCACGCTTTGTGACATATTCAGTACTTTTACCTGTTCTTCAGTTAAGCTGTTGTTCATAATTTTCTCCTTTGTTTTGTATGTTTCTTTTATCTTCACAATATTTGTGCATATTGCATTAACATTATATCACAAATACAACAGTATTTCAAGCATTTTGCGTGATAATTAAATACAATAATGGATATCTGCGTATGTAGGAGAATACAAATATCTTGTACTAAAATGCAGGCTCACAGCATAGTTATTTCATAGGACAAGTTAAAAGGAGCGTGAAAAAATGATAAGAGAAGTCAGCAAGATAAAATACGTTTATGAACTGCTCACCCCTCGCATAAGAGGAGCAATTATGTCAGTGCCAGAAATAGAGCGTGACAGGATACAGGAAATAAGGCTTCGCAGAGGTAGACGGCTGTCTGTTACCATATTCTCGAAAGAGTATTTCGTTAATGATAACGGCAGGCTCATGAACAATATCGGAGATAGCGTTCAAGTTACCTCAGAGGATATTGAAACTATCTATCAGCGAGCATTTCAGAATTCTCTTCACAGCTTTCACCGTGAGATAGCAAGGGGTTACATAACAGTTGCAGGAGGGTGCAGAGTAGGCTTCTGCGGAACTGCCGTTCTTGATCCTGCGAGGAGTTATGCCGTGGAGTCTGTAAAAAATATATCTTCTCTTAATATAAGGATAGCTCGTGAAATGATAGGTAGTTCAGACGAGATATATGCAAAATGCTTTTCTGACAAACCAATGAGCCTGCTTATTGCTTCACCGCCCTCGGGAGGAAAAACTACAGTGCTTCGTGATCTTGCAAGAAAGCTTGGCGAACGCTGGCGTGTTGCGCTTATAGACGAGCGAAACGAGTTTGCCGCAACAGTGGCAGGTGAGCCGCAAAATCTTATAGGTGCAATGACGGACGTGTTCAATTCCTACAACAAATATGAGGGCATAATGACGGCTGTCAAGGTCATGTCACCGCAAATACTCATATGCGACGAGATAGGTTCTTCTGAGGACAACGAAGCTTTGCAGTATGCGCTCAACTCAGGAGTGAAGCTTATTGCTTCATGCCATGCTTCAAGCCTTGATGAGCTTAAAAAGCGGCGTTATATCTCAAAACTCATAAAAGACAAGGCTTTCGACGCACTTGCGGTACTAGGCACAGGAACAATGTGTGGCAGACTGGTATCATTTACAAAAACAGGAGCATGAAATGATAAAGCTAATAGGCTGTGTGCTGATCATATCTGCCTGCACACAAATGGGCTGTGCAATGGCGACGGACAAGATACGGCAAATGAAATATCTCAAGCTACTCAGACGGTTGATATTTGAAACAAGGGCAATGGTTGAGGGTGGAATGACTTTCGGGGAAATTATCTTAAAGCTTAGCTTGCAGAATGATTATTCTGACTTTACATTTTTGTCGCAAGATACCTCTTCGCCTGATGTCCGCAGAAGAATAACCGAGGATATATATAAGTCAAAGCTTTTTGACAATGAAATCAGGCAGACCGCCATAGATTTTTTTGAAAAACTCGGTACAACAGACACAAATGGACAGCTTGCATACATTTCCATGAGCCTTGCCGCACTTGACGAGCAGATAAGCAGACTTTCAGAGAATTTCACCTCACAGGTGCGGCTATGCAGGGCTTTGGGCGTTCTCAGCGGGGCTTTTATCGCTATTCTGCTAATATAGCCATAGCAAAGGATAACCATAATGAAGGGAACAAAATTATATGGACATAGATCTTATTTTCAAAATCGCTGCCATAGGAATTATCGTTGCCGTGTTAAATCTCTTGCTGAAACGAGCGGAGCGTGACGAGCAGGCAATGATGACAACTCTTGCAGGGCTTATTGTCGTTCTGCTTATGATAGTAAGGCAGATCGGAAATCTATTTGAAACGATAAAAGAAGTGTTTGGATTGTATTAATGAAAATATTTACAATAGCGTGCTTTTGTATTTTCTCAACCATAGTGTGCAAAGCCATTGAGAAAGACAGCCGTGAAATAAAATATGCGGCTGTGCTTGCGGCGGCGGCACTGGTGCTTTTTCATTCGGTGGCATTTGTGAAAGACCTTATCTCTGTATTTGAGGACCTTTTCACTCTGTCAGGAATCGACAATATGTATCTTATCATACTGTTTAAGTCACTTGGTATATGCTATATTGTACAGCTTGCTTCCGATTACTGCAAGGATTGCGGAGAAAACGCACTTGCGTCACAGGTCACTTTGGCAGGAAAGCTTGCAATGCTTTCGGTATCGCTGCCGCTTTTCAAAGCATTTGTAGAAATAGTAAAAGCATTGCTTATATAGGATTAACATATGAAAAAAATAATTGCCACTGTCATCATAGTCCTTGCGGTCATGTTTACACCACAGGGAGTATATGCAGACAGTGAGGAACAGAACAATGAATATTATGACAGGCTCATAAGCGAAATAAACGAGGGACTTTCTTTTGAGGGTGATGAAGATGTAAAAACTGTACTTGAAGATAATAACATAACTTTGAAAGATCCGTCCTCTGCCGCAAATATAAGTGCTTCTGATGTGATAAAGCATATATTTGAAAGCTTTACCGCTGCTTTGCGAAGCCCTCTTATAATGCTCGGGAAAATAACAGCCGCCACTATGCTCTGCGTATTGGTAAGGTCAATGTCAGCTGAGGGTACAGTGGACAAGGTATTCACGCTCATATGTGTTCTTACCACAGTGCTTGTTATAAGCGATACTGTCACCGACAGTCTTTATTCTGTAAAGACTTCCATGGAACAAATGAACAGCTTCATGATGTCCTACATACCCATATTTTCAAGCGTGGCGACAGCAGGCGGTAGTGCGGCGGCAGGAGCAGGCTATTACGGCGTTATGCTGATAATATGTGAAAGCGCAGGTATATTGGCAGATACGATACTTGTGCCGTTTTTGTCGGCAGTGCTTGCAGTGACCCTTGTTTCTGCAATAAACCCATCTCTTGACCTTGGAAGCCTTGCAGAGTCGGTGAAAAAGCTGGTCATATGGTTGCTTGGCATTGTGATGACCCTTTTTACAGGGCTGTTATCTATTCAAAGCTTTGCAGGAGCGGCGGCTGATAATCTCTCCGCAAGAGCCGTTAAATTTGCGGCTTCAAGCTTTATACCTGTCATAGGCGGCTCGGTCTCTGAAGCTTATTCAGCGGTAAAGGGAAGTATAGGCGTAATAAGAACAAGCGTCGGTGTGATAGGCGTTATAATAATGTCTGTGATAGTTGCGAAACCTTTGCTTACGCTTCTTGCAGTAAAACTTGCAGTGTGGATAGGTGCGATCATAAACGATATTTTTGGCATAAGCAACAGTGGTGGACTTCTTAAAAGCATAAACTCGGTTTTATCAATTGGTGTGAGCATCCTTGCGGCTTATTCTATAATGTTCGTTATTTCCACATCAGTTGTAATAATGACAGCCATGAACACAGGAGCTTAAAATGAATACAGTTAAATCAGTGATATTTATTGCCTGCATTATAGGCGTGATAACTTCTATGACGGATATTGCCACACCTGAGGGAACTTTGAAAAAACAACTTAGATCGGTGCTTGCTGTGATACTTTTGCTTGCGGTCATAACGCCTGTAATGGGACATGGCTTCAAAGTCACCCTAAGCGACTATACAGAGCTTGCAGATCTGCCTGAGTTTGACAGCGTTTCAACAGCGACGAAACTTTATTATCTGTCCGAATCCGAAAGCAGGCTTGAAGAATATTTTTTGGATAAGCTGAATAAGAATGGCATAGAAAACGTCAGAGTGGACATAACCACAGATATAAATGAATATAATGGAATAGAGATAACAGCGGTAAGGGTGTATCTGACTAAAACAAGCGACAGAGGGCTTGTTGAAAAGCTTATTGCAGAAGATCTGCCTGATACTCAAGTTATCATTCAGGAGGAATAAACATTGCTGAAAAGTAAAGTTGAGGGGAAAATAAAGGCTCTTAAAAAGCTTCCTATGAAAACGAAGATAGTGATAGCCGTAGGTCTTGCAGGGATATTGCTTATATTTGTTTCTGAGATGTTTCCTGCTAAAAATACGGCAGAGAGCAAGAGCATTCCCACGGAAAGCGTTGCCACTGATGATACAGACAGCTACAAAAAGCAGATAGAAAAAGAGCTTAAAGATGTTCTTTCTCAAGTCAGGGGAGTTGGCGAGTGCAAGGTAATGGTGACAGTTGAGGGAACTACCGAATATGTTTATGCCGAAAATCTTACCAAAAGCACAGACAATAATGGTGACAGAACAAGCGACAGGTATGAAAACGAGATAGTAATAACTGATAATGACGGCAAAAAGGAGGCATTGGTCAGAAAAATAATAAAACCGCAGATATGCGGCGTTGTCATTGTTTGCGAAGGAGGTGAAGATATAAAAGTAAACGAACGTGTGCTTAAAGCGGTTTCGACAGTACTAGGTATATCAAGCAGTAAGATCTGCGTTGAGGGCAGAAAATAACAGAAAGAGGTAATAAAGATGAAAAAACCGACCATGATAATAGGCAAAAAGCAGATAATCCTTGCAGGAATGACGCTGATACTCGGTCTTGCAGTATACATAAATTATGCGGTATCGACCTCAGACGGCAAGATAAAGGCGACGGACGTTGTGAAAAGTCAAAGCGTGAATTACGGCGACGCACAGCTCGTAAGCACTGACAGCACTTCAGATTATTTTGCACAGGCAAGAATAGACAGAATGAATTCAAGGGACGAGGCGGTAGAAACATTAAAGAATATAATGAACGGCGGCGATTCCACAGAGGAAGAAAAGAAAGTCGCTGAAGAAGAAGCTTCAGCCATGACAGGGCTCATGGAGTCGGAGAGCAAGGTAGAGACACTCGTGAAAGCAGCAGGCTTTGAGGACTGTGTTGTTTATCTTGACGGTGACAACGCAAATATCGTTGTAAAGACCGACAGCGACGGGCTTGTTGCAAGCGAAGCGGCACAGATAAAAGATATCCTCCTTAGCGAAGTTTCAGTTGCAAATGAAAACATCAGAATTTATGATGTAGAATAAAATTTGTCAGCAAATAAAAAAAGTCCTTCAAAATACTTGTAACCTATTGATTTTTATGATATAATGGTTGTAAGTATAGATTGAAGGATTTCTTTTTTATATCTAAAAAGGGAGGCTTGGATAAATATGAATGATGTTTCAAAGAAAGTAGAAAAAAGCCTGCACATAAGTCAGGACGTTATAGCGCAGATCGTTACAAACTCTGTTAATGAGATAGAGGGCGTTTATGGTATCGCTCCTGTTATGAAGACTCCACGTCAGCTCTGGTTTAGACAGGAAAATTTCGGCAATATCAGGATAGGCCTTGTTGACGATGTGCTGTCAGTGTCTATAGGTATAATACTTTGCCGTGGAGCTAAGGCGGTTTCCGTTGCCGAGGAGATACAGGATAAAGTAAAAAGTGCAGTTCAGAATATGCTTGGACTTACA
Source organism: Ruminococcus sp. MSJ-25 (assembly GCF_018917825.1). Lineage (NCBI taxonomy): Bacteria > Bacillati > Bacillota > Clostridia > Eubacteriales > Oscillospiraceae > Ruminococcus > Ruminococcus sp. MSJ-25. The sequence goes on from NZ_JAHLPI010000005.1 coordinate 32,562, forward strand.
GTTGCAAAGGTAAATGTGACCATATGCGGAGTTGACCTTTCGGAAAAGGAATAGGATTCAGACAAATATAAGATGAAGGAAGTGTTTTTGTGCCAATTAAAAGGCGTGAAATAAGAGAATCAGCATTTTTGCTGATATTTGAGAAAATGTTTAGACAGGACGAGGAGCTTGACGATATTTTCATGTCTGCCATGGAAGTGAACGAGATCATCGTAAATGATGAAGTTAAAAAGCTCGTGGAAAATGTTTGCGAAAAGCAGGACGAGATCGACAGCATAATCAGCAAGTTCAGCAACAAGAGAACTGTTGAAAGAATACCTAAGATAAATCTTGCAATACTCAGACTTGCTATTTACGAGGCAATATATGAGGAGAACGTTCCTGTGAACGTTGCCATAAGCGAGGCTGTGGCTCTTGCAGGAAAATATGCCCTCGAGCCTGACGTTTCATTTGTAAACGGTGTGCTTGGCTCATTTGCAAAGGAACAAGAGGAAAAGCAGTGAGTTTTGTACTCGGAATAGACACAAGCAATTATACCACTTCATGTGCACTGCTTGATACTGCGGATATGAGCGTCAGGTCATGCAAAAAACTTCTTCCTGTCAAGCAGGGAGAGCGAGGACTAAGACAATCCGACGCCGTGTTTCACCATACGAAACAGCTTCCAGAACTTATGAAACAGCTTTTTGATAGAAGGTATGACTTAAGTGCAGTTGGGTATTCTTATGCACCAAGGTGTGCAGAGGGGTCGTATATGCCTTGCTTCCTTGTTGGAGAAAATGTTGCACAAGCTGTGTCACTTGCCTGTGGGGCTGACCTTGAAAAGACTTCGCATCAGGTGGGACATATACTTGCGGCACTTTATTCCTGCGGAAAGCTGGATATGCTCAGTTCTGAAAAGCCTTTTGCGGCTTTTCACGTCAGTGGTGGCACTACAGATCTTCTTTTGTGCGAGCCTGACAAGGCTAAGCTGATAAATATAACTCAGATCGGCGGAAGCCGTGATCTTAAAGGCGGACAAGCCATAGACAGAACAGGCGTAAGGCTTGGGCTGTCTTTTCCATGTGGTAAAGAGCTTGAAAGGCTTGCGTCTGAAAGCGAACATAAAATAAAGCCAAAAGCATCAGTTGACGGACTTTATTGTTCACTTTCTGGAATAGAAAATCAGTGCATGAAGCTTATAGACGAGAGCTGTTCGGTGGCTGATGTTGCGGCATACTGTATTGATTGTGTGTGCCTTGCGGTGGAGAAAATGACAGTTAATCTTCGCCATGAGTATAAGGATATACCTATTGTATACGCAGGCGGTGTGATGTCTAATCGCTTTATAAAAAGCAAGCTTGAAAAGTACGGCAGCTTTGCTGAGCCTGAATTTTCAAGTGATAACGCAGTGGGCGTTGCGGTCTATGCTGCGATCAGGAAAGGGAAGATCAAAATATGAGTTCAGTTATCACTGTTTCTCAGCTAAACAGATATCTTGCTTCAAAACTGCGGTCTGACCTTAAGCTGAAAGGCATTGCCGTCAAGGGCGAGATATCCAATTTTAATATACATTACAAATCAGGTCATGCCTATTTTACAGTAAAGGACAGCAGTTCTGCACTTAAAGCTGTTATGTTTTCAAGCAGTGTTTCAAGGCTTAAATTCGTGCCCGAGGACGGCATGAGCGTGCTTGTTATGGGCAATATAGAGGTCTATGAGCGTGACGGAGTTTATCAGATAATAGCTACGGAGATAGCACCTCTTGGTGTGGGCGTTATGCACATTCAGCTTGAACAGACAAAGAAAAAACTTGAAAAAATGGGCGTATTTGATGTGAACAAAAAAAAGAAAATACCCCTTGTTCCAAAGAAGATAGCTGTTGTTACGTCACTTACTGCGGCGGCTTTGCAGGATATAATACACGTTACAGAAAGGCGTTATCCTGTGTGCAATATCGAAGTTTATCCTGCACAGGTACAAGGTGCGGCAGCAGCACAGACTATATGCAAAGCACTTTCAGCGGCTGATAAAAGCGGTGCAGATACCATAATTTTAGCTCGTGGCGGTGGCTCTAGCGAGGATCTTATGGTGTTCAATGACGAGGCGGTGGCGCTGGCTGTTTACGCCTGCAATACACCTGTGATATCGGCTGTAGGTCACGAAACTGACACCACCCTTGCAGACTATGCCGCAGATATGCGTGCGCCAACTCCGTCAGCGGCGGCTGAGATTGCTACCCCTGACAAAGCGGATATACTTAATGCTGTGAGGCTTTTAAGGCAAAAGCTTGACAAGGCTATGGAGATTAAACTTGATAAGGCTGTGTCACAGATAGAAAGCTGTGATAAGCTTTTGAAATTATATTCTCCTGAGAAGAGATTAGAGCAGAGCGAAAAAGCAGTGTGCGACCTTGAAAAAAGGCTGTCACAGATCATGGAACGCAGGCTTGAAAAGCTGTCAGTTAAGCTTGACGGCTATGTTTCTTCTCTGAATATGCTTAGTCCGTTCAATATTCTGGGCAGGGGATATGCTATCGTTCAGAAAGACGAAAGCGTTGTCGACAGTGTATCAATGCTGAACGTTGGCGACGAGGTAAACATAAAGCTGTCAGACGGCAGTGTATCTGCTAAAATAACATTTGTCAAATGAAAGGCTGTTTAAAATGACTTTTGAAGAAAATCTTACAAGACTTAATGATATAGTTGGTCAGCTTGAAAATGACAAGCTTCCTCTTGAGAAAGCTTTGGAACTTTATAAAGAGGGGATAGATCTGTCGGTCGATTGCAAAAAAAGCCTTGAAAGTGCAAAGCTTTCCGTAAAGGCTATGAACGGAGATAATAGCGATGAATGATATGAACAAAGCCACACTTGATTATTATGTTGAGCTTATAGATAATAAACTGCTGGAGCTTACCCGCTCAAAGCCTGAGCTTCAGGGTCAGGTAGTTGAGGCTATGGAGTATTCTTTGCAGGCAGGGGGCAAAAGGCTCAGACCTGTGCTTATGCTTGAATTTTGCCGTATGTGCGGTGAGCGTCAGCCTGAAAAGTATGCAGAGATAGCTTGTTCTATTGAACTTATACACACTTTTTCTCTTATACACGACGATCTGCCTTGTATGGACGATGATGATTACAGACGTGGAAAGCTCTCATGTCATAAAGCTTTTCCTGAGAATATCGCACTCCTTGCAGGCGACGCAATGAATACCCTTGCTTTTGAGGTCATAGCCAACAGTGCCATGAACGGCGTTATATCTGCCGACAAGGCTGTTATGCTTATCTCTGTTCTGGCAAGAGCAGTTGGCACTGACGGCATGATAGGCGGTCAGGTGATAGACCTTAAATATGAAAATAAAGAAATAGATGTTGATACACTGAATATTTTGCAGACCTGCAAAACAGGCGCACTTATTGAAGCCGCTTGTGTAATGGGCGTTATACTTGGAGATAAGCTTGAGGCTATCCCCTTTGCGGCAGACTATGCTCAGGCAATGGGCAGAGCATTTCAGATAGTTGACGATATCCTTGACGTAACAGGCACTTTTGAGGAGCTTGGCAAGCCTATCGGCAGTGACAGCGAACAGCATAAAAACACATATGTATCCCTCCTTGGACTTGACAAGTCAGAACAGATAGCAAAACAACTGACAGTTCAAGCACTGGGTCATCTTAAATATTTTGAGGACAGCGTTTTCCTCACAGAGCTTACATCTGATATGCTTACAAGAAGAAGTTGATAAAAAGATTGGAGATCTAGATATAATGTCGGAAATAAAAAAGCCTGATATTTATAAAATGAATTTGCCTGCCGACCTGAAAAAGCTTTCCACTGCACAGTGTGAGGAGCTTTGCGGTGATATAAGGAAAATTCTTATAGATACGGTTTCAAAAAACGGCGGTCATCTTGCGTCAAATCTTGGTACTGTGGAGCTTACAATGGCTATCCACAGAGTTTTTGAATCACCTAAAGATAAAATCGTCTGGGACGTTGGTCATCAGGCATATACACATAAAATACTTACTGGTAGACTCAAAGAGTTTAAAACTCTCAGACAGGAAAACGGTATTTCGGGTTTTTGCAGACCTGACGAGTCGGTGCATGATGCTTTTATAAGTGGCCACAGCTCTACGTCTGTTTCTGCGGCGCTTGGAATCGCCACAGCAATGAAGCTGAGTGGTGATAAAACTCACCACGCTATAGCTGTGGTCGGTGACGGTGCTTCAACAGGTGGCGAGCTTTACGAAGGACTTAACAATGCAGGCAAAAGTGATACAAATATCATTGTTATCCTCAACTACAATGAAATGTCTATCTCAAAAAATGTTGGCGGAATGGCAAAATATCTTTCCTCCATGCGTACAAAAGAGAGCTATCAGCGCACAAAGGGCAGAGTAGAGAGAATGCTTGATAAGACGCCTGTTATAGGTAAACCTGTGAAAAATGCCGTTCGTAACTCCAAAAATGCGGTCAAGAACATGATACTTCACAGCACCATGTTTGAAGATCTTGGCTTTCACTATATTGGACCTATTGACGGACACAATCTTGAAGAACTTGAACAGGGACTTATGGCTGCAAAGGCAGTAAACAAGCCTGTTTTTGTTCATGTGAATACTATAAAAGGCAAGGGCTATGCTCCTGCAGAAGCTAACCCTGGAGAGTTTCACGGGGTCGGCTCCTTTGAGATAAAAACGGGCAATCCCGATGTCGTACTTTCTGACAGCTTTTCTTCTATAATGGGAAAAGAGCTTTGTGAAATGGGAGAAAAGAATAAACGTCTTTGTGCAGTCACTGCGGCAATGAAATACGGCACGGGGCTTCAATATTTTGCGAAGCGTTTTCCTGAACGCTTCTTTGATGTAGGCATTGCCGAAGAACACGCAGTTACTTTCTGTGCTGGGCTTGCTTCTATGAACTATGTACCTGTTTTTGCGGTGTACTCATCGTTTTTGCAAAGGTCATACGATCAACTTATCCATGATATGGCAATAGGAGGCTGTCATGCAGTTATATGCGTTGACCGCGCAGGTATAGTCGGTGATGATGGTGAAACACATCAGGGAATTTTTGATGTTTCTTTTCTTACCTCTGTGCCAAATATGAGGATATACTCCCCGTCTAATTATGACGAACTCAGGCTGTGCCTGCATAAAGCTGTTGAGGACGACAGTGGCATTTGTGCTGTGAGATATCCAAGGGGCAGGGATCAATCGCTGTATGATACATCTGATCCTGTTTCAACTTACGTTTATCGTCATATAGAGGGCGCAAAGGTTCTGCTTGTTACATACGGCAGGCTTGCAAATGATCTTTTTACAGCTATAGAAATACTCAGAAATCGTGATATAAAGTGCGATGTTATTAAGCTCGTGAATATTTTCCCTATAGACAATGAGGTGGTTGATATAATGTCAGCCTACGATGCTGTGCTGTTCTTTGAGGAAGCTTATTACTGTGGAAGTATTTCAGAGAAGTATGCTTCTATCTGCCCAAATGTGGCACAGTTTGCTATTGACGGTTTCGTGAAGCACGGAAAATGTGATGTGCTACTTGACGAGCTTGGTTTTTCAGCAGAGAAAATGGCTGATACAGTTGAGGGCTTTTTAAAAGATGAGTGAAAGACTTGATGTGTATATAGTTACGAACTGCGGCGTAAAAAGCCGAGAACGTGCCAAGCAGCTTATAAAAAATGGATTTGTGTCGGTAAACGGCAAGGTCTGCGTCAAGCCTTCTATATTGGTTGATGAGAACGACGGGGTGAAATGTAGGCCTGACGATATGAAGTTTGTCGGCAGGGGCGGACTTAAGCTTGAACACGCCTGCGATGTTTTCGGACTTGACTTGACAGGTAAAGTTTGTGCAGATATCGGTGCTTCAACCGGGGGATTTACTCAGTGTATGCTTGAACATGGCGCAGAATTTGTCTATGCGGTGGACGTGGGTCACGGACAGCTTGATGAAAGTTTGTGCAATGACAGTAGGGTGAAAAACTGTGAGGGCGTGAATGCACGATATCTGACAGCGGATTTTTTTGACAGACCTGTGCAGTTCATAAGTGGTGACCTTTCGTTTATTTCTCTAAAACTTGTTATAAAATCCCTTTGCGATTGTCTTTGCGATGGCGGCGAAATGGTTCTTCTTATAAAACCTCAGTTTGAGGCTGGCAAGCAGGCTCTCAATAAAAAGGGTATCGTCAAAGATCGTAAAGACCATGTGAGAGTGATAACCGAGCTTCTTGGCTGTTTTCGAGCAGATGGGCTTGCGGCTGAAAAGATAACAGTTTCACCTGTTAAGGGCGGCGACGGCAATCTTGAATATCTTATTCTACTTAAAAACGCTGACATGACGGCTGACAAGCTTGGTCAGCTCAATATAAAAGAATTTGTGAACGAAGCTTTTGATAGCTTCAAAGACTAAACGCAAGAGTGGTAATATTATGAAAATTTATCTTTATCCAAATCTTGATAAAACTCATTGCTTTGAGTATACGACCGCAACATATGAAAGGCTGCGCAAAAATGGTGCAAAACTTTTTATGGATACATGCTATAAGCACGTTTTCGGAAAGCTCGATATCACTTTCTGTAGCGAAGACGAGTGTGTAAAGCAGTGTGATATGATTATTGCAATCGGTGGTGACGGAACGATACTTAAATGCTCTCTTAAGGGCTGTGAGTTTGAGAAGCCTATACTTGGCATAAACTGTGGCAGACTCGGTTTTATGGCCTCTCTTGAACATTCACAGCTTGAATTGCTGGACAAGCTTTTTTCTGGAGAATATACCCTCAGCCGCCGAATGATGTTAAATGTAAATGTCGAATGTGGCAGTGAAAATAAGTCATATACTGCGCTTAATGATGTCGCAGTAACAAAAGCTGACGATTGTAAGATAGCCGATTTTGAGGTGTCAAAAAACGGCAGACTTATTTCTTCACTTCGTGCAGACGGCGTTATACTTTCTACAGCCACAGGCTCAACAGCCTATTCAATGTCCGCAGGCGGACCCATAATCGAACCTGAAATGAAGTGTATAGAGTTCACACAGATATGTGCTCACTCGCTTTTTGCAAGATCTATGATACTTTCAGAGGACAGCGTTATGAAAGTCAAGTGTCACACTAACAGTGGTTCTCACGCAATCGTCAGCGTTGACGGTAATAATGTTTTCAGACTTTCGGCAGAGGACACTGTGATAGTATCAAAGTCGAAGTATTTTGTTGAAATCATAGATATAAGCGGCGGCAGCTTTTTCTCGTCAATAAACAAAAAGCTTATGCAGCCGTTGAAGGAATCAGCGGAGGACGGCATATGAAAAATCAGCGTCAGAATTTGATAATGCAGATTGTCAAAGACGAAAATATCGGCACTCAGGAGGAACTTCGTGAAGCGCTTAAAAGGCATGGCCTGAAAGTCACTCAGGCAACAGTTTCAAGGGATATAAAGGAGCTTTCCCTTGTAAAGACCATTGGTTCAGACGGCAATTATAAATACAGCCTGCCTGCACTCAAAAAAGATATTGCAGAGCAAAACAACGGTATTTTCGGCATAATTTCAGACGCCGTTGTGTCAGTGGATCATGCGCTTAACACTGTTGTGGTGAAATGTCATACGGGCATGGCACAGGCGGTGTGTGCAAAGCTTGACAAGCTTGGGCTTGACAATGTTGTGGGAACGCTTGCAGGTGACGACACGATATTCATACTTATGCGGACAGAAAAAGATGCGTCCCATATGGCAGAGGAACTGAGATCCTCTATTATTTCTTAAACAGCAGAGGAATGATCTAAAATGTTAAGTGAACTTTATATTGAAAATCTTGCCGTGATAGAAAAGGCAACTATAGATTTTTCTGATAAGCTTAATGTTTTCACAGGCGAAACGGGAGCAGGTAAGTCTATACTTATAAATGGAATAAATGCTATCCTCGGTCAGCGTGTCACTAAGGATATTGTGAGAACAGGCACGGACAAGGCTGTTATTTCAGCGTTGTTTACTGACATTGGGGACAATGTTTTGCAGGTACTAGACGAGCTTGGTATAAGCGCAGAAGACGGACAGCTTTTCCTTACCCGTGAGATACGTTCAGATGGTGGAAGCGTTGCAAGAGTCAACTCGAGAGCGGTGAACGTTTCCGTACTTAAAGCTATCGGAGAAACGCTTGTAACTATCCATGGACAGCACGACAATCAGATACTCATGGCTCCTGAACGTCATATAGAGATACTTGACAGCTATGCCGAATCGGAAGCTCTTATAGAAGATTATCACAGCTCTTTCAGAGAGCTTCAAAGCATTGCAAAGAAGATAAACAAGATAAAAACTGAGCAAAGCAAAAAAGAGTTTCGCATGGCTGAGCTTGCTGATATTGTCGAGGAGATAAATGCGCTAAACATTCATGAAGGCGAGGATAAAGAGATAGAAGCAGAGCTTAACATCTCTAAAAATGCTGTTGCAATCTCTGAGGCTCTTTATATGGCAAAACAACTTCTTTCGGGCGATGATGACACAGATGGTGCAGTGGAGATGACGCAGAGAGCTTCAAAATCGGTTGAGGAATATACTGATATAATGACTGAGATATCGCCTATATATGACAGACTTAGTTCTGCGGCTATTGAAATGGAGGATATTTCCGAGGAGATAGGCTCACTTCTTGACAGCCTCGATATCGACCCGAAACGTTATGATTACCTTAATCAGCGTTCTGATGAACTCAGGCGTATCATGAAGAAATATGGACCTGAACTTGATGATGTACTGACTACTCTTGAAAATTCACAGAATGAGCTTGATGAACTGAGCGGAGCAGAGCAGAGCTTAGACGAGCTTAATAAAGAAAAGGAAAGACTTCTTGCGGAAGTATCAAAGAAAGCCAAAGCACTTTCAGACCATAGAAAAAAAGCAGGAGAGCGGTTTGTTTCTCAGGTAACAGAGGAGCTTGAATTTCTCAATATGCCAAAGGTCAAGCTGGTGGTTCAGCAGAAAACAGGCAAGCTCACCATAAATGGCATGGATAGCATAGAGTTTCTTATTTCTGCAAACCTTGGCGAAGAGCCAAAGCCTATTGCGAAGATCGCTTCAGGCGGTGAGCTTTCAAGGATAATGCTTGCACTGAAAAACGTAATTGCTGAAAAGGACAGTATCGGCACGCTGATATTTGACGAGATAGACACAGGAGTAAGCGGCAGAGCGGCTCAGAAGATAGGTATAAAGCTGAAACAGATATCTCGCCTTAGGCAAGTTCTTTGCGTGACCCACCTTGCTCAAATGGCTGTTATGGCGGATAATCATTTGCTTATTGAGAAAAATATACAGGGCGACAGGACAGTTACAACTGTTAGAACTCTCGATCATGAGCAGAGAAAGTATGAGATAGCAAGGATAATGGGCGGTGAAAATATCACAGAGCTTATGCTTGAAAATGCTGAACAGTATCTTAAAGACGCTGACAATATGTAACACAAAGTCCCTGATGATTGCGGGGACTTTTTTTGTGAACGTACATTTATTATTTATTGTTGTAAAATTCATAGTAATGTGGTATAATAACAATTGGTAGGTGATTATTTGAAACTTGAACATATAAACGTCAAAGAAGCTGTGAGATATATGGGAATGGGCAATAACAAGCCAGACGAACGCACGGCTTTGCTGATAGATGAATGTGAAAAAGAGCTTTTGAAGGTCATTGAGCCTAAATTTGTGTACAGAGTGTTTGATGTCGCTCATAAAGAGAACGGTGTTGAGGTCATCGGTACTCCGTTGTTTCTTGGCGGCAATGATATATGCAGACACCTTGAGGGATGCAGTAAATGCGTGCTTTTTGCAGCGACTATTTCTTCGGGCGTTGATAGAAAGCTTCGTGCTTATGAAGCAGAGGATATGGCTAAAGCTATGATAGCGGATTGCCTTGCAAGTGCGGCTGTGGAGCAGGTATGCGATATAGTTGACAACACTGTGAAAGAAAAGCTCAGCGGATATAATCAGACATGGAGGTTTTCTCCTGGTTATGGCGATCTGCCTATCAGCGTGCAGAGAGTTTTTCTTGACGTACTCAATGCGCAGAAATTTATCGGGCTTAATGCAACTGAAAATAATATACTGACGCCGAGAAAGTCTGTTACGGCGATAATCGGATTGTCAGAAAATGAAATATCAAAGGGCAGACGTGGTTGTGCCTGCTGTAATATGAGGGAAGTCTGTCAATTCAGAAAAAGAGGAGATCATTGTGGATTTTAGAACATTACTTAAAACAAAAGAATTTGTCATACTTGACGGAGCAATGGGTACGATGCTTCAGGCAAAGGGACTTGAAATGGGTGGCACCCCTGAAGCCCTTAACATAGACAAGCCTGATTGGCTGGTGGACATACACCGCCAGTATATAAACGCAGGCTCAGACATTGTTTACGCCAACACTTTCGGTGCAAACAGACACAAGCTTGAAAAGTGCGGATATACTGTCCAGCAGGCTATCCCTGCGGCTATAAAAAATGCTAGAAAAGCCTGTGAGGGTACTGATACCCTTGTTGCTCTTGATATCGGACCTATCGGACAGCTTTTAGAGCCAACAGGAACGCTCACTTTTGAAGAAGCTTACGATATTTATAAGGAGCAGATACTTGCAGGAGCTGACGCAGACCTTATCGTTTTTGAAACAATGACAGATCTCTATGAACTTAAAGCGGCTGTTCTTGCGGCAAAGGAAAACAGCGATCTTCCTATAGTCTGCACAATGACTTTTGAGGAAAATATGCGTACATTTACTGGCGTTGCCATAAGCTCCATGGCTTTGACTTTGGAGGGTCTGGGCGTTGACGCAATCGGTGTGAACTGCTCATTAGGGCCAAAGGAGCTTTATCCTGTTGTGGAGGAGCTTTGCAAGTGGACAAATCTCCCTGTTGTAGTAAAGCCTAATGCAGGACTTCCTGACCCTGTTACAAATGAATATAACTGTTCACCTGAAGATTTTGCAGAGTTTGCAGAAAAGCTTATCCCATTGGGAGTTAAGGTGCTTGGAGGTTGTTGCGGAACTAATCCTGAGTATATCAAAAAGCTTGCTGAAATGCTCAAAGGCAAGAAGCACGTCAGCGTGCATAATGATATTCCTGCCGCTTGCTGTTCACCGACACATACTGTGGTTATAGACCAGCCAAGAATAATCGGCGAACGTATCAATCCTACTGGCAAGAAACGTTTTAAAGAAGCACTGCTTGCAAATGATATCGACTATATTCTTGGTCAGGCTATCGAGCAGATACACGCAGGTGCGGATATTCTTGATGTAAATGTTGGTCTGCCGGGCATTGACGAAAAGAGTATGATGGTCAAGGCTGTTAAGGCTTTGCAGGGCGTTGTCGATGTGCCTTTGCAGGTGGATTCAACTATACCTGAGGTGCTTGAAGCGGCTCTGAGGGCTTATAATGGCAAGCCTATCGTCAATTCTGTAAACGCTGAGGACAGCTCCATTGAAAATGTTCTTCCTCTTGTAAAGAGATATGGTGCGGCTGTGGTAGGTCTTACTCTCGATGAAAACGGCATACCAAAGAGTGCTGACAAGAGATTTGAGCTTGCTAAAAAGATACTTGACAAGGCGCTTGAATACGGTATTAGAAAAGAAGATGTGTATATAGATTGTCTTACTCTTACCGCTTCTGCGGAGCAGGAAAATGTTATGCAGACAGTAAATGCAGTGGAGCGAGTAAAGAACGAGCTTGGACTTAAAACAGTTCTCGGTGTATCGAATATCAGCTTTGGTCTGCCTAGCAGAGAGATAGTTAATCACAACTTTCTTATGATGGCGCTCACAAAGGGTCTTGACCTGCCGATAATGAATCCTAATATTGATTCTATGACGGCAACTGTTCGTGCCTACAAGCTTCTGACAAACATAGATAAAAACTCTGTTGACTTTATTTCTCACTACGGTGGCGAGAAAAAAACTGCTCCTGCCGCAACAGGCGCAAAAGCTGAGATAGACTTGCCGTATGCTATCGAAAATGGTTTGAAGAAAGAAGCAGCTGACCTTACTGCAAAGCTTTTGCAGGAAACAGAAGCCATGAACATTGTCAACGATATGCTTATCCCAGCACTTGATAAGGCTGGTGCAGAATTTGAAAAGGGCAAGCTTTTCCTGCCACAGCTTATCCAGACAGCTTGCACTGCACAGGCTTGCTTTGAGGTAATAAAAAATTACATTCTGTCAACGGGTGAAAAAAGCGTTTCTAAGGGCAAGATAATCCTTGCAACAGTAAAGGGCGATATCCACGATATCGGCAAGAACATTGTAAAGGTACTTCTTGAAAACTATGGTTATGACGTTATTGACCTTGGCAAGGACGTTGACTATCAGACAGTAGTTGATTGTGCAATAGAAAATGACGTACATCTTATCGGTCTTTCTGCGCTTATGACAACAACTCTTGTGAGCATGGAAAATACAGTTAAGCTTCTTCGTGAAAACAATGTTGACTGCAAGATAATAGTAGGCGGTGCGGTTGTAACGGCCGATTATGCAGAGCAGATAGGCGCTGACTATTATGCAAAAGACGCAAAAGAGTCGGTAGATATCGCAAGAAAATTTTTCGGAAACTGAATAAAATAATTATGACCTCCCATAATCTGAACAACAGATATTTATGGGAGGCCATTTTTAATGAAAAAGTTTGTTACAGCTATCATCATTTCATTTGTCGTTACGGTAAGCTCTGCAGGCATCAAAGCCGCTGCTTTTTCCTCATCAAACCTTGGGGCAGCATTCGTTTTGAGCAATGTTATGTCAGATGAAAAAAACGATAAAAATGGCAGTGGTATAACTGTCATAGACGGCAATAGGGAAGATATAAAGTTTTCTTTTAAAATAGCCGAGATAATTAAAAGTCTTTTTAGCTAAGTGTACATTTATTTGTACTTGTATCAAAAGTACGATTGACTTTTGAGCCTTGCCGTGTTATTATATAAATATCAATCATAACGGAGGCTCATTCAATGGTAACAGTTATAAGCGGTGGTTCTCACAGTGGACGTGACAAAGTTTTCATAGATAAGATCAAGTCTGCTGTAAAAAACGGCGAGCAGGTCATGGTCATAATACCAGATCAGTTTTCTTTTGAATATGATAAAAAACTGTATGAACACCTTGGTGCGGCAGATTTCAACGTCATACAGACTGCAGGCTTTAACCGTATCGCTGAGTTCACAGAGAAGCTTTATGGCGGTAGGGCAAAAGAAAATGCCGATGATAACGTCCGCACTATCCTTATGTATAAGGCTGTAAGACGTCTTAAGCAGACCAAGGATATCCGCTTTTATAAAAAGAGTCTTGAAAAGGGCAGTTTCTTAGCCGAACTTAACGAACTTGTGAGCCAGTTTCGTGAAAGCGGAATAACACCGCAGGATCTAGCTCTTGCTGCTGAGAAGCAGAGCGGCTCTCTTGCCATGAAACTTTTTGATATCTCAAGGCTTTATGATTTTTACATGGATGAGCTTGAAAAGGCAGGAATGCAGGACACACTGTCGGCAATGTCAAGAAGTGTGGATCAGGTGAAGGAAAACGGATATTTCCGTGGAATGACAGTTTTTGTTGACGCTTTCAACGATTTCTCTTTTGATGAACTTAAAATGCTTGACGCTTGTATCGCACAGTGCAAGAGTATAACGTTCTCTCTATGTATCGACAATGAAAGCATTAGAAGATATGCAAATCACCCTTTTGCTGATACTCTTAAAACGTTGCAGCAGATAACAGATATTTCCGCTGATCATAATTACAAGGTCAACACGGTAGAGTGTTGTAACAGCTCATTTAGAGTCCCTGAACTTGAATATGTGAGCAAAGAGATTTACAACACCTGTAAAAAGCCATACGTCGGAAAGTGCGAAAATGTTTCTGTTATATCAGCAACGGATATTTACGAAGAAAGTGAATTTGTCAGTGGAAAGATATGGGAGCTTGTCAGAGAAAAAGGCTATAAATTCAGTGATATAGCTTTGCTTGCAAGAAACCTTAAAGATTGTGCTTCCGTTTTTGAGGGTACGTTTGACAGATATGAGATACCATATTTTTCAGACTGCAGTGACAGTGTTTCTTCATCATCTCTGGTGAGGTATATGAACTCGCTTTTCAAGTGCTTGCTTTCAAGAAAGTATTCCACGGACAATATTTTGAAATACATAAAATCGCCGCTTTTTCCAATGCTGAATATCGAGATATCAAATCTGGAAGACTATTGCATACGTTGGAGCGTTGAGGGTGATATGTGGCTCAGTGATTTTACTGTTGCAGGTGATCTCAGCGAAAAACAGCTTGAAAAAATAAACTGCTCAAGACGAAAGATAATTGAGCCTTTTGAAGCATTTAAAAGCAAACTTGTTAAAGACATTACAGCAGGGGAATTGTGCCGTGGGCTTTATGATCTTCTTGGCAGCATTGAGCTTTCTCAGCAGACCTTTTCTGTAGTAAAAAAAGCAGGAACTTCGGATAACGAAACTCAGCTTGAAATGGCAAGAGGATTGAAACAACTTTGGAACTCTGTTCTTTCGGCTATCAAATCCGTCTATGACTGCATGAATGACGAAGTTATCTCCCTCAGACAGTTTTATGAGCTTTTCAAGCTCATGCTTTCGCAAATGAGTGTTTCACGTCCTCCACAGAAACTTGACTGCGTAAGGATATGCGACCCGAGCCATTCAAGGCTTGAGGGCGTAAAGGCTGTCTTTCTTGTTGAGGTGAACGACGGCATATTTCCTGCGTCTTTAAGCTCTGGTGGACTTATCACAGAAAATGAAAAAATGATATTAGAGGGAAGCGATATTCATATCTCACACAGCGCAAGAAAATCTTTTCAGACAGAGAAGCTTGTGTGCTACAACGCTTTTACCCTTGCAGACGAAAAGCTCTATGTGCTTTATTCAGAATCTGACCTTGTAGGAGAAACTCACCACCCATCTGCGCTTGTTTCCGAGCTTAACGGAATGTTCGGCAAAACAAATACCAAAGCTCAGGACATGGGGCTTGATTTTTACTGCACTTCTTTCAGGACAGCTTACTATAAATATATGGAACATTCCCGTGATAAAAACGCTACAACTTCTGCGATTAGGTCTGTGTTGGGGTTATCGCAGGAATATGCCGAGAAACTTATGCGAACAAAGAATCTTCATGAAAACGGTGACTATAAGCTTGACGAAAAGACAGCAGAAAAGCTTTTCATGTCAGAACAGCCTGCAAAGGTCTCGCCTACTCAGCTTGATACATATTATAAATGCCCGTTCAATTATTTCTGCAAGTATGGTCTTGATCTTAAAACTGTCAGAAAGGCAGATATCGACGGGCTTAACAGGGGACTTATCATTCATCAGCTTCTTGAAAAGATAATGCGTAAAGGTGATGACGGCACAGGCTTTGACAAAGCTTTCCTTACTCTCTCAGATGATGAGATAAAAGAGTATATCCACAAAAACGTTACCGAATATATAAAGGAAAGCCTTGGTGGAATGTTCGGAAAATCTCCGTCATTTGTATTTTTACAGGAGCGTATGGAAAGCAATATCCTGCATATTATTCGTTTTATGCAGAATGAGCTTCTTCACTCAAAATTCAGGCCTGCGCTTTTGGAATACAAAATAGACAAGTCCGAAGGAGAAGACAGACTTATCATAGACGTAAACGGCAGAGATAAGATAATCCTTACGGGAATTATCGACAGAGTTGACGTTTTCGAGGATGAGAACGGTGAAAAATATGTGAGAATAATCGACTATAAAACAGGCTCTATAGACCTTAAATATTCAATGCTCTACAATGGCCTTAATTTGCAGATGTTCGTGTATCTTACCGCTTTACTTGAAACCAAAAATCCAGTGAATATAGACGGTGGATTGAAGCAGGCTGGTATCGTATACTACACGCTAGGAAACAAGCCTAAAACATACGAGCAGACAGCCGACGCTGACGTAGAAGAAGCCGAGAGCAGATCACGGCTAAACGCTTTCAAGCCTATAGGAAAAGTCGTTGATATAAAGGCTGTCACCGAAGCTTTCAGCTCAGAAGAAAATTACGCCTATGCGCCTTTTAAATATTCTAAAACCAACGGCATTTCAGGCACTGTTCCAGACGGCTTTTTTACAAAGCTCAGAGAATTTGCTATAGGCAAAGTGGCGCAATTTGGTGAACAGCTTTGCCAGGGAAACATTCAGGCAAGACCTGTGGCGGAAGCCTGCAAGCACTGTGATTTTCACGATATCTGCGGCAGGATAAACCAAGAGGACGTTACAGACGTGAAAGACAGAGTTTATGAAGAAAAACTTATGGAAGAATTAACTGACAGAAAGGAGAAAAAATAATTGGCTGATACAAAATGGACCAAAGAGCAGGAAAGAGCCATTAGTGACCGTGGCAAGGGCATTATAGTTTCAGCGGCGGCAGGAAGCGGCAAAACCACAGTGCTTATAGAACGAATGATACAACTTCTTTCTGATGAAAAAAATAAAATACCTGCCGACAGACTTCTTGCAGTAACATTCACAAAAGAAGCCGCTTCAAGCATGAAAGAAAAACTCAGCCGTGCTTTTGACGAACAGCTTCGCCGTGACCCTGAAAATAAGTGGCTGCTTAGTCAGCAAAATCTTATCCAGCTTGCGAGGATATCTACAATAAATTCTTTCTGTCTTGACCTTGTGAAAAGTAATCTACATGAATTTGATTTTCAGGGAGGACTTGATATACTTGATGACAGTGTACAAAATCTTATTTTGCAGGAAGCTATCACGCAGGCTTATGAAAAGCTTTGTGAAGAAGATTATGAAAGCTACAAACTGCTGAAAAACGCTTTTGCGGATAAAACTCTCAATGAAATCACCGACAATCTTTATAAATTCATGCGTTCACTGCCGTTTCCTAAGCGTTGGATAGCAGAGGTACATAAAAACTTTACTGATGATAAGATTTTTGACAGCTTTATAAAAGATAATATATGTGTAGCTCAAACAAAGCTTAAAGAAGCATTTTCAATGTATGAGGTTTTTGAAGAATATGCCTGCCGTAAAGAGATAGAAGGCATACCATTTATAAAACATATCAAAATGAATGAAACTGCCGACAGTGACAGAG
Source organism: Ruminococcus sp. MSJ-25 (assembly GCF_018917825.1). NCBI lineage: Bacteria > Bacillati > Bacillota > Clostridia > Eubacteriales > Oscillospiraceae > Ruminococcus > Ruminococcus sp. MSJ-25. The sequence goes on from NZ_JAHLPI010000005.1 coordinate 49,655, forward strand.
AACTTCTTCATAGGTTAAGAAAGCTTCTTGAAAGCGGTGATATAGATACTATTGCTAAGTCAGATTGGAAATTCAGCACCATAAAAAGATTTCCCACGAACAAGGCTTTCAATGCATCACTTGACGATGATATTCGCATTAGATTCAAGGACAATTATGCCTTCTGTGCATCATACAGAAACAAATATAAAGATATCGTAGCTAAAATTACCGATATGTTCAATAACACAAAACTAATCATGAAGGAAAATATGCTTGAATCTGACAGAATATTTACTGTTCTGTGCAGGGTATGCGAAGATATAGACAAGATCTCACAAGAAATGAAGCTTGAACGAAATGGCGTTACTTTTTCTGACGTTGAGATAATGGCGAGAGAATTGCTTGTAAAAGATACCGAGAATGGACCTGTTCGCACGGAGCTTTGCGAGGAAATTCGCAGAAACAGGCTATATGAGCTTATTTTCATAGACGAGTTTCAGGACGTGAATAATCTTCAGGAGCTTGTTTTCCGCTCGCTTTCTGATTCTGATAACTTGGATATCATGGGCAAAAATGTTTTTGTGGTTGGCGATATAAAGCAGGCTATATATCGTTTCAGACTCTCAAATCCTGAACTTTTCAGCAAAACGAGAAATGACGCTTCCGCACCTGAAAACAGCGAACAGCTCGAGGCTATCTTGCTAAGCAAGAATTTCAGAAGTCGTGAGTCTGTGGTCGATTTTGTAAATTTTCTGTTCCACTATCTTATGACACAGCACACAGGTCAGGTGGATTATGATAGAAATGAAGAACTTCGATACGGTGAACTTTATGATGAAAATAACAAGCCTACAGAAATAATGCTCATACCTTTTGATAAGGACTACAAAAAGACAAATGGCTATTCTGTGGAGAACAAAGTGATAGCGCAAAAGATAAAGCACATGCTTGAAAACGGTGAGGAAGTCAAAGATCATGGCTCTCTAAGACCATGCCGTGCAGGAGATTTTTGTATACTTGTTCAAAAGAATGATGAAATTACCCTTATGGCAAAAGCCCTTGAAGAGGTAGGTCTGAAAGCATATTCTGAGGATACAAACGGATACATGAAGTCAAGAGAGATAACACTTGTGCTGAATATGCTCAGGGTAATTGACAATCCTATGAACGATATTGCAATGACAGCTATCATGATGTCGCCTATCATGGGATTTACGCCTGATGAAATGGCGGCAGTAACAGAAAAGTCAAAGAAGCCTAACAGCAAACTGAAAGACCATATCTATCAGGTGGTAGCGGCGTCAGCTTCTGCTGAGGACAGCCACGAAAAGGAAGCTACTCATATAAGCTTTAATAATAAAACATTGCAGGATAAGTGCATAGAGCTTAATAAGCTTATTAATTCCCTGCGTTATCTTTCAATGAGCATGGGTCTTGAACGGCTCATAAGAAAAATATATGACATGACCGACCTTATGGGGATCGTTTCGCTGTATCTTGATTCTGATAAAAAGCGAGCAAACCTTCGTCTGCTTCTTGAATATGCTTCATCCTATGAGCAAAATAGTCAAGAGGGCGTAACTGGTTTTCTAAGATATATCGACTCTGTGTCCTCAAATGAAAAAGCCTTTAAGCAGGCAATGACAGTAACAGAGGGCTCAGATTCCGTTTACATAAAGACCTACCATGCTTCAAAAGGTCTTGAATATCCATTTGTATTTTTATGTCAGCTTGACATACCGCTTATAAAGAAAGACAAAGGTTACTGTTCACATAACAAGCTGGGCTTTGCTTTTAGTTTTATGGATAACAGTAAACTTATGAGAAAAACTTCACTTTACTATGATAAGCTTTCAAAGGAATCAAAAGCAGAGGAAAAAAGTGAAAAACTCCGCCTGCTTTATGTTGGATGTACGAGAGCGAAAGAAAGGCTTTTTATAAGTTATGCACCGATTATTTACAGCAATACCACATATGACAAAGTTATCGAAAGAAAAGCAGGAATAGTTGACAGGCTTAGAAACATATACTCAAAGCAGGGAGATTCTCTTGAAAATGTTGTGGCGGACGCTGAAACGATGCTTGATTGGATAACAATCACGCTTGCACTTCACTCCACGGGTGATCAACTCACATCTTGGCTTGGCAGTGATAATATAGCTGTCAGCGGGGACGAATACCCTGAGCCTGAGATAATATATAATGAATACGGCATTGAAAATACAGAGCAGACACAGGAAGAAGATACAACTATTAGCGAAATAGGAGCGGACAAAACAATACTTAGAAATCTTCTTGACAAATTTGCATTTGAGTATGACTGGTCAGGAGTATCAACACCAGCAAAGCTTACTGTTACGGAGATAACTGCGGCTGAAAAAGAGAAGCAGACAGAGAAAACCGAACCTGAGTTTTATCCTAGTCTTCCACGGCTTGATGATGAGTTTGATAAACTATCAGCAGCGGAAAAGGGAACTTTTACCCACAAATTTATGGAGTTATCGGACTATGATAAGGCACATGAAAGCGTAAAAACAGAGCTTGAACGTCTTGTGAATCAGGGGTACTTCAGCCAGAAAGAAGCTGACGGAGTTTATGTTGAAGCACTTGAAGCATTCTTTAGATCTGATTTTTATGAGCGTGTGAAAAATTCCGATAATGTGATGCGTGAAAAGAAGTTTCTTGTTTCAATGAGCGATCTTGACTTAAGTGAAAATCTTCCTGAATATAATGGTAACAGCGGTATGCTTCAAGGTATCGCCGATTGTATCTTCCACGAGCCTGACGGATATGTTATTGTTGATTATAAAACTGACAGATTTAATGATTTGTCACAGCTCATGGGCTATAAAACACAGCTTGCACTGTATAAAGCATCGTTTGAGATGATACTCGGAGAGAAAATAAAAAGCTGTTATATTTATTCATTTTGGCTGCGGAAAGGGGTTGAAATCAAGCTCTGAATGTGATATAATGACATATAGAGAGCTTTGATAATATTTTTTTGAAATAATTTGAGAAAAGGTATTGACAAGTGGGTAAAAGTGTAGTATAATATCATGGTAAACAAAGCAGAACAATGTCCGTTCTCACCTTAAGCGCAGTTCTCTGTAGTAAAAAGGTCAACATGAATTTGCATATCAATGTGATTTTATGCGGGTACGGATCAGTTCTGTGCCCGTTTTATTTTATTTTTGGAGGTGCTGCGTCATTAGCAACAGGGAACATCAGATCAACGAAGAGATCCGTGATAAAGAACTCAGGGTCATAGACGTTGACGGAAATCAGCTTGGTATTTTAAGTGCTGACGAGGCTCTTAAAATTGCATTTGAGAAAGATCTTGATCTTGTAAAGATCGCTCCTCAGGCAACTCCGCCTGTATGCCGTATCATGGATTATGGCAAGTTCTGTTTTGAACAGACAAAGCGCGCGAAGGAAGCAAAGAAAAATCAGAAAGTTATCGAGATCAAGGAAGTTAGAATGTCATCTACGATCGACACTCATGATTTTAATGTAAAGGTCAATCAGGCTGTTAAATTCCTTAACGGAGGAGATAAGATAAAGGTTTCTGTAAGGTTCAAGAAAAGAACTTTGGCTCATCCACAGTTCGGTGAAGAACTTCTTGCAAAATTCAAAGACGCTATCTCTGAAGCCGGCGTTGTTGACAAGCCATCAAAAATGGAGGGACGCAGTCTTGTGATGTTCGTTTCTCCGAAAGTAAACAAGTAAAATAATAAGGAGGATAAATACAATGCCAAAGATCAAAACACATTCTGGTGCTAAGAAGCGTTTCAGTGTTACCGGTAGCGGTAAGGTTAAGTTCCAGCACACAAACAAAAGACACAGACTTACTCAGAAGGATCACAAGCGTAAGAGAATCCTGCGTGGTGCAGCTTATGCAGATGATACCAACATCAAGAACGTAAAGGCTCTTATCCCTTACAAATAAACGAGTTGTAGGGAAAACAAATTTTAAAAATTTCAGGAGGTAATAACTATGGCTCGTGTAAAGGGAGCAATGATGACTCGTAAGAGAAGAAATAAGACTCTGAAGCTTGCTAAGGGATACTTTGGTGCCAAGAGCAAGCACTTCAAAATGGCTAAACAGGCTGTAATGAAGTCAGGTCAGTATGCATACATTGGAAGAAAGCAGAAGAAGAGAGACTTCAGAAAGCTTTGGATCACAAGAATTTCAGCAGCTGCTAAAATGAACGGTATGAATTATTCAACATTCATGAACGGCGTAAACAAGGCTGGTATCAATCTTAACAGAAAGATGCTCTCCGAAATAGCTATCAGCGATCCTGCTGGTTTCACAGCGATCGCAGAAAAGGCGAAGGCTGCTCTTTAATAGTCAAAAACACGCACGTTCTTGTAACCTGCGTGTTTTGTTGTATATTAAGGCAACACCATATATGACGCATTTGGCAACTAAATGATTAAATTTTCAGAATAAGAGGTGACGCAGTTTGCATATTAATAGTAAAGATAATCCTAGAGTGAAGCTTTTCAGAAAGCTTCTGTCATCAAAAAAAGCTAGGGAAGAACATGGATTGTTTGCTGTTGAAGGTGCAAGAAACTGCGTTGACACCGCTTATGAAGCTGTGTGCGGAAGAATAAAAGTCCATTCTGTTTTCTATACTCAAACGGCCTTGACTAAATATAAAAATACACTTAAAACTGATAGCCTTTTCTCGTGCACAAGACCTGAAGATGTTTTTGAAATATCTGATGAGCTTGCGAAAAAGATGACAGATGAGGGAAACTCTCAGGGCATTTATATGATCGTTTTTAAGGTCGATTTGCCTTTTGTGGCTGAGTATATTGACAAAAACGGGAAGTATCTTGTGCTTGATAATTTACAGGACCCAGGTAATTTGGGTACGCTTCTAAGAACTGCCGATGCCGTAGGCGTTAGTGGAGTAGTTATGACAGATAATTGCGTTGATCTGTATAACCCAAAGGTGGTTCGTTCCGCTATGGGAAGTACTACAAGACTTGATCTTTTTGTAGTGGATAATTTTCTGAACGTCGCAACGCTTTTTGATGAGCTTGGTATCGTTACAAATGCTGCAGTTGTCAGAAACGGTGAAAATATCACAGAATTTGATTTTGATAGACCGTGTGCTGTTGTAATAGGAAACGAGGGCAAAGGTTTACCTAAAGAACATTCAGACATTTGTAAAAATCGTGTGACTATTTCTATGCACGGCAACATAGAATCACTTAATGCTGCTTGCGCAGGCACAATCATTTTGTGGGAAATGTTTCGAGGTGGCAGTCATGGATAAAGAAAGACTTTTATTGTGGATAAGAGCGGTTCTGATTTTCACTCCATCGAGCAAACGTATATGGGAAGTTTCTGCAAATTATGATGATATAGTTGAGTTCATGACTGCACTCGATGATCATATGGTCAGCGGACTTAATGATAAAGAGCTTCAGAGGATAGGAAAATATAGTCTTAAAGACGCAGAAATCATAAAAAAACGCTGTGAAGAGCTTGGCATAAATATTTATTGTTACGAAAGTGAGGGCTATCCTGACAGACTTAAACGGATCGCAAATCCACCTGCTGTTCTGTATACTTATGGTAACCTTGACTTTTTAAACGATAAATGCGTTATTTCAGTAGTAGGCTCCCGTGAGCCGTCTGAATATTCTGTAAAGATAACGAAGCATATTTGCGCAGATCTTATAAGAAGAAACTGTCTGCTTGCTTCGGGGTTTGCAGGCGGTATAGATCAGATCGCTAACAGGGTAGCTATTGAAAATAATAGTAGACCTATAGCTGTGTGTGGCACAGCTCTTGATTGTGATTACCCTAAGGGAAGTAACGAGCTAAAAAAACAGATCGCTGAGAATGGAGTAGTAATATCAGAGTATTTTCCGGGTTATAAACCATTTGGAAATGCTTTTGTGAATCGCAATAGGATTCTTACAGGACTTTCAAATGCAGTGCTTTTTACTGAGTGTAGCAAGGAAAGTCATGGCCTTGATAATGTCAATCACGCCATATCTCAAGGAAAACAGGTATTTGTAGTACCACCACATGATATCTATGACAGTCGATATTTCGGACAACGTGATCTCATAAGAAATGAGTGTCAACCTGTGTTCGGCGCAGAGGATATAGTGTATTCGCTTGGCAATGAAAGGTATCAATCTCTTAGACTTGTGGAAAGCCTGGGAGAGTTCACGCTTCCTGCTGAGGATTCTGCTATACTTAACAATGGCGAGCCTAAGACAGTGAAGCACAGAAAAAGCAAAAGAAAAGTGCCTGACAGCAAGACTGTTTCTGAAACAGATGTGGTAAAGCCAACACCTGAGCCTGATCTGTCAGGGCTTGATGACACACAAAAGAGCATTTGCAAACTGTTAAAAAGCGGAAATATGCTTGTGGACGAGATAGCTGCAAAGCTTGGTATGGATATCTCTGATGTGCTTGCACAGCTAACGGAGCTTGAACTTTATGGCACTGTTAAGTCATATCCGGGCAAAATGTTTGGACTTTAATATATATTAAGAATGGAGAATAGATTTGTCTAATTTGATCATAGTTGAGTCACCAACGAAGATAAAAACAATTAAGCGTTATCTTAGCGATGATTATGAAGTCGTGGCTTCAAAGGGTCATGTCCGTGACCTGCCAAAATCAAAGCTGGGCGTCGATATAGATAATAATTTTGAACCTAAATATGTCAACATAAAAGACAAAGAGGGCGTTATAAAAGATATAAAAAAGCTTGCAAAGAAAAGCGACCATGTTTATCTTGCAGGAGACCCTGACCGAGAGGGAGAAGCCATTTCATGGCATCTTGCATTGCTTTTGGGTCTTGACCTGAATGATAAAAACCGAGTAACTTTCAACGAACTTACTGAAACCGGTATCAAAGCTGGAATGAGCCACCCACGTTCTATTGATATAAATCTTGTTAATGCACAGCAGGCAAGACGTATCCTTGACAGACTTGTGGGCTATAAGCTTTCACCTTTTCTTTGGAGAAAGATAAGAAAAGGACTTTCAGCGGGCAGAGTTCAGTCTGTCGCAGTAAAAATGATATGCGACAGAGAAAACGAGATAAGGGCATTTGTATCTCAGGAATATTGGTCCATTGACGGAAAATTTTCCGCAAACGGTGAAAGAAAGACCTTTGCCGCAAAGCTTAATACAGTTGACGGAGAAAAGCCGGAGTTGAAAAATAAAGAGCAGGCTGACGAGATACTGAAAAGACTTGAGGGTGCCGAGTTTGTTATCGACAAGGTAAAAAAGAGCGTTCACAGAAAATCTCCTGCCGCACCATTCACCACCTCGACTTTACAGCAGGAAGCGTCAAGACGTCTCAGTTTTCAGGCGAGAAGAACGATGAAAACCGCTCAGGAGCTTTATGAGGGTGTTGAGATAAACGATATGGGTCAGACAGGTCTTATCACCTATATGCGTACCGACAGCCTTAGAATTTCTGATGAAGCAAGAGCAGCGGCATATGATTTTATCAGAAAAAAATATGGCGATAAGTATATCCCTGATACACCGAAAAAATATAAAACTAAGGGCAACGCTCAGGACGCTCACGAAGCCATCCGACCAACACACCCAGAGGTAACACCTGATATGGTAAAGGCAAGCGGAGTGACGAATGACCAGTACAAGCTTTATAAACTCATTTGGGAGAGATTTATAGCTTCTCAGATGTCAAACTGCCTTATGGACACTGTTTCTGTTGATATCTCTGCAAACGGTTGTAACTTCAAGGCAACAGGCTATTCTGTAAAGTTCGACGGATTTACTGTTCTTTATGAAGAGGCTAAAGACGATGAGGGTGAAAAGAAAAACGTGCTTCCTCCAATAAAATCCGGTGACTCAATAAAGGTGCGTAACCTTGAGGGAAATCAGCATTTCACTCAGCCTCCTGCAAGATACACAGAAGCGACCCTCGTAAAGGCGTTTGAGGAAACAGGCATCGGCAGACCTTCGACTTATGTTCCAACTATTACAACCATAATAAACAGGAATTATGTTGAGCGTGACGGAAAACAGCTTAAGCCGACTTCGCTTGGCGAAGTAACAAACCAGCTTATGAGCGAGCATTTTGATAAAATAGTTGATGTTAAGTTTACTGCAAACATGGAGAAATCTCTTGACGAAGTGGAAAATGGCAAGAAAAGTTGGGTAAAAACTTTGCAGGACTTTTATAGTGACTTTGACGAGGAATTGACTGAAGCCGAGGAGGCCATGGACGGGAAGCGTATCAAAGTGCCTGACGAAGAAACAGATCAGGTGTGTGAGCTTTGCGGTAAACCTATGGTAATAAAGATAGGCAGATATGGGAAATTTATGGCTTGCTCAGGCTTTCCTGAGTGCAAGAATACCAAGAAAATAGTTCAGGAAACAGGCGGAATTTGCCCTTACTGCGGAAAGAAAGTGCTTCTCAAAAAGTCTAAAAAGGGAAAAAAGTATTACGGCTGTGAGGACAATCCTGAGTGCAAGTTCATGACATGGGACGTTCCTACCGAAGAGAAATGCCCTAAGTGTGGCAGTACGCTTTTCCAGAAAGGCGGAAAGAACGGAATACTCATTTGCCATAAGCCTGATTGCGGATATGAAAGGAATTTATCTAATGGCGGTTAAGGTAATAGGTGCAGGACTTGCAGGCTGTGAAGCTGCGTGGCAGTTAGCCCAAGCAGGGATAGACGTTGAGCTTTATGAAATGAAGCCGAAAAAGTTTACGCCCGCCCATAAATATAAGGGCTTTGCAGAGCTTGTCTGCTCAAATTCATTGAAAGCGGACAGAATAGATTCAGCCGCAGGTATGCTAAAAGAGGAAATGCGCAGGCTTGGCTCTGTCACAATGGAATGTGCAGCTGAAACTAAGGTATCAGCAGGCGGAGCACTTGCTGTTGATAGAAAAAAGTTTTCCGATATGGTCACGGCAAAGATAATGGAAAATCCTCACATCACTGTTATCGAGGAAGAAGTCACAGATATACCTGATGGCGATGTTATAATCGCAACAGGTCCTCTTACAAGCGATGGGCTTGCAGAGAGTATCGGCAAAATATGCGGTGATTATCTGTATTTTCATGATGCCGCCGCACCTATCGTCACATATGAAAGTCTTGATAAGGATAAGGTGTTTTTTGCTTCGAGATACGGCAAGGGCGAGGCTGATTATATCAACTGCCCTATGAATAAGGAAGAATATCTCAGGTTCTATAATGAACTTATCAATGCGGAATCCGCTCCGCTCCATGATTTTGATAAGGAGCACTTTTCAAAGGACGGGTTCAAGGTGTATGAAGGCTGTATGCCTGTTGAGGTCCTTGCCAAAAGAGGAGAGGACACAATGCGTTTTGGACCATTGAAACCTGTAGGTTTGACAGACCCACGAACAGGCAACAGACCTTATGCCGTCGTTCAGCTTCGTGCAGAGAACGCAGAGGGAAGTCTGTATAACCTTGTGGGCTTTCAGACAAACCTTAAATTTGGTGAGCAGAAAAGAGTATTTTCTCTTATCACAGGACTTGAAAATGCAGAATTTATACGCTATGGAGTTATGCATAGAAACACTTTCATCAATTCGCCTAAGCTCTTAAATCCGCAGTTTAATATGCGAGATAGACAAAACCTTTATTTTGCAGGTCAAATGACAGGCGTTGAGGGGTATATCGAATCGGCGGCAAGCGGAATTTTTGCAGGGTTGAGCATGGCAAGACGTTTGCAGGGCAAGCCTGCGGTTACCTTGCCTGATACCACAATGCTGGGTGCGCTTTCAAAGTATATAAGCGATCCTACTGTGGAGAAGTTCCAGCCTATGGGATGTAATATGGGTATACTGCCTGAGCTGCCTGAACGTATAAGAGATAAGAAACTGAAATATAAGATGATAGCTGAAAGGGGTCTTGCAGACCTTGACAAGGCTATTGAGGAATTTTAAGGAGAATGTTATGAACATAGTAATTGACGCTTTTGGCGGAGATAACGCACCTCTCGAAGTCATAAAAGGTTCAATTGACGCACAGAAAGATTTCGGTGTTGACGTTACTCTTGTTGGTGATGAAGAAAAAATAAAAAAATGTGCACAGGAAAACGGACTTGATATCACAGCTTTACATATCAAGCACGCTGATACTGTTATCGAGATATGTGAAGAGCCTACAGAAGTAATTAAGGGCAAGAAGGATTGTTCAATGGCTGTGGGCATGAAAATGCTTGCAGACGGCGAGGGCGACGCTTTCGTTTCAGCTGGCTCAACAGGCGCACTTGTCGTTGGAGCAACGTTTATCGTAAAGAGAATAAAGGGCATCAAAAGACCAGCTCTTGCAACAATACTTCCTACGGCAACGACGCCTACGATGCTTCTTGACAGCGGTGCAAACGCAGACTGCCGCCCTGAAATGCTTACTCAGTTTGGAATAATGGGTTCGGCTTATATGAACAAGATACTTGGTGTTGAGTCACCAAGAGTAGGTCTTGCAAATATTGGTGCAGAGGAGTCAAAGGGCAGAGAGCTGGAGCTTGAAACTTACAAGCAGTTGAAAAACGCACCTGTAAACTTTGTTGGAAATATCGAAGCAAGACAGCTTCCTATGGGCGATTGTGACGTATGCGTGGCTGACGGCTTCTGCGGAAACCTTATGCTCAAGCTTTACGAGGGCATGGCAAAATTCTTCTCAGGGGAGCTTAAAACGCTTCTGACTAAGGATACAAAGTCAAAGATCGCTGCTCTTATGGTAATGAAGAACGTTAAAGAATTCAAGAAAAAGGTAGATTACTCTGAGTATGGCGGAGCGCCTCTACTTGGTACTGCAAAGCCTGTTATTAAGGCACATGGCTCATCAAATGCAAGAGCATTCTATAACGCTATCAGACAAGCAAAACAATTTACTGAAACTAATGTGATAGACGAGATCACAACTGCTATCGAGCAGTTGAAAAGCAAACAGGAGATGTTATAATGGACGAGCAAAAGGCTCTTAAAGAGTTTCAGGAAAGAATAGGTTATCAATTCAAGGACGAAAAGCTCCTTTACGAAGCTCTTTCCCATTCATCATTTGCAAATGAAAACAAGAAGGCAAGAAACAGCAATGAAAGGCTTGAATTTCTTGGAGATTCAGTGCTTTCTATAGTTGTGTCAGATCACATTTTCGAGCATTACAAGCATATGCCTGAGGGCGAGTTGACAAAAATGAGAGCTTCACTTGTGTGCGAAAAAGCACTGTATGAGTTCTCAAAGAAAATAGAACTTGGTAAGTATATCTTTCTCGGAAAAGGCGAGGAGATAACAGGTGGCAGAGAAAGACCGTCAATTATTTCAGACGCTTTTGAAGCAGTTATCGCTGCAATTTATCTTGACGGCGGCATTGAGCCTGTTTCAAAATATATACTTTCATTCATACCTGAAAATATCACGCCTGATGGAGTTGTTTTCCATGATTACAAGACTATTCTTCAGGAGATAATCCAGAAAAATCCTGAGGAGAGAATAGAATATCACCTTAAAGGCGAATCAGGTCCTGACCACAATAAGAAATTTACTGTTCAGGTACTTTTGAATACGAATGTTATCGGCGAGGGTACAGGCAGATCGAAAAAGACCGCTGAACAGTTGGCGGCTAAAGAAGCATTGGAACTAATGGGCTATGGGGCACAGTAATATATCTGTCTTCGTGCCGCATATAGGCTGTCCGCATATGTGTGCGTTCTGCAATCAGCGCACCATAACTGGTACAGAGAAGATACCGCACGCTGATGATGTTAAGCGTATCTGCACACAGGCAATGAACGAAGTCAAGGACGTTTCACAGACGGAGATAGCCTTTTTCGGTGGTAGCTTTACAGCAGTGCCGAGAGAATATATGCTCGAACTTCTTGGTGCAGCGCAGGAGTTTATAGGCAACGACAAATTCAAGGGTATCAGGATATCCACTAGACCTGACTATATCAGCACTGAGATACTTGACATTCTCAGAGATAATCACGTTACGGCTATCGAGCTTGGCGCACAGTCTATGTCAGATGTTGTTCTTGAAGCCAACGAGCGTGGACATACTGTTCAGGACGTCGAAAACGCTGCAAAGCTTATAAAAAGCTATGGTTGCTTTGACCTTGGTCTGCAAATGATGATAGGACTTTATAAAAGCAACCGTGAAACTGAGCTGGAAACTTGGTCGAAGATAGCGGCGCTGTCTCCTAAAACAGTACGTATTTATCCCGTTGTTATCCTTAATGGTACAAGGCTCGGAGAGCTTTACAAAAGTGGCGAATATAAGCCTATGGACTTTGACGAGGTAGTGAAAATCTGTTCTTATCTTCTCACAGAAGCCGATAAACTTGGTATAGATGTTATAAAGCTTGGTCTGCACGCAAGCGAGGTCGTGGAGGAGCAAATGTTGGGCGGATTTTATCACCCTGCATTCCGTGAACTTTGCGAAGGCAGAAATTACCGCAGGCTTATAGCAGAGGAGCTTGAAAAGCATGGCAATATAAGCGATATAGCTTCCGTTGTGATATCTGTACCAAAAAGGCAGATAAGCAAGGCAATAGGTCAGAAAAAAGCTAATATAGAATATTTCAAAGATCTTGGTGTCAATATAAAAATTGTAGGTCACGAGGGCAGCGATAAAATAAAGATAAACGAAATCATAATGAGGGGTGGTGAAAAATAATGTATCTTAAATCACTTGAATTGCAGGGCTTTAAGTCTTTTCCAGATAAAATAGAGCTGAAATTCAATAAGGGTATCACCGCAGTTGTCGGTCCTAACGGCTCAGGCAAGAGTAATATCGGTGACGCTATGCGCTGGGTAATGGGCGAGCAATCTTCCAAAGCCCTGAGAGGTGAAAAAATGGCAGGCGTTATTTTTCACGGCACTCAAACTAGACCAAAAGCGCCTTTTGCTCAGGTAACTATCACCATAGACAACGAGGACGGTGCACTTGAATATGACAGCGACACCGTGTCAGTATCACGAAAGCTTTACCGCAATGGCGACAGCTTTTACATGATAAACGGTAAAGAAGTAAATTTAAAGGATATCGTGGAACTGTTTATGGACACCGGTCTTGGCAGGGACGGTTATTCGATAATCGGTCAGGGCAGGATAGCAGATATCGTAAACGGAAAATCCAATGACCGCCGTGAGATATTTGAAGAAGCGGCAGGCATTTCAAAATTCCGTTCAAAGAAAAAAGAAGCCGAAAAAAAGCTTGCGGCGGCTGAGGATAATCTCTCTCGTATCAATGACATCATGGGAGAGATAGAAGGACGAATAGGTCCGCTTAAAGCGCAGGCTGAAAAGGCGGAGAAGTTCAGAGTCCTTGATGAAGAAAAGAGAAAGCTGGAAGTCTCCGTATGGGTGCATAAACTCAACGAGTATATGAGCCAAATAGCAGGTTATGAGGAGAAGCTTTCTGCTGTAAAAAAAGAGTACGAGGTCATCACGCAGGAGCTTGAAAGCATTGAAGATGATATAAATGACAGCTTTGCAAAGAGCGCTGAAAAATCTGAGCTTGCTGACAGCTACAAAAATCAGATACATCAGGTGGAGCTTGAAAACTCTCAGGCACTGTCAAAGATCGCAGTATATGAGAATGATATTTCTCACCTTGAAGATAATATTTTGAAGCTTAAAGAGCAGATAAGTGAGTCCAACTCATCAAAATACTATCTTGAGGCTGAGCTGAAAACACGCAGACAGGAGCTTGAAGAACTCGACGAGAAAAAAGCAAAACAGCAGGAAGCTGTAGATTGTAAGGAAAAAGAGCTTTCTGAGCTTATTGATAAAACTGCATTATCTGACAAGTCGGTAAGTGAAGCTGGAAGCTTTATAAATGAGCTTTACATGAAAAAGTCGGAAGTTTCATTCAGACTTGAAAATGCTAAAAACAACCTTTCGGATATTGATGAGCAGATCGAAAATTCTCTTGAAAGAAAAAAACAGCTTGAAGAACATTCAAAACTTTCTTCAAAGGAATTAAAGGAACTGCGTGAATCAAAAAGCAAAGCTGACGAAAACAAGCAGGAGCTTACAAACCGCATGGGCGGACTTGCAAAGCTTCTTGAAACTAGAAACACAAAGCTTTCAGAATGTCGCAAAAATCTCACAGATACGGAAATACAACTCCGTGACGTTGAGAACAGGATAAAGACTATAGCCGACCTTGAAAACTCCATGGAGGGCTTTCAGTTCAGCGTAAAGCACATAATGAAAGCCTCACAGCAGGGTAGGATAAGCGGCATTTGCGGTACTGTTTCTCAGCTTATATCTGTTGAAACAAAATACTCTGTAGCCATTGAAACTGCGTTGGGTGGGGCACTTCAGAACATTGTCGTAAACAATGAGGACTCTGCTAAGAGAGGTATCAGGCTTCTGAAAGAGAACAGAGCAGGCCGTGCAACATTTCTGCCTGTTACATCAGTTCGAGGAAACAGACTAAATATGCCGCAACTTGAAAATGAGGACGGCTTTGTGGCTCTAGGCTGTGAGCTTGTTAAGTATGACAGCCAGTTTGAGGGCGTAATCAACAGCCTTTTAGGCAGGATATGTATAGCAGAGGATATCGATAGTGCAACCCTTATCGCAAAGAAATACGGCTATAAATTCCGCATCGTTACCCTGGACGGACAGGTGATAAACGCGGGCGGCTCATTCACAGGAGGAAGCGTTTCCAAACAGACAGGTCTGCTTACAAGAAAAAATGAAGCGGAAGCACTTGCTAAAAAGAAAACAGCACTTGAAAACTCCTTTACAGAGCTTAAACAGCAGGTTGAGAAGCTAAATCAAGAGGTTTCAAAATACACTGCTGATACCGAGGGACTAAGGGAAAAGCTTTCACAGGTAAACAGCGATATCCTCCGTTTTGAAATGGAAATAAAGCGTGTTTCAGAGTATTATTCTGACTATGAAAACAAGCTTGATGAGATAGAAACATTTATCGAAACGTTGAAAAATAAATACAAGATAGTAAGCGGAGATATCGACAAGGCTCAGACAGAACTTTCAGAGATCGAAGCTGAGATATCAGATAATGAAGCCAAGCTTGCCAACTCTCAGAACGAGCAGGCAGAACTTAAAAATAAGCGTGAACAGCTCAGTGAAGAGCTTTCGCAAATGAAGATAATGGCGGCAGAGTTATCCAAAGACCTTGATGCCTGCAAGCTTTCAATATCACAGCTTGAAGAAACTATCGGCGACAGTGATACTGACAGCGGCAAGTTGAACGATAATATCTCCGAGTGTGAAAAGAAAATAGCCGAGAAGAAAGAGCTTATTTTTCAGACCAAACAGGAACTCAGCGGTGCTGACGAAAAGATAGCCGCCGCACAGAAAATGGCGGAGCAGGCTCAGCGTGAGCATATTGAGCTTGACAATGCAGCAAACAAACTTCGCACCAAGCAGAAGCACAAAATGGACGAGAAGGAAACACTTTCAGGTCAGCTTACAAGAGCTGAGGAACAGAAAAAATCTGTTACTGCAGGCTTTGATAAGCTTGTGGCACAGCTTTGGGACGATTATGAGCTTACAAGAAGCGACGCTGCAGAGATAGTCGAGGATATTGTGGATATAACGGTAGCTAATAGGCGACTCAACGAACTTCGTGGAAAGATAAGAAATCTTGGAAGCGTAAACCTTGGAGCTATAGAGGAATATGCAGAAGTGTCACAGCGACACGAATTTCTCACAGGTCAGCTTAATGACGTAAATACGTCAAAAACAGAACTTGAAAAACTTATCGAGGATCTGACAGAAAATATGAAGAATATGTTCACCGACAGCTTTGAGCGCATAAATGCGAACTTCAAGAAAATTTTCACCGAGCTTTTCGGTGGTGGTCAGTGCGAGCTTATTCTCACAGACCCAAACAATGTACTTGAATGTGGTATTGAGATAAACGTTCAGCCGCCAGGCAAGGTCATAACAAACCTTATGTCCCTTTCAGGCGGAGAGCAGGCTCTGGTGGCTATCGCAATTTATTTTGCGATACTGAAAATTTCGCCATCACCTTTCTGTCTTCTCGATGAGATAGAAGCGGCGCTTGATGATGTGAACGTAAGTAAATATGCACAATATCTGCACCACCTTACAGATAAAACACAGTTTATCACCATTACTCACAGACGTGGAACAATGGAAGAAGCTGACGTTCTGTATGGCGTAACGATGCAAGAAAAGGGTGTTTCCAAGCTTCTTAAAATGGACGTTTCGGAAACACGTCAAATGAAATTAGAATAGGAGTGAAGAAATGGGATTTTTTGAAAAGCTGAAAAATGGTCTTAAAAAGACTAAAGACTCAATGATGGGCAGAATAGAAAGTCTGCTCCATTCATTCAGCAAAATAGATGAAGATCTTTTTGAGGAGCTTGAAGAAACGCTTATCCTCTGCGATATCGGTGTTACAACTTCTGAAAAGATATGCGATAAGCTCAGACAGAAAGTCAAGCAGGAGGGCGTTAAAGAGCCTGAAAAAATCAAGGATATGCTTAAAGAGATAATCACAGAAATGCTCGGTGAGGATCAGAAGCTCGATATGTCAACAACACCGTCAGTTATACTGGTTATCGGTGTAAACGGTGTTGGCAAAACAACAACTATCGGCAAGCTTGCTTATCAGCTTCATAAACAAGGCAAAAAGGTTATCGTTGCGGCGGCTGATACTTTCAGAGCGGCTGCTATTGACCAGCTCGAAGTGTGGACAGAGCGTGCAGGGGTAGACATAATCAAGCACAACGAAGGTTCAGACCCTGCTTCCGTGGTATTTGACGCACTGGTGGCGGCTAAGGCTAGACAGGCTGACGTTGTTATATGCGATACCGCAGGACGTCTTCACAATAAGAAAAACCTTATGGACGAGCTGAAAAAGATATCCCGTATAGTTCACCAGCAGGCAGAGGGCTGCGCTCTCGAAGTCCTGCTTGCGCTTGACGCTACAACGGGACAGAACGCAGTTAATCAGGCAAGACAGTTCAATGAAGTAGCTGATATAACGGGTATTATTCTTACCAAGCTTGACGGCACAGCCAAGGGTGGAATAATTATCAGCATAACCGATGATCTGCAAGTGCCTGTAAAGCTTGTTACAGTAGGCGAAAAAATAGACGACATACAGCCGTTTTCAGCAAGAGATTTTGTTGAAGCACTGTTTGAATAATAGAATATTGGATTAGACACTTAAAAGTATAAAATCAGGGGGAATTTTTTATGGATAAGGTTTTGTTTGTAGTTGATATGCAGGAAATGTATGTAGGAAGGGGCAGAGATAAAACCACATACTCATATGATGCCGAATCACTTATCGACGCCATAAACAAGCGTATCTCTGCTTATAAAGCTGAGGAGGTCTTTTATATCGTCAGCTACAAAAAGGGACTTTTGGGTGGAGGAATGCCCAAAGAAGGAACACCTGCGGCTAGCTTTCCAGCAAAGCTGAAAGTTGTATCCAAAAATATTTATTCCAAAAGCAAGCCCGATGCTTTTTCAAACGTTGCTCTTGAAGATTTTATGAGAGCAAGGAATGTGAAAGAGATAGAATTTGTAGGTGTTGATGGTGGTATCTCCGTTATCAACACTGCAATAGGTGCTATTGAATGTGGAATGAAAGTTGTTTTCAACGAAGAATGTATCGGTACAGTTTTCAAAGATAAGGCAAACAAATGCCGTGAAAAATTAAAGAAAAATAAGGTAACTTATATACACAGCTAAAGGAGAAAAAATGAAACTTGTTATTGCAAGCAACAATAAAGGCAAGATAAGAGAATATAAACAGATTCTTGAGCCACTTGGTTATGAGGTGTTCTCGCAATCAGAGGCAGGTCTGATACTTGATGTTGAAGAAACAGGCACTACTTTTGCTGAAAACTCTGCACTAAAAGCAAGAGCTGCATTCAAGCTTTGCGGCTGTGCTGTACTTGCAGACGACAGCGGTCTTGAGATAGACGCCCTGGATGGTGAGCCTGGAGTATATTCAGCAAGATATGGCGGACTCGAAACTGATGATGAGCGTACCGCTCTTGTGCTTAAAAAAATGAAAGAAATACCTGATGATAAAAGGGGAGCACACTTTACCTGTACAATACACTTTATCAAAGCAGACGGTGAAGAGATAGCCGTTGAGGGAAAAGTATTTGGTAAGATAGCTCACGAGCCTGTTGGCGAAAACGGCTTCGGCTATGACCCTATTTTCATGTATGGGAACAAGAGCTTTGCTCAGGTGGACTCAGAAACAAAGAATACCGTTTCCCATAGAGCAAACGCACTGAAAGCTTTGCTTGAACAGCTCACAAAGCAGTAAACTGAAAGGATTTAGATTATGATTACAACTAAACAAAGAGCAGAACTTAAAGGTATGGCTTCGCTTATACAGCCTGCTTTTCAGATAGGCAAGGGCGGAGTTAATGACGCTCAGGTGGCACAGATAGACGATTATCTGAGAGTTCACGAGCTTGTAAAAATAAAGGTGCTTGACAACTCAATGTACACCGCAAGGGAAGCCGCAGAGGAGATCGCTGAAAAGATATCTGCTGAAGTCGTTCAGGTAATAGGCTCAAAGGCGGTACTTTATAAACGCAATGAGAAGCAGCCTGTTATAAAATTAAAGTCAAAGTAATGAAAATAGGTGTTTTCGGCGGCACGTTCAATCCTGTTCACTTAGGGCATTTAAATTGTCTTAAAAGCGTAGCCGAGCAGGCGGGTCTTGACAAGATGATCGTCATGCCTGACAGAATACCCCCACATAAGCAAGCGGAGGACTTAGCTTCCTCTGAGGATAGGTTGAATATGTGCAGACTTGCTTTTGCAGATATCCCATGTGTGGAAATATCCGATTTGGAACTTAAGCAAGAGGGCAAAAGCTATTCAGTGATAACACTCAGACATCTAAAAGAGATATATCCACATGATAAGCTGTTTTTTATAATGGGCAGCGATATGTTGCTTTCATTTGAAAAATGGTACCAGTATAAGGAGATATTATCACTTTCGGCACTTATCTGCGTTGCACGCTCGCATGAGGACATTGACCACATAGAGGTGAAAGCCAAACAGCTCAAAGCCGAGGGTGGAGAGATAATCATAGTAAAAACCGAACCATTTGAGGTGTCTTCAACTGAGATACGTCAAATGCTCAAAAAAAATGTTGATTGCTCTTGCTATTTGAGTGAAAATGTTGTACAATATATAGTGGACAAAAATTTGTATAACCGAGGTTTTCTAAGTGGCAGATAAAAAAACAATAGGCATTTATAAAGCATACCTAAAAGAACATTTATCAAAAAAGAGATATACACACTCTATGAACGTGGCAAATTCCGCTGTGGAGCTTGCAAAAAGATATGGTGCTGACGCAGACAAGGCTTATGTTGCAGGACTTTTGCATGATGTTGCAAAAGAGATACCAGCATTGGAGCTTGCGGCTATAGTTTCTAAATCTTCACTTGATGTGTGCGATATAGAGAAAAAGGCTGTTCCGCTGTTTCACGGTATTGCAGGGGCAGAGCTTGTGCAGACGCTTTTTGATATTCATGATCCTGAGATAATCTCAGCTATACGCTATCATACAGTTGCCTGTGGCAATATGCCCAAGCTTAGCCAGATAGTATATCTTGCAGACCTTATTTCTGCGGACAGGGATTATAAAGACGTAAAGAAAATGAGAAAGTATGCCGAACAAAGCTTGGAGAAAGCAATGTTTGAGGCTTTGAAATTCTCAATAAAAGACTCAGTGGAAAAGGGTAATACTATCCCTGTTTCCACACTTGAAGCATATAATGATTTTGCCGATAATTCAAAATAAAGGAGATTTTTATGGATAATATTTCACAGAATGAAAAGCTGTCAACTATTGTTAAAGCTCTTGATTCAAAAAGAGCAGAGGACATCAGGGTAATAGAGATCGGTGATCTGACTATAGTTGCGGATTATTTTGTTATAGCAAATGGTACTTCAAGCACTCAGACAAAGGCTCTTGCGGAGGAAGTTGAGTTCAAAATGAGCCAGCTTGGCATTGAACCTAACAGAACAGAGGGCTATCAGGGTGCAACTTGGGTCGTACTTGATTACGGTGATATCATAGTTCATGTTTTCTATAAGGAAACAAGAGATCATTACAATCTTGAAAGACTATGGTCTGACGGCAAGGATATCGACGTAAAGCAGTTCTTACCAGACGAGCCACAGGATTAATTTTGACAATTATAATTTAACAAAGGATTGATAAAGATGAAAGAATACAATTTTTCGGCCATAGAAAGCAAATGGCAGAAATACTGGGACGAGCATAAGACCTTTGAGGCAAGCAATGACTTTTCGAAAAAGAAATTTTACGGACTTGTAGAGTTTCCTTATCCGTCAGGTCACGGTATGCACGTTGGACATATCAAGGCATATTCTGGTCTAGAAGTTGTAAGCCGTAAAAGACGTTTGCAGGGCTATAATGTTCTTTTTCCTATAGGCTTTGACGCTTACGGTCTGCCTACAGAGAACACAGCTATCAAAACAGGTGTTCACCCAAGAAAGGTAACAGACGACAATATCAAGAAGTTCACGGGGCAGCTCAAAAGAGTAGGTTTTTCATTCGATTGGTCAAGAGTTATTGATACGACCGATGAAAACTACTATAAGTGGACACAGTGGATATTCCTTAAAATGTTTGAGAATGGTCTTGTATTCAGAGATAAGACCCTCGTAAATTATTGCCCAAGCTGTAAGGTCGTTCTTTCAAATGAGGACTCACAGGGCGGTCACTGCGATGTTTGCCACAGCGAGATAGTTCAGAAAACTAAAGAAGT
Source organism: Ruminococcus sp. MSJ-25 (assembly GCF_018917825.1). Taxonomy (NCBI): domain Bacteria; kingdom Bacillati; phylum Bacillota; class Clostridia; order Eubacteriales; family Oscillospiraceae; genus Ruminococcus; species Ruminococcus sp. MSJ-25. The sequence goes on from NZ_JAHLPI010000005.1 coordinate 70,422, forward strand.
ATGGTATCTGAGGATCACAGAATATGCTGACAAGCTTCTTCAGGGACTTGAAGAAGTTGATTATCTGCCTAACATCAAACTCCAGCAGCAGAATTGGATAGGAAAATCAACAGGTGCATTTGTAAACTTCAAGATCAAAGAGCAGGATGAGCAGCTCAAGATCTACACTACACGTCCTGACACACTTTACGGCGTTACATTCATGGTAATCGCTCCTGAACATCCTATCATCCAGAAATACAGAAATAGTATTGCAAACATTGCTGACCTTGACGCTTATAAGACAGAGTGTGCAAAGAAGAGCGAATTTGAGAGAACTCAGCTCGTTAAGGATAAAACAGGCGTTAAGATAGACGGTCTGACAGCTATCAATCCTATCACAGGCAAAGAGATACCTATCTACATCTCAGATTATGTTATGATGGGATACGGCACAGGCGCTATCATGGCTGTGCCTGCTCACGATACAAGGGACTATGATTTTGCAAAGAAGTTCGGCATTGACATAATCGAAGTCATCAAGGGTGGCGACATTTCTAAGGAAGCCTACACAGGCGACGGCGAAATGGTCAACTCAGGTGAGCTTAACGGCATAACAAACAAAAAAGAAGCTATTGAAAAGATGCTTACTGTTCTTGAAAAAATGGGCTGCGGTGAAAAGGGCGTTCAGTATAAGATGAAAGACTGGGCTTTCAATCGTCAGAGATATTGGGGCGAGCCTATCCCGATAGTACATTGCCCTCACTGCGGAATGGTCGCTGTGCCATATGATGAGCTTCCACTTAAATTGCCACCGGTAGAGAACTTTGAGCCTGGTACAGACGGCGAAAGTCCTCTGGCTAAGATAGACTCTTTCGTACACTGCAAATGTCCTAAGTGTGGCTGTGACGCAAAGAGAGAAACAGATACAATGCCACAGTGGGCTGGTTCTTCATGGTACTTCCTGCGTTATTGCGATCCTAACAACAATGATGAGTTTGCTTCACAGGAAGCACTGAAATATTGGATGCCTGTTGATTGGTATAACGGTGGTATGGAGCACGTTACACGTCATATGATCTATTCACGTTTCTGGCACAAGTTCCTTTACGATCTCGGTCTTGTACCAACTTCAGAGCCTTATGCAAAAAGAACAGCTCAGGGTCTTATCCTTGGACCTGACGGTGAGAAGATGAGTAAGTCAAGAGGAAACGTTGTTGACCCTAACGATGTTGTTGACGAATACGGTGCAGATGTTCTCAGACTTTATGTTCTGTTCATGGGTGACTATGAAAAGGCAGCTCCATGGAGCGAGAGCAGTGTTAAGGGCTGTAAGAGATTTGTGGACAGAATTTGGGCTTTGCAGGATAAGGTAGTTGACAGCGACGAGTACAGCGACAAGCTGAGATCGCTCATGCACAAGACTATCAAGAAGGTATCCGATGATATCGAGTCAATGAAGTTCAATACTGCTATTGCCGCAATGATGACGCTTCTTAATGAGATATATAACGTTGGCTCTATCACAAAGAAAGAGTTCAGAGATCTTCTTATCATACTCAATCCTTTTGCACCTCATGTTACAGAAGAACTTTATCAGATGATCGGTTGCGAGGGAGTTCTTGACGAGCAGGAGTGGGTAACATATGATGAAGCACTCTGCAAGGACCATACTATCGAGATCGTTTGTCAGATAAACGGCAAGGTAAAATCTAAGCTCACTATACCTACAGACGCAGCTAAGGACGACGTTATCGCACTCGCTAAGGCTGACGAAGCTATCGTCAAGGCAACGGAAGGCAAAAATATAGTCAAGGAAATCTATGTTCCTAACAAGCTTGTAAATCTGGTTGTAAAGTAAGCGAAAATTTCCTCAGAAAAATCAAAAAAAGAGCCAGAAAGCTATTGACTTTTTGGTGGAAATATAGTATAATTAAATTTGTAATTATATCGGTTTTATAAATTCCGCAGATTAAAGACAGAGCGGTCCGAAAGAGTAGGACTGGGGGAACGTAAAGCGTTTCAGTTTGCTTTTGCAGACACCTTCACTATCACCGTTGATTTTCGGAAATTCCGATAGAATTGCCTCTGTCACAGGTGGCAAAGGGAGGGAATAATTTTGGCAGAAATCCGTGTTGGAAAGAACGAAACTTTGGATACAGCACTTAAGCGTTTCAAGAGATCATGTGCAAGAGACGGCGTTATCGCAGAGGTTCGTAAAAGAGAACACTACGAAAAGCCTTCGGTAAAGCGTAAGAAGAAGTCCGAAGCTGCTCGTAAGCGTAAATACTAATATGTAATTAAAGGCGGGCATTTTTATGTCCGCTTTTTATTTTATACTACAGGAGTTTTTTTATGTTCAAACCAACTTATGTTTTTGACAAGGTAGGAGAGATAACCCCCGATTTTCTTGCTAAAAAGCATATCAAGGGGCTGCTCCTCGATCTTGATAATACGCTGACAACACATAACAATCCCGTTCCTCCGCAGTCGAGTCTTGATTGGCTTGCTAAGATGAAAGCGGCAGGGATAAAGCTTATGATCGTTTCAAACAATCATGCTCCAAGGGTAAAGCCTTTTGCAGAGCAGTTGGAGCTTGACTTTGTACCTGAAGGCAAAAAACCGCTGACCTTTGGATATACCAAAGCTATAGCTAAGCTGGGGCTTAATAAGAAAAATGTTGCGGCTGTGGGTGATCAGATATTCACTGACGTGCTTGGCTCAAATTTTAAAGGTATACGCTCCATATTCGTGTTCCCAATAGAGCCTGAAACGAGCTTGCCATTTCGATTTAAAAGAGCCTGTGAAAAGCCGTTTTTACCAAAGCTCAAATAGCATAAAAAGAAAGGAATGATACTAATGTCGGCAAAATTTGGACCTGCGGGAAACAGCGAGGCTTTTTCCATTAAATATAAAACAACACTTCAAGCTCCGGGATATCTCGAAGCAATGGGGCTTGACCACTATGAATATCAGTGTGGCAGGGGAGTTAAGGTCTCCGATAAAATAGCTTTTGCCTTGAAAGATAAGGCTAAAGAGCATAATATCACGCTTTCGCTCCATGCGCCGTATTTTATTTCGCTTTCAAGCCTTGAAGCTGAAAAGCGTGACAACAGCATAAATTATATTCTGCAATCCTGTGACGCTGCAAGCAGAATGGGTGCTGATAGAATAGTTATCCATTCAGGAAGCTGTGCGAAAATAAGCAGAGAGGACGCTTTGGAACTTGCTAAAGATACTCTCACAAGGGCTAGAAAAACAGCCGTTGAGCAGGGCTTTGAGCATATCGTTTTTTGCCCTGAAACTATGGGTAAGGTAAATCAGCTTGGTAACTTAACAGAAGTGCTGGAGCTTTGCAAGCTTGATGATACGTTCCTGCCGACAATAGATTTCGGACATCTCAACGCAAGAGAGTTCGGCTATATAAAAGGTAAGGCAGAGTATGAAAAAATGCTTGATGAAGTGGAAAATGCTATCGGTCACGACAGGCTTAAAATATTCCACAGCCATTTTTCTAAGATAATGTTTACAAATCCAGGCGGCGAGAAAAAGCACCTGACTTTTGACGATAATCAAGGCTTTGGACCTGACTATGAGCCGCTTATGGAGATAGTCGCAAAGAAAGATCTTTCGCCTATATTCGTCTGTGAAAGTGCAGGCACTCAGGACAAAGACGCACTGACAATGAAGAATTATTATTTGTCGGTGAAATAAAGATAGGAGAGTATTGATATGAAAAAAATACTTGTTATACATGGTCCTAACCTTAATCTTCTGGGCGAGCGTGAGCCCGGAGTTTACGGTACAGATACATTCGAGAGCATAAACAACGAGATAATCGAGCATGCAATGAAATATGAGTTTCACTGCGACGTTTATCAGTCAAATCATGAGGGTGAAATAATCGACAAGTTTCACCTTGCTAGAAAAAATTATGACGGCGTTATACTTAACGCAGGCGCTTATACACACTATAGCTATGCTATCAGAGACGCCATCGCTGCAATAAAGATTCCTGTCGTTGAGGTACATCTGAGCAATATACACTCCCGTGACGAATTCAGACACACTTCTGTTATCGCACCTATATGCGTGGGTCAGATAAGCGGGTTCGGAAAGTATTCATACTACATGGCTGTTGATGCTTTGTATTACAAATGGAAAAATGAAAGCGGTGCAGACAATGACTGATCTTGAAAAACTTTGTTCACGAGTAAAAGAAGCGGCAGATTGTGCTGTTATCACTGACGATGTGAACAGAAGATATTTCACCGCAATGAAATCAAGTGCAGGAACACTAGTGGTTTTTCCAGAAAAAGCGTATTTTATCATAGATTTCAGATATATTGAAAAGGCAAAGAAAACTGTCACATCTTGCGAGGTCATTTTGCAGGACAAGCTCTATGAGCAGATAAACAGCCTTATTGAAAAGCATGGTGCAAAAACAGTTTCTGTTAATGCCGATACCTGCACACTTTCCGAGCTTATCGCATATCAGCAAAAGCTTAATGCTGAGGTCATCGCAGACACAAAGCTTGCGGAAATAATACGAGAGATCAGAACAGTTAAATCCCAAAAGCAGATAGATAAGATAATCAAAGCACAGCGTATCGCTGAAAAGGGTTTTGCACATATGCTTGACTTTATCAAGGTCGGCAAAACTGAAAAAGAAATTCAGTTGGAGCTTGACTATTATATGCTTAAAAATGGTGCTGAAGCTCTGTCTTTTGACACTATTGCACTTTCAGGCTCAAATACTTCGCTTCCACATGGTGTACCATCTGACAAAAAAGTTGAGAGCGGTGAGTTCGTGCTTATGGATTTCGGAGCAACTTATGATGGCTGGCACAGCGATATGACTAGAACTGTATGCGTAGGCAAACCTAGTGACAAGATGAAGTCTGTATACGAAACTGTTCTTACTGCACAGCTTTCAGCTCTTGATGCAGTAAAGGCAGGTATGTCAGGAAAAGCACTTGACAAAATAGCAAGGGATATCATAACTGAAGCAGGCTATGGAGATAATTTCGGCCATTCTCTCGGACATGGTGTGGGAGTTGAGATACATGAAAGCCCTTATGCTTCGCCTAGCAGGGAAGATATATTGCCTGAAAATTCGATCGTAACAGTAGAGCCAGGTATTTATCTTGAGGGCAAGTTTGGTGTGAGAATAGAAGATTTTGTTGTTGTTACAGAAAACGGCTGTATCAATATGACAAAAGCCCCTAAAGAGCTTATTTGCTTGTAACTTTTTTTGATTTTTTGGTAAAAAAGTTTTCAAAAGCTATTGCAATAAACAAATAAATATGGTAAAATAAATATAGAGGTATGCGGACATTTTGAACTGTGTACACATTAATTAAGAATGTTTATGGAGGTACTAAATAATGGTAACTGCTGGTGATTTCAGAAACGGCGTGACTTTTGAAGAGGACGGCAACGTAATGCAGATCGTTGAGTTTCAGCACGTTAAACCTGGTAAGGGTGCAGCGTTCGTCAGAGCAAAGGTTAGAAATGTAATTTCAGGTTCTGTTGTTGAAAAGACATACAATCCAACAGCTAAATTCCCAACAGCATATGTTGAGAGAAAGGATATGGAGTATTCTTACAATGACGGCGATCTTTATTATTTCATGGATCCAGAGAGCTATGAGCTTGTTCCAGTAAACAAGGCTGAGCTTTCAGATAACTTTAAGTTCGTAAAGGAAAACATGGTATGTAAGATCCTTTCTTACAAGGGTACAGTATTCGGCGTAGAGCCTCCATACTTTGTTGATCTTGAAGTAACAGAGACAGAGCCTGGTATCAAGGGCGATACAGCTACAAATGCTACAAAGCCTGCAACAGTTGAAACTGGTGCTGAGATCAGAGTTCCTCTGTTCATCAACACAGGCGACAGAATAAGAATCGATACTCGTACATGTGAGTACATGGAAAGAGCGTAAGTTTTAGCCTTTACGGTTTTTTAGAAACGGAGGGAATATTATGGAGCTGTCAAAGAAGGTTGCATATTTAAAGGGACTTATGGAAGGTCTTAAGATTGACGATTCCACAAATGAGGGAAAGATATTGACAATTATGGCTGATATTCTTGATGAGATGTCTGCTACAGTTGAAGATATTGCCGAAGAAGTTGACGAAACAGTTGAGCTTGTAGATACTCTTGACGAGGATCTCGGCGAGATAGAAGATCTAATTTACGGTGATGACGACGATGATTGTTGTTGCGACGATGATTGTTGTTGTGATGATGACGATGATGATGATGATGACGCTATGTACGAGTGTGTGTGCCCTAACTGTGGTGACACAATAATGCTTGGCGAGAACATTATCGCTGATGGTTCTATTGAATGTCCAAACTGTGGAGAGAGCCTTGAGTTTGATTTCTCAGAGATTGAGGACGAGGACAACGAGGATTAATCTCATAAAAAGTGTTCAGCAAAATTTAATAATGTGTTTCAGGGGTGGTGAAATTCCACACCGGAGGTGATCGAATAATGTTCGTAAGTCCTCGACCGCAGAAATGCGCTGATTCGGTGAAAATCCGAAACCGACGGTAAAGTCCGGATGGAAGAAACGACAGATCAATAACGCATAAATTGCACCCTGATTTTATTTTCAGGGTGCTTTTGCTTTTGCTGCTGTTTCTCCCGATAATTTTATTATTTGGAGGAATTAAAATGACAAGTGATAACACTATGCCAAGAAATAAAACTTTTACAACAAGAAAAATGGTAACGGTGGCAATGCTCAGCGCCATAGCTACTGTAATATATTACCTTGATTTCCCTGTGCCGCTTATGCCAGGATTTATCAAGCTTGACCTTTCAAATGTTATATCCCTGTTGGCAGGTTTCTCAATGGGACCTATTGCAGGCGTGATCGTTTGCCTTATCAAGAACGTTATCCAGTTGATTATAAAGGGACTAGGCACAACAATGGGTATTGGCAACATCTTCGACTTTGTAACAAGTGCAGCTTTTGTGCTGACGGCTTCTGTTATATACCACAAGAAAAAAACCAGAAAGAATGCTATCATAAGCTGTATCATTGGAACTTTGGTTTTCACAGTAATAAGCTTGCCGTTGAATTATTTTATCGTTTATCCTATATACTTTAAAGCATTCGGTGGAGAAGCTGCTATACTCGGTATGTACCAGCAGATAATGGGTAGCGTAAAGAATATTTTCTCTGCACTGTGTATTTTCAATCTGCCTTTTACTTTTGTGAAGGGTATTATTTGTGCATTGGTCACAATTCTTATTTATAAGCCTTTGTCGCCTATTCTTAAAGGCAAAGACTAAAACAAAATTAATGCTGAACACAAAAAAAGCCTTGGCAGGCACATTCCTGTCAAGGCTTTGATATTTATTATTTAACTGCTTCAAGAAGATCATTGATCTTGTCTGTCTTTTCCCAAGCTACATCAAGATCCTCACGTCCCATATGACCATAAGCTGCAAGCTGCTTGTACTGTGGCTTTCTAAGGTCAAGGCTCTTGATTATTGCAGCAGGACGAAGGTCAAATACCTTTTCTACAGCTGCCTCTATCTTTTCATCAGAAACCTTTCCTGTGCCGTATGTGTCGACCATGATTGAAACGGGGTGAGCAACACCGATAGCGTACGCAAGCTCAACCTCGCACTTCTTGGCAAGACCTGCTGCAACGATATTCTTTGCAACGTATCTTGCAGCATATGTTGCGCTTCTGTCAACCTTTGTAGGATCTTTTCCAGAGAAAGCACCACCACCATGACGAGCATATCCACCGTATGTGTCAACGATTATCTTTCTTCCTGTCAGACCGCTGTCGCCCTGAGGGCCGCCGACTACAAATCTTCCTGTTGGGTTTACAAAATAAGTAGTGTTCTCATCAAGAAGTTCAGCAGGGATAACTGTCTTTATAACGTTCTCGATAATATCTTCTCTTATCTGCTCCAGTGTTACAGCGTCATCATGCTGTGAAGAAACTACAACAGCGTCAACTCTTGTTGGCTTGCCATCATCATATTCAACTGTTACCTGAGTTTTTCCGTCCGGTCTGAGATATGGCAAAGTGCCGTTCTTTCTAACTTCTGTAAGTTTAAGAGCAAGCTTGTGAGCAAGTGATATAGGCATTGGCATAAGTTCAGGTGTTTCATCGCAAGCAAAACCGAACATGATACCCTGATCGCCTGCACCTGTATCGAATGCGTTTTCAGCTCTGCCTTCGAGAGCATTGTCAACACCCATTGCAATATCAGGCGACTGCTTGTCTATAGTTGTGAGAACTGAACAGGTGTGTCCGTCAAAACCATACTTGGCTCTGTCATAGCCTATACCGACAACTGTATCTCTAACGATCTGTGGTATGTCGATTATAGCTTTTGTTGTTATCTCGCCCATGCACATTACTACACCTGTTGTAGTGACCGTTTCGCAGGCAACTCTTGACATAGGATCCTGCTCCAGCAGAGCATCAAGTATAGCGTCAGAGATCTGATCGCATATTTTGTCAGGATGTCCCTCAGTAACCGACTCAGATGTAAATAAATACTTTGACATAAAAATACCTCTTTTCTGAATATTTGTTAATCTAAAAACAGCCACAAAAAAAGCGCTTCATTCCGAAACGCTTGAAATTACTCAATTTCCTCATCTTTCGGAAATAACCGCAGGATTTAGCACCTTAACTAACGCTAGGTTGCTGGGCTTCACAGGACCTGTTTCCTCCACCACTCTTGATAAGGCTATTTAATTTTAACAAAGTATATTATACACCATATATCGACTATTGTCAACTGTTTTACACATAATTATAGATTATTTTAATGTTTCGTAATAAATCAGCAAATGCTAATAAAAGCATTGACTTACTAGGACAAGTTCGTTATAATATAAAAAGAGGTGAGTTTTTTTGAAAAATGACAATTCAAATATAAAAACATTGTTTCTGACCTTTCTTAAGATAGGCGTTTTTACCTTTGGCGGAGGATATGCAATGATAGCCTTGCTTGAAACAGAATTTTGTGTGCGCAAAAAATGGCTTGATAAAAAAGAATTTCTCGATATGACAGCTATATCAGAGTCCACCCCCGGACCAACTGCTGTAAACAGTGCTACATATATCGGCTACAAAATAGGCGGTGTGCTGGGTGCTATTGCGGCAACTGTCGGTGTGTGCATACCGTCGTTTTTTATAATCTACATAATATCACTTTTCTTTGACAAATTTTTGTCTTTAAAAGTAGTCTACGCTGGATTCCGTGGCATTCAGGTGGGCGTAATATATCTCATACTTACTGCAGGACTAAGAATGTTGAAAGCACTTGATAACACATTGCTTGACAAAATTATAATGCTTGGAGTTTTCATAATGATGATACTTTTCACACTTTTTTCTGTGAAGTTTTCATCAGTATTTTATATTATCATAAGTGGTGCTGTGGGCATTGCCGTGTATCTGATTAAAACCCTCAGAAAGGGAAGTGCCGAAAAATGATATACCTCAAGCTTTTTCTCACTTTTCTTGAAATAGGCGCAGTGTCATTCGGCGGTGGATATGGAATGATATCCATTATCCGTGAAAAAGTTCTTACCTTTGGCTGGCTCAGTGAGGACGAATTTGTGAACTTTATTGCCGTATCTGAGTCCACCCCTGGACCGCTTGCAGTGAACATGGCGACCTTTGTAGGCTCATCGCAGGCAGGCTTCATAGGCGGATTGATAGCCACCCTTGGCGTTGTGCTGCCATCGTTCGTGATAATATTCATCATAGCTTCGATCATGAAAGACCTGCTGAAATACTCAGGGGTAAAAGCAATGCTTTCAGGCATTCGTCCTTGCGTTGTTGCGATGATACTCGCCACTGGCATTACAATGGCTTTATCTTCACTGCTAAATATCACCACCATAAATTCAAAGCCTGCTTTTGACTATAAAGCGTTGATAATATTCCTGCTCATAGCCTTGTCAGATGTGCTTCTTTTGAAACTGAAGAAATTCAAGCTCTCACCGATTGCAATAATTGTAAGCTCCGCCTTTCTCGGCATAATATTCTATTAAAAAAAGCTGTAACACCACAAAGTGCTACAGCTTTTAATATTTGTGATATGAAAATTAACCCAAAAGCTTTTTAAGTCTCTCGTCAACAGCCTTAAGGAAGTCCACTGTATTTACTTTCTTCTTATTTTCAAGTGTAGAAAGCAGATAAAGATCACCTGTCATAACACCGTCTTCGATAGTTTCGATAGTTGCCTTTTCAAGACAATCAGCAAAGTTCATAAGCTCAGGCAGGTTATCGAGTTCGCCTCTTTTTCTCAGAGCTCCTGTCCATGCGAACAGTGTGGCAACTGAGTTTGTAGAAGTTTCTTCGCCCTTGAGATGCTTGTAATAGTGTCTCTGAACAGTGCCATGTGCAGCTTCGTACTCATAAATGCCGTCAGGTGAAACAAGAACAGAAGTCATCATAGCCAGTGAGCCATATGCTGTAGCTACCATGTCAGACATTACATCACCGTCATAGTTCTTGCAGGCCCAGATATAACCGCCGTTTGAACGAATAACTCTTGCAACAGCATCGTCGATAAGAGTATAGAAATACTCGATACCAGCCGCTTCAAACTTAGCCTTGTACTCGTTGTCGTATATCTCCTGGAAGATATCCTTGAATGTGTGGTCATACTTCTTTGAAATTGTATCCTTTGTAGCAAACCAAACATCCTGCTTCTTATCAAGTGCAAAGTTAAAGCAAGCTCTTGCAAATGATGCAATGGAGGTCGACTTGTTATGCTGACCCTGAATGATTCCGTCGCACTCAAAGTTGTAAATTGTTTCTCTAGTTTCCTTGCCGTCCTTGTCAGTGCAAACAAGCTCTGCCGTTGAACCAGCAGGGCACTTCATTTCAACGTTCTTATAAACGTCGCCGTATGCGTGACGAGCGATAGTGATAGGCTTTGTCCATGTAGGAATGTATGGAGTGATACCCTTAACAAGGATAGGAGTTCTGAAAACAGTTCCGTCAAGAATAGCCCTGATAGTGCCGTTAGGGGATTTCCACATTTCCTTGAGGTTGTATTCAGGCATTCTTGCAGCGTTAGGTGTGATAGTTGCACACTTAACAGCAACGCCGTATTTCTTTGTAGCGTTTGCAGAATCAACAGTTACCTGATCGTCGGTCTCATTTCTATGAACAAGACCAAGGTCATAGTATTCTGTTTTAAGGTCAATATATGGAGTAAGAAGAATATCCTTTATATCCTGCCAGATAATTCTGGTCATTTCGTCGCCGTCCATTTCAACGAGCGGTGTTTTCATCTGAATTTTTGCCATTGGTAAGACCTCCTATAAAGTAATAATGGAATATCCGTTGTTTTTAGCTATCGCAGATATCTTTTTGTAAACGTCAAGACTTGTAATAATAAGCTCGTAGCTGTCGCTGTCAATATCTATCATACATATGCAAGCGTCTTTCAGAGCACTGTTTAACTTATGAACAAAAGTCTCAACGTCATCATCATCGTCAGCCTCAAAGCCGTCTGCATATTTTTCTATCAAGCCGTAATTTTTAAGCTGTGAAAGTCCCCAGAGAATGTTCTCGACCTCCTCTGAATAGTCGCAAGGGAAGAGATAGCCGTTTTCTTCAAGTTCGTCTATCATACCTATCCAGCAGATATCGTCAATATCATTTGCTTCCCTGTCAGAAACAACTACGCCTCTTTGCAAATATCTTGAAGCGTTTTTTTCAGCATAAGCCCAAGGATTGCTTGCACACTCACGAAGAGCTGAAACGACTTCGCTGTTATTATCTGTGATAAGTGCGGCGATATCAGCAATGAAAGAATATTCTTTCACCGCTGATGTGTTATCCTTTGCACCAAAGAGTTTCGAGAAAATCCCCATAGGAAACCTCCATATCAAGCTCGATTATTTTGAAAGCTGTTCTCTTGTGTAGTCAAGCAGACCGCCTGCGAGAATGATATCCTTTGTTCTGCCTGTAAGCTCGCAGAGAACTGGTATCTCAACACCTGTTGTCTTATTCACAACAGTAAGCTTAGACATATCAGCCTCAACATCTGCACGAACGTCAGCAAGAACGATCTCATCGCCCTGATTTATCTTGTCATAATCAGCCTCGTTTACGAATGTGAGCGGAAGGATACCTGCGTTGATAAGATTAGCTCTGTGTATTCTTGCAAAGCTCTTAACAAGAACAGCCTTTATGCCAAGATAGAGAGGAGCAAGTGCTGCGTGTTCTCTTGATGAGCCCTGACCGTAGTTTGAGCCGCCAACGATTATTGACTTGCCCATGTTCTTTGCACGTCTTGGGAAGTCCTCATCACATACTGTAAAGCAGTGTTGTGAAATAGCAGGGATATTTGAACGCAATGGAAGTATCTTCGCACCGGCAGGCATGATATGGTCTGTTGTGATATTGTCGCCCACCTTAAGTGATACCTGACAATCAATGCTGTCATCAAGCGGTGAAGTCTGTGGGAAAGGCTTGATATTTGGTCCTCTAAGAACCTCAACGCTGTCCATATCAGCCTCGTCAGCTGGCGGAACAACCATATTGTCGTTTATCTTGAAATGTTCAGGAAGCTTGAACTTAGGCATATCTCCAAGTGTTCTTGGGTCAGTGAGGTAGCCTGTGAGAGCTGAAACAGCAGCCATTTCAGGTGATACCAGATAGATCTGACCATCCTTTGTACCTGAACGTCCCTCGAAGTTTCTGTTGAATGTTCTAAGTGAAACACCCTTTGAGTTAGGTGACTGACCCATACCGATACATGGACCGCAAGCGGATTCAAGTATTCTTGCGCCTGCTGCTATCATATCAGCAAGTGCGCCGTTCTCAGCGATCATGTTAAGTACCTGCTTTGAGCCTGGAGCGATTGCAAGTGAAACGCTAGGATCAACTGTCTTGCCCTTAAGAATGTGAGCTACTTTCATCATGTCAACATAAGAAGAGTTTGTGCATGAGCCGATACAAACCTGATCTATCTTAAGCTTTCCGATCTCATTTACGCTCTTAACGTTGTCAGGAGAATGAGGACAGGCAGCCAGTGGTACGAGCTGTGAAAGATCGATATCTATCTGTTCGTCATAAACAGCGTCATCATCAGCCTTTAACTCGCTCCATACGTCAGCTCTGTCCTGAGCCTTCAGAAATGCAAGTGTTGTTTCGTCAGAAGGGAAGATAGATGTAGTTGCACCAAGTTCAGCACCCATATTTGTGATAGTTGCTCTCTCAGGGACTGTAAGTGTCTTTACGCCCTCGCCGCAGTATTCTATAACTTTGCCTACGCCGCCCTTTACAGACATTCTTCTGAGAACTTCAAGGATAACGTCCTTAGCTGATACCCATGGAGAAAGCTTGCCTGTGAGATTTACCTTTACTATCTTAGGATATGTGATGTAATAAGCACCACCACCCATTGCAACTGCAACATCAAGTCCACCTGCACCTATAGCGATCATTCCGATACCACCGCCTGTTGGAGTGTGGCTGTCAGAGCCTATAAGGGTCTTACCTGGTATGCCGAAACGCTCAAGATGTACCTGATGACAGATACCGTTTCCGGGACGTGAAAAATAAATGCCGTGCTTCTTGCAGACAGAACCGATAAATCTGTGGTCATCGGCATTCTCAAAGCCTGACTGAAGCGTGTTGTGGTCGATATAAGCTACAGACTTTTCCGTTCTGACACGAGGAACGCCCATTGCCTCATATTCAAGATAAGCCATTGTACCTGTTGCGTCCTGAGTAAGCGTCTGGTCGATACGGATACCGATCTCCTGACCCTTAACAAATTCGCCGTCAACAAGATGTGCTTTAAGTATTTTTTCTGTTAAAGTAAGTCCCATTGTAACAACAATCCTTTCAAAAATAACTGATATTAATATTTTATAACAAATTGCGATTTTTGTCAAGGTAAATATAAACATTTGCTTGATTTTATAGCGTTTTAATGCATATTTTTGCATGGTATACGTCAACTTACTGTATAAATTTTCACTTCTTACGATATCCTTACTTGACACGGCAAAGCGTATATTATATAATAGTTGTGTTATCAGAGAAAACAAGGCGGTGAAAAGCATGAAATCAAAAACTGTTTTGATATTTTTATCGGCGGTGATACTATGTCTGACAGGCTGTACAGAGTCACAAAAGCCCACAACAGTTGTGGATAATTCCTCTGCCGTGACTACATCATCAAGTGCTGACAGCGAAAGCGGAAGTGATAAATACTATGACAGCACGCCTATATCTCAGGCTTATCTCTCAGGCAATACAGCAGATCTTGATGATAAACAGCTTGAAATATACAACAAAGCCGTTTCAGCCATTGAAAAACTTATTACCCTTGACATGAACGATTACGAAAAAGAGCTTGCGGTACATGATTATATAGTTGGCTGTTCAAGCTATGACGAAGCACATCTCAATGCGCTTGGTATTGGCCTGCCAAACTCTGATAATCCATATGGCTGTCTTATAAACGGAAAAGCAATATGCTCAGGTTATTCCACAACGTTTCAGCTTTTTATGGATATGCTGGAAATACCCTGCAAGACCATATATGCCACAGATTTTGAGGGCGACGATCACTCATGGAACATAGTTCAGATAGGCGGTAGTTGGTATTATGTTGACGTCTGCTGGGACGATCCTATCCCTGACTTTACTGATAGACCAATAAGGCACAAGTATTTTAATGTCTCAAAAGAATACATGAAAACAAAACACGTCTGGGACGATACAGAGCTTCCTGATACAGATAGTACAAAGTTCAGCTATATTACGCAGACAGTTACGCATATAAACTCGGTAAATGAGATAGAGAGCCTTATGGAAAAGGCTTTGGATAATATGCAGGACAGCGTGGCGGTAACGTCAGATATGAGCGATTTCCAATTCAGTGAAACTGACCAGATAGACACGAACTTCAATGAGAGAAATATCAAAGGGCTTAGCAAAGTTTTTGACAGCTTCTGCGAAAAGCATACAGATCATCAAGTATACTGTCAACGCGTCCAAAACGGAAATGATATAGTTTTGGTGATATACATGAGAAAATTCAGATAGGAGAGAGCAATGAAATTCAGACCTTGCATAGATATCCATAATGGTAATGTAAAACAGATAGTGGGCGGAAGCCTTTCTGACAAAAACAATTATGCTGTGGATAACTTCGTTTCAGAATATGACGGCGCTTATTATGGCAAGCTTTATATGTCATACGGACTGACAGGAGGACATATTATTATACTGAACCCTGTCGGCAGCGAATTTTACAACGCAGACCTCGAACAAGCCTACAGTGCATTATCCGCATTTGAGGGTGGATTGCAGATAGGCGGCGGAATAAATGACGAAAACGCCGCACAATTTCTTGAAAAGGGTGCAAGCCATGTTATCGTGACGAGTTTTGTTTTTAAAAACGGTGTTGTTAATTTCGATAATCTGAACAGACTGGTGAAGTCCGTTGGCAAAAGCAGACTTGTTCTTGACCTTTCCTGCCGCAAAAGGGACGGGAAGTATTACGTTGTGACAGACCGCTGGCAGAAATTCACCGATATTGAAATGAACAGCCAGACCCTAGAAATGTTCTCAGAATACTGCGATGAATTTCTTATCCATGCTGTTGACACAGAGGGCAAAGCAAAGGGCATTGAGCCGCAGATAGCAAAGATAATGGGAGAATACTGCACCATTCCATTGACCTATGCCGGAGGAATTTCATCATTTGAGGATCTCGATAACCTGAAAGAACTTGGAAATGGAAAGATAGACTTCACCATTGGTTCTGCCCTTGACATTTTCGGTGGAAATATGAGCTTTGAAAAAGTCGCGGGCTATGGCAAATAGTCATGCCTTATGCAATAAACACAATATTCAAGGCAGTTTTGCATATATTTTGGCACAAAAAGATTTGCAATTTTAGCGGAAATATGTTATAATATTATGATACTAATTCAGAAAGGACGAAATTTTATGTCTAAGATCCGAGTTGCCGTTATTTTCGGCGGAAAATCAAACGAGCACGACGTATCTGTTGTTTCTGCAACTCACGTTATAAAGAGTATACCAAAGGACAAATATGATGTTATTTGTATTGGAATAACAAAAAAAGGTCACTGGATGAAATATATAGGAGATGTTGACGATATTGCGTCAAACAAATGGGAACAGCACCCTGATAATGTTCCATGCGTTCTCAGCCCTGACCCTCTTCACAAGGGCTTTATCGCTCTTGGAGAAAACGGCGAATATCAGAATGTAAAAGTTGACGTTATTTTCCCAGTCCTTCACGGAAAGAATGGTGAAGACGGCACTATTCAGGGGCTTTTTCAGCTTGCTGAGATTCCATTTGTAGGCTGTGACTGCATATCCTCTGCAAACTGCATGGATAAGGGACTTACACACACTGTTCTTGACGCAAACGGCATAAAGACAGCAAAGTGGGTAGGCATTATAACCTCAGAGCTTTCACATCTTGACAAAAAGTGTGACGAAATGGAAAGCAAGCTTGGCTATCCAATGTTTGTCAAGCCTGCAAACTGCGGTTCTTCTGTGGGCGTTTCAAAAGCTAAAAACAGAGATGAACTTAAAGCTGCCATAAAGCTTGCTTTTGCACATGACAGTAAGGTCATTGTAGAAGAAACTATAGTTGGCATGGAGTGCGAGTGTGCGGTAATGGGCAATGACGAGCCTTTTGCTTCAACTGTTGGTGAAGTATGCTCCGCAAATGACGAGTTTTACGATTTTGACGCAAAATATAATGACGCCGCTTCCAAAACGCTTATCCCTGCAAGAATGAGCGAGGAGAGCATTGAAGAAATAAGAAAGACGGCTGTCAAGGCATACAGAGCAATGGGCTGCAGCGGACTTTCAAGAGTAGACTTCTTCCTTATGAAAGACGGCACTGTTATTCTTAACGAGATAAATACTCTCCCAGGTCACACGCCTATAAGTATGTATCCACAGCTTATGCAGTACGAGGGAATGACCCCTGCACAGCAGGAAGATAAGCTTATCAAGCTGGCACTTGATAAGGCGGAGGTTGATTATGAATAACGCCGCCATTGGAGTTTTCGACTCAGGAGTTGGCGGGCTTACCTGTGTGAAAGAGCTTATAAAGCTTCTGCCAAATGAAAATATCGTTTATCTTGGCGACACGGCAAGAGTGCCATACGGCTCAAAAAGCAAAGAGACTATAATGAGCTATGCCAGACAGGATATAGAGTTTCTTAAACAGCATAACGTTAAAATGATACTCGTTGCTTGCGGTACAGTTTCTTCTGTATTGCCTGCAATGGATATAAAGTCAGATATCTCCATAAGCGGAGTTGTTGAGCCTGCTGTAAAGGCTGCCTGCTCTGCTACAAAGAATAACAGGATAGGCGTTATAGCCACAAGTGCGACCATAAAGAGCGGCATTTACGGCAAAGCTATAAGAAGCATTAACCCTAACATCAAGGTGGTCGGCAAGGCTTGCCCTATGTTCGTACCACTGGTGGAGAATGGCTATACTGCTCCTGATTGCGTGCCTGCAAGGTATATCGCACAGGAGTATCTTGAAATAATGAAAAAAGAAGACGTTGATACGCTTATTCTTGGCTGTACTCACTATCCACACCTCACTGAACTAATTTCAGATATAATGGGCGAGGGCGTAACACTTGTTTCATCAGGTGCAGAGCTTGCGAAATATGCACTCAACTCCCTTTCATACAGCGATGATACGGCTGAAAGAGAAGAGCGTGAGAGCCTTGAGCTTTACTGTACCGACAGCGTTGAGCTGTTTTCTGAGAATGTTGAACGTTTTCTCGGAAACAATATCAATGCACAAATATCAAAATGCAGCCTAAAGCTGTAAACTGGAGGATTTTATTTGACCAGCAAGGAAGTATCAATAAAACTTGTTAGCCGTCAAAGCGACGGTAATACCAAAGAAGAAACAGAGCTTATCTCAGCAGGACTTTATGAAGCAACCGAAAAAGGATATCGCATATCGTATGAGGAGTCTGAGGCAACAGGATTTGAAGGAAGCGTTACAACGCTAGAAACCGAAGGATGCCGCAAGGTGACTATGAACAGAACCGGAACGGTTGAAGCGAATCTTGTTGTTGATATAGGCGAAAAGCAGCATTGCGTTTATGGCACTCCATACGGTGATTTTATGATAGGCATAACCGCTAAAACCATAAAATCAGATCTTGACGAAAACGGTGGAATGCTTTTCTTTCACTATGTTTTAGATGTCAATTCAAGCTATATCGGTGATTTTGAGATAGCTATAGAAGTAAAAGCGGCAAATGTTGTCGCATAATTATATTTGGAAGGACGGAAAAATAATATGACTAATCTCATAAGCGACGCATTTATTCAGGCTAAGGAGCTTGTAATGAAGGCTATGGGCGAGCTTGTTGCAGACGGAACTTTTCCAGCAGAGCCTGTTCCTGCATTTAATACGGAGATACCTGCCGACTCAAAAAACGGTGACGTTTCCACTAATGCCGCAATGGTATGTGCAAGACCTTTCAGAAACAATCCAAGAAAAATAGCAGAAGCTATCGTATCAAAGATAGACCTTAACGGCTCATACTTTGCAAGATGTGAAGTGGCAGGTCCTGGGTTCATCAACTTTTTCTATTCTACTGAATGGTATGCAACTGTAGTTGCCACTGTTTTGGAGCAGAAAGAGAAATACGGTGAAACTGACCTTGGCGCAGGAAAGAGCGTTCTTGTGGAATTTGTTTCTGCAAATCCAACAGGTCCTATGCACATAGGCAATGCAAGAGGCGGAGCTATAGGCGATTGTCTTGCGTCTGTTCTTGAAAAGGCAGGCTATGAGGTAGCAAGAGAGTTCTATATCAATGACGCAGGCAATCAGATAGAGAAGTTCAAGACTTCACTCGAAGTTAGATATCTTCAGATATATAAGCCTGAAACTGAGCTTCCGGAGGACGCTTATAAGGGTCAGGACATAATCGACCATGCAAACGCATTCAATGAGATATACGGCGATAAGTATGTGAACGCTGACAGCGAGGAACGCCGTCAGGCACTTTGCGATTTTGCCTTGCCAAAGAACATTCAGAAGCTTCACGACGACCTTGGCAAATATAGAATACAGTATGACAAGTGGTTCAACGAAAGCACACTTCACAAGGACGGCTCAGTTCAGAGAGTTATCGAACAGCTCAAAGCAAGCGGTCATACCTATGAAAAAGACGGTGCCCTTTGGTTTAAAACAACAGAGTTCGGTGACGAAAAGGATAGAGTTCTCGTTCGTGAAAACGGTGTGCCAACATATCTTGTGCCTGATATCGCATATCACTACAACAAGCTTGCAGTAAGAAAATTCGATAAGGCTGTAGATATTTTTGGTGCGGACCACCACGGATATATAGCTCGTATTAAAGCTTCTATGACAGCACTTGGTGTTGACGCTGACAGACTTGACATTGTTATCATGCAAATGGTAAACCTTGTCCGTAACGGTGAAAAGTATAAGCTTTCAAAGCGTTCAGGCAAAGCTATCACTCTGTCAACTCTTCTTGATGAAATACCGATAGACGCAGCAAGATTTTTCTTCAATCTCCGTGAGCCTAATTCTCACTTCGATTTTGACCTTGACCTTGCTGTATCTCAGACAAGCCAGAACCCAGTTTATTATGTACAGTATGCACACGCAAGAATTTGTTCTGTCCTTAAAAAGATGAACGAAGAGGGCATTGAAGTTAAGAGCCTCGACAAGGCGGCTCTCAGCGTCCTCACAGCGCCTGAGGAGCAGGAGATGATAAAACACCTTGCTACTCTGCCGAACGTTATAAACGAGGCTGCAAAGGCTTATGACCCAGCTAAGGTAACAAAGTATGTTATAGACCTTGCTACAATGTATCACAAGTTCTATAACAACTGCCGTATCATGGGAGAAGACGAGAGCGTTATGCAGGCAAGACTTTCACTTTCACTTGCAGTTAAGCAGGTAATAAAGAATATTCTTGATATGCTCAAGATAACTTGCCCAGAGTCTATGTAATAAAATATCAGACCCGACCGTGGAAAACTCTACGATCGGGTCTTTTGTTATTTCTGGGTATTTCTTATGTAGTGGAATAGATATTGCTGTGCAATGCCCTCGACACCCTTCACACAAGATGGAAGTCCGTTCGGATACCATTGTGCAAGCACTCGCTTCACCCACACGTCTTTTGGGAAAGCGTCCGTTTTGTAAAAGCCGAAAAGCAGTGTACAATCAGCAACTTTCGGACCAACGCCCTTGATCTTCATAAGCTCGTTTCGTGCATCGTCAAGGGGCATTTCTTTTATCTTTTGGTAGTCTATCTCACCGCTCAAAACCTTTTCAATGGCGTCAACAAGATATTTTGCTCTGAACCCTGAACGCAGATACGCAAGGCTGTCTATAGTTTCATCTGCCATATCTTCAGCAGAAGGGTAGCCGCCGTAATGCTCACACAGACGTCCTATAATGCCCTTTATCCTTGGGATATTGTTGTTCTGACTTATTATAAAGGAAGATAACGCTTCCCAACTGTCTTGCCTGAGTATTCTTATGCCGCCTGCAAAGGAACAGGCCTTTGACAGAGTTTCGTCCTCAGAAAAACGGCGTTTAAGCTCCCCGTAATCAGTATTCAGGTCAAAATAATCAGTCCAAATGTTTTCAAAGTTCTGCATAGTAGTGTCATGAAGCCTAAACACGCCATTTTCGGGTTCCTCACTTATGGTAAGTTTGTTGTTAAGGAAAGCTCCGCTGTAAGTTTTTTTATCTATCTTCTCCCAGCGAAAAGCCTGTCCGCAATCAAGTGTGTCATCTAGTCCAAAATCAGGCTGTTTCAGCAAAATGTCACTGCCACTTTGTGTATAATCCATAAAATTCAGCTCCTATTTATCATAAAATCATCGAATCTACTTGCAAAATTCTACAAAAAATATTATACTATAAATATTAGAATTTTTCAAGCGGATAAAATAAACATATCTAAGAAAGGATAGATCATATGAGAGAAAGCATTCTGACAATACCTGTCACAGATATATTTGAGCCGAAATGCGGCTGCCCAATATGCCGCCTGCGTGATACGTTGGAGCAGAGAACTGTTGAATACATAATGGGAGCGGCTATGATGGAGCCAGACGTGCGTATTGAGACCAATAAGCTCGGTTTCTGCAAAACACATTTTGAACAGATGAGAGCCTGCAAAAATAGACTGTCACTTGCGCTTATGCTTCAATCACATTTGCAGGATATGCAAAAGCATATTTTCACACGAAAGAAAATGTTTGAGGGCAAGACAGCAAAGCAAAAGAAAGTCAGCGCAGTAAATAACGAATGTTTTGTATGCAGCAAGGTGGATTGGGGAATGTCAAGGATACTCGTTACGCTGTTTGAGATGTATGTTCAACAGCGTGATTTCAGAGATCTTTTTGCTCAGCAGGAAATGCTTTGTCTGCCGCACTATGACCTTTTAGTGTCTATGTGTACTGAAAATATGGATAAGAAATATCAGAAGCAGTTTATTGACGCTTGCGGCGAGCTGACAAGCAAATATCTTGACACTCTTGAAGCGGACGTATCACACTACTGCAAGATGTATGACTACCGTAACACAGGAGCAAATGCCGATTGGGGAAACTCAAAAGACTCCATAGAGCGTGCTATAAAATTTCTTACCACAAGATAAGAAATTTTCGTTACTTTTCGTTACAATGGTTACAGCTTAGATTTTATGCAGAAGATTGTAAAAGTACAATTATATGTACAGAAGATCAGCTTATATTATTTAATAGGTCATTGTTCTTTGATCGGGTCATTTTTTTGTACTTTGGATCTAGCATTGTAAATTTATTCTCAAACAAATTCAAAAATTATGTAAAGTGCGGTTATTCCACTGCTAACAAATAACCTTCAACAAACAAGTTTGTATGTTAATATATTCGTAACATTCTCGTATGTATTTGTTCCCAAATGTTAGCGTTTTTTCGCTTGAATGGTCGATTTTCGTTATAATATGAAGTTTTCAACAGCCTGCAAATACCGATAAAACCATGAGTTTTCAACGTTTTCAACATGGTTTTCAACAGAAAATGCCCCTACGAATGTTGAAAACTTTTCATATTCAACATTTTTGCGTTGAAATGTTGAATATTGCACTTTTTAAATGCCAACAATCAGTAATATAATCAAGTAATTGGTATTCAGAGGAGTTGACCGTCATGCTCAAAGGAATTAATAAACAAATCATCGAAATAAAGTGTACAGAAAATGAATGTTTTGATAAGATTCTATTATTTGTAAACGCAAATAAAAATCATCTACACCCTGATATTTTAAGAAAAAATGCTGTTGATATCGCAAGTGCGATAACGGGGGACAAAATGTTTTCGACAAACAGAAAATTCAACTTTGCGGCTGTGATATCAACTATAATAGGTGTGGCAATGCTTGTTCTGCTGCTTATCGCATTGTGTATGTGATAAGCATAAATATCATTGATAAAATTTGTGTAAATCGTCGAAAGTCTATATAAAAAGCCTGTTTACTATTGGCATTATGGTTTTTTTGTGGTATAATTACGAGTAGTATATTTTTTTGAAAAGGAAAATTCAATGAGTAATTATCAAGATAAAAATAATAATTTAGACGAAGAAAATGAACTGCAGCTTATAATTGGCAGAAACCCTGTTATCGAGGCTTTAAAAGCAAATAAGCTGATCGACACTATCTATATTAACCCTGAGGCTAAAGGCTCTATAACACTTATTTGTAGACTTGCAAAGGAAAAAGGCATAAATGTCAAGCGTGTTACCGAAACAAAACTCAACAATATGAGCAGGGGAGCTTCACATCAGGGTGTTATTGCTATGGGTGCGTGTGCGGAGTATGTGTCTCCGGAGGATATTCTCAGCATCGCAAATGAAAAGGGAGAGGATCCTTTCATTATCATTTGCGATGAGATAGAAGATCCGCACAATCTTGGTGCAATAATCAGAACGGCTGAGGCGGCAGGTGCTCACGGCGTTATCATTCCAAAGAGAAGAAGTGCATCATTGAACGCAACTGTTTTCAAAACGTCCGCAGGTGCAGCAAGCTGGTTGCCTGTTGCAAGAGTTTCAAATCTTGCAGCAACTATTGATATGCTTAAAGAAAACGGTGTGTGGATATACGGAACTGACGGCGAGGGACAGAGCTATACTGAAGTTAAGCTAACTGGTCCTATAGGGCTGATAGTCGGCTCTGAGGGCTTTGGCATGGGACGTTTAATAAAAGATAAATGTGATTTTTTGCTTAGTTTGCCTATGGCAGGCAAAGTCAATTCTTTGAATGCTTCCGTTGCGGCGGGCATTTTTATGTATGAAGCCGTAAGACAGAGAAATCTATAAGAAACAGGGAGGTTAAAGCTTTGGCTGATAAATTCTCAATAGACGATATAATTTCAGAATACAGCGAAAAAGTTGAAAACGATTTAAAAGCTGACGAGTCACAGGAAAACGATGAAATTTTAAATGAAGATACTAATATTGATGAGAGTATTGAAAAAGATAATGATGACAGCGATATAGACAGTGAC
This sequence comes from Ruminococcus sp. MSJ-25, assembly GCF_018917825.1. Classification (NCBI taxonomy): domain Bacteria; kingdom Bacillati; phylum Bacillota; class Clostridia; order Eubacteriales; family Oscillospiraceae; genus Ruminococcus; species Ruminococcus sp. MSJ-25. The sequence continues at coordinate 93,987 of NZ_JAHLPI010000005.1, forward strand.
GGCTATGATCCAATAAAAGCAACAGATTTTGATGATGAATTGGCATCAGATCATACGAACGATAAAAAACGTAACGAGGAAAATGCTGCACTTATAAATAATCTCACCAAACATAAAAAAGGCAAGGCTGCAAAGCAGAGCATTCCGCCTGTGAATAGGGCAAGCCTTAAAGATATCAAAATGGGACTGACGGGAAAAATAATCCCGAAAACAGAGGAGTTTGACAAGGCACTTATCCCTGATGACGCCACCTATGAGGAAAAATCCTCTATATTGTCACAGCACAGAAAGAAGAAAGTTGACAGCTTTGTTCTTAAAACTGACGAGCAGGAAAGCGAGCCTGACAGTGATGATACAAACGATAAAGACAAAGCAGGGCAGACGGAATTTAAGAAGTTTGATGACGCCGAAAAGGTCTTTGGCTCTATCCGTCATGTGAAGAGTAACCTTGTTCTAAGGCTTTGTGTACTTCTGTTTACGGGCATTTTCAGCACATTCATCACGGTTGCAAATGACTTGGAACTGCCTCTTATAAAGACATTTGACAGAACGATAACCCCTGCGGCATATCTGTTTGCAAACACTATTTTGGGCCTTATTTCTATAGCGGTGTGCTATAACGTGCTTCTTGCAGGAATGAAAAGCCTATTTAAAAAAGAGGCAGATAATGATACAATAGCAGCGATAGGTATTTTTATTACCGTCATTGCAGGAATAATAAATCTATTTGACCCTGAGTCTATTCGTGACAGTGTTTACCATGTTTACATATCCGTTGCAATCGTGGGTCTGATATTCAATACTCTTGGAAAACTTATGGTGGTAAAACGTACTGAGCGTAATTTTAGGTACGTTGCAGGAGATTTTGAGAGATATGCAGTTACATCCGTTGAAGATGAGGAAATAGCAGAAAACTTCACAAGAGGTGCTGTTGCAGAGCCAAAGATAGCAGCTATGCGCAAGACCGAGTTTGTGGACGATTTTATGAAGAACAGCTACACTTCTGATATCTCAGATGAGTATTCAAAGAAAATAAGTCCTTATATCCTCATTGCAGGCGTTGTTATAGCACTTTTGTCACTTATATTTGATAAGGGTGCGTCAAACATGAAAGAACGTTTGTTTATAGCACTTGCGGCTTTCTCAGGCACTGTTACCATGTGTTCTTCGTTTGCGGTAATGCTTATAGTAAATGTACCTCTGGCAAGAGCTACAAAGAAGTATTTGCAGTATTCAGCGGTAATGCTGGGATATTCTTCTGTTGATGAATTTGCTGACACAAATTCACTTCTTGTTGACGCTGAACAGCTTTTCCCTAAAGGAAGCATTGAGCTTGCAAACCTTAAGCTTCTCTCAGCTATTTCTATTGAAGACTGCATTTTAATGGCGGCAAGCCTTAGCTGCCAATCGGGAAGTGTTCTTAAGTCTACATTCTACAAAATGCTCAGAGGCAAGACTGAGTTGCTTTATCCTGTTGAAAGCTACATTTATGAGGACGGTCTTGGACTTTCGGGCTGGATAGAAAACAAACGTGTACTTCTTGGTACAAGAGAGCTTATGGAAAACCACTCTATTGACGGCCTGCCGTCAGAAGCAAAAGAGAAGGAGTATACAAATGGTAATGTTGCTGTCTATCTTTCTATTTCCGGAATAACAGCAGCAATGTTCGTTATTCAGGTATCGCCTAATCTGTCCGTTACACGTTGGCTTCAGGAGCTTGAACTTGAAGGTATCACAACAGTAATAAGAACAGTTGACGGCTTTCTTTCACAGCGTTTTCTCTCTGACCTCTTTGATATTGAAAGCGACAGCGTTAAGCTTCTCAGCTTCAGATATCACAAGGATTACGAAAGCGAAACCGAGTACGTTCCACGTCAGGCTTCATCAATGCTTTGCAGCGGACATTTTCCGTCATTTGCAATGCTTGTGATAGGCGCAAAAAGGCTCAAATTTACCGCAGAACTTGGTGCGTCAGTGATGTATGGTGCAACGATACTTGCGGCGCTCATAGCCCTTATAATGATGCTGGCAGGATCTTTTGTTCAGCTTACTCCAACGTTAGTTATCGTCTACAATCTCATTGTAACGGGCGTAGCGTTGCTAATACAGCACATCAAAAAACTATAAAAATAAAACCTCGGTCTGTAGTGATACAAACCGAGGTTATTTTTTTACTTATTGCTTATTGTCCAATCTATTGGTTGAATATTGTTGTTTACAAGGAAATCGTTAACCTTAGAAAAATGCCTGCATCCGAAAAAACCATTATACGCAGACAATGGAGATGGATGAGCTGCCTTGAATACTGCATGAATAGGGTTCGTTATAAGTGGTGCCTTAGCCTTCGCATTGCCACCCCAAAGGATAAACGCAGTAGGCACATTACGCTCATTAAGCTTTTTTATTACAGCGTCAGTAAGCTGCTCCCAGCCTTTACCCTTATGAGAATTAGGCTGACCCTGACGAACAGTAAGAACAGTGTTCATCATCAGCACGCCCTGCTTAGCCCAATCAGTAAGCTCGCCATTATTAGGGATAGAGATACCAAGATCAGCATTAAGTTCTTTAAAAATATTCTGCAAAGACGGTGGTGGATTAACACCAGCTTTAACGGAAAAACAAAGACCATGAGCCTGTCCCGGACCATGGTAAGGATCCTGTCCAATGATAACAGCCTTGACGTTTTCATAAGGCGTGTACTTCAATGAATTGAAGATATCATGCATATCAGGATAAACAGTGAAGTGTGAATATTCGTATTTCAAAAATTCACGGAGTTTCAAATAATATTCCTTTTTAAACTCATCAGCCAGAATATCGTCCCAGCTATTTCCGATATGCACCATTATACAGCACTAATGACAGTTCCGACGATCAGACCGAGTATAAGTGCGGCAACCAAAGCGAGAACGAGTATTCTCATGACCATAGGTTTCTTGTCGTTCATTAACTATCGTTCCTTTCATAAAATATATTACTATAATTTTATCATATTTTCGCTGTAAAATCAACTGTTTTGAGAAAATTTATAAAATAATTGTTTTATATACTAATCATCAATTTCTTCAAACCTGATTTTATTTGCACATTCTGATATATTTCTCACAGGTATATTTCCCCAAAAATATTTTTTAGGAAGTCCTTGTGGAAAGGCACTACAGTAGAATAATCCAGTCTTATTTTTACCTTTAAAATTCTTGCAAGAAGTGCAATCAGGAATAACAACACACATTAATTATTTCTCCTTCAACTTTGCAAATATATAAATTGATATAATTGTATACTTTTTTATTATAAACTGTCCCTCAATTGTTGTCAAGGGATTACCGCAAATTTAGCATAGCTTGATGTAGTGCTACAATAGATATTGGACAAAATTAAGAAAAAAGAAAAGAGAGATAGACAAAAATCTGATAAAATAAAGTTACCACACCAAATTCAAATCAGAAAGGAAGCCTATCTCTCAT